>JAFGDM010000286.1 GCA_016932115.1 Deltaproteobacteria bacterium | reverse complement strand
GCCAGCACCGACCGCGCTTTCAGAAAACGGATCGCGAAATTGAAAATGGATTTAATGGTGAGTCAAGAGCAGACTTGACCCCATTTTAAGAACCTCCTTGCCATTAAACAATCGATACGAATCAGGCGGTCCTGAGGTTCCAGAAACCTTGGGCTAACCTTGAATCGGACATTGCTCCTCGCCGCACAACAGTTGAGTATGTAATCAGAACCTGGAGAAATACCAATAACCCGGCCCAAAGCAAAGCGACCAGAAAAACGAGGATGGCCGGATTAATCATCGAATGTTCCTTTTCCCAGCTTCCTGTTTTCAATTTTGGCTTTATTGTGGACCTGGAATATCCTGCGGATCTCTCTGTCTGAAATCAAAACCGATATGCGGCATGCAGGGTGAGGCTCGCCCCTCCCTTGCTCTCATGACACACCATACCAGCTCGGAAGCCCTCGTCCACCGCAATCCTCCAGTCCTCAACATCCTGTGCCAGGTTCTCCCTTGACAGACAACGGCGGATTCCCCTTATACTCCTCCCATCTGAAAGCGACTTCTTATCACACACCGGCGACGTCACCCATTTCGGTACGTATTTTGGGAAGAAGATCCGGAGTCTTCGGATTTGCACCCCTCGTGACTTTTTCAATGCCGTCTCGAAGCGGAGCCCATGACAAAGACAAGGGTCGGTTCACCGCGCTGATTTCCGGCCATAGGGAACGCCCAGTTGATCCATTCTGTACCTGAGGGTACTCGGGTTCATCCCAAGCAACTCGGCGGCACCGCCTTTTCCGTGCACCCTGCCGTTCGCCATTTCGAGAACCTTTCGAATGTGGTCGGAGACAACCGCATCGAGGTTCAAGGCCTTGCCCTCTTGTCCCGCGGGAGATGAAACACTGCTTTTCTCTTTGCCTCTGGACAGATCATCAAAAGTCAACGGCGATCCTTGGCTCAGAATGAGCGCCCTTTCCACCAGATTTTCCAGTTCCCGCACATTCCCGGGCCAATCGTAAGCCGTGAGGCGGTCAATGGCTCCCCTTGCCAGGGCAGGGGAATTGGGCAGCTTCAGTTCCCGTGTTTTACGCTTCACGAAGTGATGAACCAGAGCAGGGATGTCCTCCCTTCTCTCCCTCAGTGAAGGAATCCGGATTGGAAATACATTGAGGCGGAACCAGAGATCCTCGCGGAAGTGCTTTTCTTTGACCATCTCTTCCAGGTTGCGATTCGTGGCCGCAATGAGCCGGATGTCCATGGAGATGGGATGGGTTCCTCCTACTCTCTCCAATTCTTTGTATTGAAGCACCCGCAGCATCCTGATTTGCGCCTGAGGAGGCAGTTCGCCGATCTCGTCCAGAAAGATCGTCCCCTGGTCCGCCCGCTCAAATCGGCCTCTTTTTTGGGACAGGGCACCTGTAAACGCCCCCTTTTCATGGCCGAAGAGCTCGCTGTCCAGAAGGGTTTCAGGAATAGCCCCGCAGTTCACCTTCACGAAGGGGCTGTCCTTGCGAGGAGATGAGTAGTGGATCGCATTGGCAATCACATCCTTGCCTACGCCCGTTTCTCCCAGGAGCAAAACCGGGCTGTTCAAAGGCGCCACCTGGCGGACCATGTTCATGACTGTCTTCAGACCAAACTCGCTGCCCACGATTTCGTCCCCGGACAAATGCAGAAGCTCCCGATGGAGATACCGGTTATCATCGGCCAGCAGGTCCTTTAACCTCAGCACCTCTTGATGCGTGAGCGTGTTGGAAAGGGCTATGGCAAAAGGCTCTTTGACAAGAGAGAACAGCCTGGCATGAGTCTCTGAGAATTTATCGCATCCTTGCGCCAGGAGAACGAGGGCTCCGAGCTTTTGACCTTCCACCTCCAGAAGCTGGACCAACGCCGACGTATCCGGTCTTCCATAATAACCCAGCATGAATTGAAAGCCCGCCTCCAGTTCAGGCTGGTTGATGACACTTATGCCTGTAAATTCCTCGATTCTGGCCCTCACTTTTTGCGGAAGGGGAGTGATGCGGTCCATCTTTCTTCCTTCGGAAAGCGTTGCTCCGGCTATTGTCCGCATAGCACCAAGACCCTTGTCATAAAGATGCAGGTACATTTCGTCGGCAGGAATGAAATCCTTGAGAAACTGCATGGCCCGCCACATAGCGATTTCCAGATCCAAGGAGCTACAAATCCTCATGGTGGCATTTCGGAAGAAATCATTTTCGTCGATAGTCATGGCCCGCTCCAATGATGAAATCTGCCAAGGAAGGTTTCATGCTGTATTTTGCAATTTTGAACCGAATTGCAAAATACAGCAACTCCTTTTGCGAATATTTACAACTTGCTTAATCTCACTCCTGATAACCAATTGATATTATGAAATTTATCCATTTGGCACGGTTGAAGCACAAAAGATCGTCAAGAAGCTGAACTGACGGAGAGCAAAGGGATGAAATGGATCGAGATCATAAAGCTGCGTACAGCAGGAGAGGTTCCCGAATCGCTGAAAGGATTTTTGTCAGGCCTGCTCAAGAACGGTTCACCCGGGCTGACAGAAGCAAGGCTTTACCGTCACGCCACGTGTGAAACCGATTGGACCTTGCACCTTCATTGGGATTTGGAACAGCTTGAGGAAAACGGAACCGCGCTTGGTCTTCGCCTGTTACAGACCCTGGCGGAGTTCGGCCTGGTCGACCATTCCGCATGGATCGAAACGGCTTGAATGTCTTTGGATGCATTCCCCGCAGTTTGCTGCGGGCCAGTTCAATGAGTTTTGTGTGGAGGCAGGAGAGATGAACATGTTCATCAACATGAAGTTTGCAGTCGCCCTCATTCTGATCGTCCTCCTGATAGGGGTCTGCTTGTTTTACAAAAGAAGCGTTGCCCGGGAAAAAGTCTCGGCCTTTGGAAAATATGAAGGCTACAGTGAGGCCACGTATGACGACGCCAGACGCACTTGCGATTATCTGATGTTGTCCAACGGAACAAGGCTGGCCTATGACCTCATTCTCCCAATGAAGAAAGGGATTCCCGCCGGCGGGCGCCTGCCCGTTCTCTTGAAATACACGCCTTATCTGCGCACCCTCACGATCTTTGACAGAGATGGAAAGAACATCATTGCGGGCCTTTATGATCTGGGCTGGAAAGAAAGGGCGATGCTTAGAATCCGGTACTGGATTTCAGACCAAGGCCGCTTCATGGATCCCCTCTTCAGAACCCGGTGGCTCGAAAACATGGTCAAGCACGGTTATGCCGTCATCGTTGTCGAACGGGCTGGGACAGGCGCGTCCTTTGGGAAATTGAATCCGTCCTTTGAGGCAGGAGCCAGGGAAGTCGACGAAATCCTTAACTGGATCGCGAGTCAGAAATGGTGCGACGGCAACATCGGTATGTACGGCGACTCATGGCAGGGGCAAATCCAGTTTTCCGCTGCAAGCACCGGCAACCCCCACTTGAAGGCCATCTTCCCCGCCTCAACCTGGCTGGATAACTACACAGGGTCTCTCTATCCCGGCGGGGTTTATAATAAAGGCTTCGGTAACTTATTCACCTGGTCGCAACGATTTCTCAACTCGAATGTCATCACCCCTGTCGATCAGGATCAGGACGGGCAGTTGCTCGCCCAAGCCCGTGCAGAGCGCGGCGATGCAACCGTGGGGGAGAAATTCACGGAGGTGTTCAAACAATTCCGATATCGGGACAGCACCAGTTCTGAAGGATATAAGGTTTGGCTGGATTCCATGGCTCATCCTTCCTTCATGAATCGGGTGAACCAGGCTCGTGTTCCCACATACATGGTGGCCGGGTGGTACGACCTGTTCGTCCGCGACATGTTCCAGCTCTATGCCAATCTCTCAGTACCCAAGCGTCTGTTCGTCCGTCCCCTGGGGCATAGCGAAATAGAGAAAAAGCATTCTGATCTTGACTTCGGAGTGGAAGCCCATCGGTGGTTTGACTATTGGCTCAAGGGGATCCACAACGGCATCATGGATGAACTTCCCATTCACTACTACCTTCTGGGCGAGGCCACTAAGGAGGCGTGGCGGAGGGCGGATTCGTGGCCGGTGAAAAACGTGGAAAGGAGGGCCTTCTATTTCGGCCCCACCCTTCAACCTGAGCCGCCTTCCTCTTCTGCGACCTTCGATACCTATCGCGTGGACTACTCCACCACAACCGGGAACCTTTCAAGGTGGACCGCCGTCAACTGGAGCCACAAGTATTCCAATATGCGCTCAAATGACGCCAAAGCGCTGATCTACACCACGGCGCCGCTAGAGTCGCCCGTGCAGGTCATCGGGCACCCAGTTGTGCGCATCTGGTTGCGCACGGATGCCCCTGATCTGGATTTGTTCGTCTATCTTGAAGAGGTGGATGAGGATGGGAACTCGACCTATGTGACCGAAGGGAATCTTAGGGCCTCTCATCGAGCACTGGGAAAGGCCTCCTTTGAGAATCTTGGTCTGCCCTGGCACAATCATTATAAAAGCGAGCTCCAGGCAATCCCTTCAGGGAAGCCAATGGAACTGGTGTTTGACCTCTTGCCGACCGCCTATCTGTTTTCTAAGGGCAGGCGCATCCGTGTGGCCATTGCCTTTGCCGATGCGGATAACTTCGATACGCCGGTCATTGATCCGGCGCCGGTGGTCCAATTGCTGAGAGACAGGAATCATCCATCCTTTATAGATCTGCCGCTGCTTTGATCGAGATGACTCACTTTTGTGATAAAAGAAAGCGCACAGATTCTTTTCTTAGGTGTCATATTCGTTGACACATCAAGCACATACTTCCTATAATTCGGATTAAGTGCAACTTTTTCACCGAAAGGAATCGTGAGGATGGGAATAAAAGAAAGGGCTGCCATTCGCAGATCAAAAATGGTGGTGAATCGTGCGGCCAACTTTGAGGAAGCTGAAGCCTGGGATCTCGATTTCTGGCAAAGCCAGTCGCCTGAGGAGCGATTGTCCGCATTTGTTGCGATACGCAGGGACGTGGACAAAGTCATGAAAGCGCGATTGTCGAAGGAGAAACTTGCAGGAAAGGACCGCTAGCACCTGTGGAGACCATCCAGGATTTTGAAGACCTGCTGCAGATACTCGGTAAGCACCGCGTCAGATATCTGATTATCGGTGGCCTTGCTTTCATCTATCATGCAAAACCACGCTACACAAAAGATATGGACTTATGGATTGATCCCAGTCTCGACAATCTCAAACGCGCCAATGCCGCACTCGCCGAATTCGGCAGTCCACATTTTCTGAATCCGGATGCCGTGGAGGAGATCCTCCAGTTGGGTCTCGCCCCAGATCGCATAGACCTGTTGCGCGCATTGAAAGGCGCCCGATTTGCTACGGCCTGGAAAAACCGCATTCGTGGAAAATATGGCAAAGCCAGTGCCAACTGGATTGACCTGAATGGTCTCATGCGCATCAAAAGCCGCATCGACCACCCCCGGCACCGGGAGGATGTCAGGGTATTGCGAGAAGTGAGACGCCGGCGAAGGCGCACCGAGTCAAAGGGAAGGGGACAACTTGTCCTCAGTTGCTTTAGCTTTCTGTGCGCTGCGAATCAATGACCCTCATGTTATAACCCATTTCTATCCGTCTAAAAAATATCGACTCCGAGGTCTTTGTGGATCTGCTGCATCCATGGCGGAACGGTTGCACGATCCATCCCGCAATGAGCTTGAACATAGGGCTTGATGTCTATAATGGGACTGCCGTCCACGGCATCCAGCCCCTTTACTTTGAGGACGTTTCCGCTTCGCCCCAGAAGAGAGACGACCGAAACAAGAACGGGGTTGGGCCGGGCCGGGCTGCAGGTTGCAAAAACGCCCTGTTGGGGCAGGTCCTTTCGCCCCATGGGATGCACGGTTTTGAGGTTCCGTCGCTCCGGATCAATCAGATGGGGCCAGTATAAAACGAGGATGTTGGAAAAGCCCTCGATGCCTTCAAGAAGTTCTTCCCATTGGGGGAAGATGATTAGTTCGCAAACGGCATTCATGACCTTTTGATGATTCTCCCGGGCCTTTTCCATTCGTTCGCTCAGCTCGATGCCGGCTTCACCGGCGTGCAGCATGGGCGTTTTGATTTGGCTTCGCACGAGGCCCACGGGTCTGAGTTGTATTTCCGGCCAATTTCCAGGGTCGGTTTCCATTTCACTGCCTCCAGAGCTTGAGGTGTTGACCATGTTCATTTCCTTAAGTCCTCGCATCAAAGCCGTGCCTCAAGGCGATCTACGTGAACATTTGGGCCAGTTCGATATCAAGCGTGAAAATCGAGCCGATGTCAAGGTTTCGATCGGCTCTTTGATCGAAGAAAATGTGATGGAGTCCATGCCGTCTTCCGGAAGCCAGTAGTAAATCATCACCGGAAACTTAGGAAGAGGATACAGCGCCACGGAGATATCGGATTTGAATTGTTTGTCGACCTGCTTGCCGCCGAAAATGTGAACGATGTCGTCAAAGAGAGGCGTGTAGACATCGGCCACGTTTTTTATGGGCTCTTCACAGCGCTTTTGAAACAGGGGATATCGATCTCGGCCTCCGCTTAACTCCCGGAAGGGCGCCCATCTGACACAAGGTCTTCAAAATGCTCCTTTCCAGAAAGAAGATCAGGGAAGATCTGGTCGATATGATGATGGGCTGGCCGCAATGTGCTCCCATGTTCCAAACAAGGGGGAGCAGATGGTCAGGTATTATGGATATTACAGCAATGTCAGGCGGGGAAAGCGGAAAAGACAAAACTTGGATGAACTGATTCCCACGATTCTGGAATCAGACGAATCATCAAGAGAGCGCCGGAAAAATTGGGCAAGGCTGATTCAGAACATATACGAAATGGTCCCCCTGACTTGCCCGAAATGTTCCGGAACAATGAAAGTCATCAGCGTGATTGAGGATCAGGACGTCATAAAAAAGATCCTCCAGAGGCGGACAAGTCCTCAAACACCTGGGATTATGGGAAGTGAATCCCAGACCCCCTCCCCGGATGACCAAGACGCAGCCCCTTCACACCAAGCCCCATATCGATTGTTCGGAGTCGCAGGTCCCCCCTTCCGATAACGGATTCTCCTATACTCCTCCCATCTGAAAGCGACTTCTTATCACAACAACAATCACACAATCACATCACAACATCACATCACAATCACACGCAACGCGCCCAGTAGTAAGGGAAATCGTATTTTTTATTTGCAGCCAATTGGGCTTGCAGCTCGGTCCTCCGGAATGACACCTCACGGCAAGCCGCGAGGTAATTAAACCACTTGGGGGAAAAATATCGTCATTGTGAGATTGACTCTCAGGAATAAGACGGAAATCAATGACATATTTTATAATTGTGAGACAGCCAGCGTAGATTCCTCATATTGGAGAATAGAGGCATCGATCGTGAGCAACAGCATCCCTTCCGCACGGACCTGGGCCAGCAGCAAACGGTCAAAAGGGTCTTTGTGAAGCATGGGCAGCGTCTCGACCTTCAAGGCATGCTCAGCTGTGACAGGGAGCTCGGTGTATCCGTGCGTGACAAGCATCTTTCTCAAGCGGTGTGGGTCCACCTTGAAATCATCCCGTCCCAGTCCACGTTTGATTACAATCTCCCAGATACTGGCCGCGCTGAAAAAAAGGATGTTCTGGGGCGCTGTCAACAGTGTCCGAGCTGATTCGGAGAACTTTTCCGGCTGCCCCGCAGCCCACAGGACAATGTGTGTATCCAGCAGGAGTTTCATGAGGACTTCCCTTCAAAAAGCCTGATCGTCTCCTCTGCCGCAAGGGAATCAAAATCATCCGGCACTGAGATCTCACCGGACATGAACCCTAATTTTTCAGCCCCTTTCAATTCCCCTTCGGATAGCGGCAAGACCTTGACCATCGGCTTTCCTGCCTTGGCAATGATAAAAACATTTCCCTTTGCTGCCTCATCGACCAGGCG
>JAFGDM010000048.1 GCA_016932115.1 Deltaproteobacteria bacterium | reverse complement strand
CAGGGGTAGCAAAGGCGGGCGGCGAGGCTTCACGGAAACTTCGAGGATCGAACTCTTTCGGCGATACCCCGGAAGACCTCCGCCCGCTTCACCCGTTGCCCGAAGCATAATACCGCGATGTGGCTTATTCGTTTTTGAGTTTTAAGAGGGACCCCCATGCTCACAGCTGCCGACTTCAGCATTTAAAACAGCTAAATTGTTACAAATCCGCAAAAGCGGCTTTCATCAAGAAAAGGAGGATGAGAAACAGTGAATGTAGGATTTATAGGCCTCGGAATCATGGGCAAGCCCATGGCCCTCAACCTCATCGGTGGGAATCACAAAGTATTCCTGTATTCAAGGAGCGGTGTGGTTCAGGAGCTGAAGGATGCCGGAGGCGTGGCTTTGGCCAACGCCAAAGAGGTAGCTTTTCACGCAGAAGTGATTATCACCATGGTCCCGGACACAGCGGACGTGGAACAAGTGCTTTTTGATCAAAATGGAGTTGCTGAGGGCCTTTCGCCGGGCAAGATTGTCGTCGATATGAGCTCAATCTCACCCATTGAGACAAAAGCCTTCGCAGCAAGGATTCGTGCGCTTGGCTGTGAATACCTGGATGCGCCGGTCTCGGGAGGAGATGTGGGCGCCAGAAATGCAACGCTTACGATCATGGTCGGCGGCAAAGAAGAGGTTTTTGCCAAGGTAAGGCCCCTGTTTGATTTAATGGGTAAGAATATTACCCTGGTGGGCGGTGTCGGCGACGGCCAGACGTGTAAAGTCACCAACCAGATTATCGTTGCCCTAACCCTCGAGGCGGTGGCCGAAGGACTGGTTTTTGCGTCCAAGGCCGGCGCCGATCCGTCCAAGGTGCGCGAGGCCCTGATGGGTGGGTTCGCCGGTTCGCGTGTTCTGGAGGTGCACGGCGAGCGCATGATCAAGCGAAATTTTCAGCCGGGATTCCGAATCGAACTACATCGGAAGGATCTCAGTCTGGCCCTTTCAGGAGCCCACAGCCTCGGCGTCAGCCTGCCTGCCACTGCCGCCGTCAGGGAGCTTTTTAACGCCTGCATGGCAAGGGGTGGTGCGAAATGGGACCACTCGGCCCTGGTCAAGGTCATAGAGGACCTGGCTTGCCATGAAGTGTCAAAAGACTAAGCCCATAGCTATAAGGATTGACCTTCCCGATTCTTTGGCTTACTATGCACCCTGTTTTTGGGTTCATAGCCTTGATGAACTCGCAAAAAGTCCGATTTTTATGTCATTTCGAGCGAAGCGAGAAATCTTGAGTGCATAACACTTTGAAAAAACTAGATTTCTCCCTGTGCTCGAAATGATAGATGCGCATCTTTCGACTTTTTACGGAATCATCAACCTTGATCCCGGATTTTTGGTCGGGACCAGGATATGAATTCTTCAGGAGATACGTCGCCCCATTCCAAAACAGTATTCCATCTCAGGAAAGGAGTTTACCTATGCAAGCGCGTCAAGTCGAAGCACCCTTGAGAAAATTGATGGGTCCCGGACCTTTGAACATTCACCCCAGAGTGTACCAAGCGTTAACATCGCCGGTGATAGGCCATCTCGATCCGGCCTATTTGAAAGTTCTTGATCAGATTGGCGACCTGCTCAGAATGGTGTTTCGCACAAAGAACCGCATAACCAATGCCGCGCCCGGCACCGGCACAGCCGGGATGGAATCTTGCGTGGCAAATATCATTGAACCGGGAGACCCCGTCCTTGTCTGCGTGCAAGGCTATTTCGGCGACCGTATTCGGCAGATGGCGGAGAGGCAGGAAGCAAAACTCACCGTCATCGAAGGGGAGTGGGGAAAACCGGTGGATCCGGAGACTCTTGAGAAGGAACTGAAAAAGAACAGCTACAAGGTGATCGGTTTGGTCCATGCCGAGACCTCCACCGGAGTGCTGCAACCCATGGCGGAGATTGCCGGTCTTGCAAAGGAACACGGCGCAATGATCCTGCTCGACACGGTGACATCCCTGGGAGGCGTCGACGTACGCATTGACGATTGGGGTGTAGATGCAGCTTATAGCTGCTCTCAGAAATGCATTGGATGCGCGGCCGGGCTATCACCGGTAAGCTTCAGCGAGCGGGCCGTTGAATCGGTGCGCCGACGCAAGCACCCCGTGCGCTCCTGGTACCTGGATATTTCTCTTCTGGATAAGTACTGGGGAACTGAAAGGGTCTATCATCACACAAGCTCAAGCACCCTGAACTATGGTCTGCTCGAGGCCCTTCGTCTGATTGAGGAAGAAGGTCTGGAAAAGAGAATCCAACGACACACCTTGAATCACAAGGCTCTGGTTGCCGGTGTGGAAGCTATGGGGCTGGAGATGCTGGTTTCTCCCGAATTCCGTCTGCCGTCGCTAAATACAGTAAAAATCCCGGCCGGAATCGACGATGTCAAGGTTCGAAGCTACCTGCTCGATACCTACAATCTTGAAATCGGAGGAGGACTTGGTGTTCTGAAAGGAAAGGTCTGGCGGGTCGGCCTAATGGGGTACTCGTCAAGTGCGGAAAACATCCTTTTCTTCATCGCCGCGATCAGTCAGGCGCTTGCTTTACAGGGATATAAAACAGACGTCGCAGCCGGTTTGAGTGCCGTCACAAAAGCACTCGATAAATGACATTTACCCTTATCTCTTAAAAGCGGTTCAAACACACAGCTTGCCGTGACAGGTTAAAGTGCGCTCCAGTAGAGGGCTTTCTTAATCCTTTCGAGTAAAAGCTTTACCTTTTCCGGACGCTTGATGGGAGTGACAGGCTGCCATTCCCGCCAGTCCCCGAGGATCTCTCCATATAGAACGGCACAAGCTCTGGAAACGGTGATCTCCGCGTCTTGATTCACAGTCGGAAGACAGGCTTCAACCCGTCCCTTGATCTCCTGCAAAGCAGCCTCGTCTTCCGTATGAAAGACCACAACTCTTTTTTCTGAAAAGGGCCGGCCCGTGCCGAACTTTCCATAGACATGACCATCCGGGAACCTCTTCTCAAATTCAGAAAGCAATGAAAGGCACTCCTCGATTCCGTTCAACACAGCCGTGACTTTCCAGCAGGAAAAGGCATTCCCGAGATCAATCTTAGTCGCCCCTTCCTTGAGTTGATAATACAGATGCTGAATGCACGGAAGGCACTTGCCGTAAATATCGGCTTTCGTCTTCTTCAGGTCCGGATCACTCTCAAAGCTGACCCAGAAGCTTCCCTTTTCACTGTGAGGAATCTCAGCAACATAGATGTGCCGGCCCTTCTTATTCATGACGCTTTTTGACCTTTACCAAGGGGGGTGACAGCTATGAGAGGCAATAAGTAAGAAACGCACGGGGGAAAAATCCGGATTAGAAGTCCCTTCCCCAAGTTCTGACAATAGGGAATTCACGATTGGGTGTCAAGCCGACCCTTCATGATTTTATAGCGATGTCGGAAGCAACCCTTCACCCGACCATGCAACCAAAGTGACTTCGGGTCGGGTCAATGGGCAAAAAGAAGACGAGGTAATGGGAAAAATCATCGGACCGGGGAAAACACTCAAGCTCCTCGAACAAAAGGTAAGGAGCTTATCCATACACTCCTGCAAAGGACTTTAATCCTTACGATACGACGGTCCTGTGGTTCCACATTGGTTTTGCTTGACGCCGAACCGGGTTCAGTGACAAACTCAATTTATAAGAGAATCCTTGAACCGCCGGACGCAAGGCGTTTTGTTTTTTGCCGCAACATTGAGAAAAAAATCCGGAAGACTCCCTATCGCTTCCGGCAAAGAGGTTATTATGAAAGCTGCCGTTTGCTACGAATTTGGAAAACAACTAAAAATTGAAGACCTGGAAATCGATCCGCCTAAGAAGGGGGAAGTGAAAGTTCGTCTGGCCGCAACGGCAATCTGCCACAGTGACATTCACGCTCTTAGGGGTGAAGGGTCTTCGAACGTGCCGGTTGTTTTTGGGCATGAAGCTGCCGGTATCGTTGAAGAGGTCGAAGAAAGCGTGACCCTGACAAAACCGGGAGATCGTGTCGCCGTGAGTCTTTTGAGATCCTGTGGCCGTTGCTTTTATTGTACCCTTGGTTTCCCCCATCTCTGCGAGGGAAGTTTTGCCTTGAATAAGGAGAGCCGATTGCGCAACAAGCGTGGCGAAGTGGTGCACCAGGGTTTGAGGACCGGTGCCTTTGCCGAATACTGCGTCGTTGATCAATCCCAAGTCGTGCCGGTGCCCGAGAATCTGCCTTTTGATCGAGCAGCATTGCTGACTTGTGGGGTCATCACCGGTCTGGGGGCCGTCGTCAACACAGCCCAAGTAAAACCCGGCAGCAGCGTTGTGGTAATCGGAACCGGCGGTGTCGGGCTCAATGCGGTTCAAGGTGCAGTATTGGCCGGAGCACATCCGATTATCGCGATTGATCTCTTGGACAAAAAGTTGAATGCTGCACGCAGCTTCGGAGCCACACAAACCGTCAATGCGGCTGCAGAAAAAGACGTGGAACAGGCGGTCAAAGGCTTTACCTCGGGTCGCGGGGCGGACTACGTGTTTGTTACGGTCGGCAGCGCAGCCGCAGTGTCTCAGGCCCTTGGTCTAACCCGCAGAAGAGGGAGCGTCATCCTCGTCGGTCTCCCCGCGCCCGGGGCGACTGCATCGTTAGAGATCAATCCGTTTGTGCGTGGTGAACAGCGGATTCTCGGCAGCTTTATGGGTTCCACCCGCCCGAGTTCGGGCATTCCACGATTGATAGACCTCTATCAGCACGGTCGTCTCAAATTGGATGAACTCATAACCGCTCGCTATCCACTGGAGCGGATCAATGAAGCCATCGAAGCGGTAGAAAAGGGGGAAGCTTTGCGGAATGTGATTCTATTCGACTGAGTGCTCCGGAAGCATCCGGAATCGAAGAGTTTAAAAAAGCCAAAGTGTTACCAATTCCCTAAGAGATAATCTCTCAGATTTGAAAAGTTGGAATCTAAGTGATGCTGGAGAATATTGCTATTATTCTTGTAGAACCCCGGATACCAGAAAATATCGGAGCTGCGGCCCGGGCCATGAACAACATGGGGATTACGCGCCTTATCCTTGTCAAACCGGAAAACTGCGACCTCACCCGCATCCTCAAGATGGCAACCGGCACCTCCATCGACATTGTGGAAGAAATGGAAGTCTACGATCGCCTGATCGATGCCATAGGCCCTTTTCATTACGTGGTGGGAACAACCGCACGCATCGGCACTCACCGGCCCGCACTAACAAATCCCCGGAGTCTTGCCCTGGACCTTGTTCCCAAAGCACAAAACAATCAGGTAGCCATCCTTTTCGGCCCGGAAGACAAAGGCCTTTCTAATGAACAACTGCGCTACTGCCACACCATTGAGACGATTCCCACGGCCCGCTTCGCCTCCCTGAACCTCGCACAGGCTGTCATAATCGTCTGCTACGAGCTCTTGTGTGCGAGCCGAACACCCTCTCCAGAGGAGGCTTCCCCCAGACTGGCCGATAAGTTCGAATTAGAGGGCATGTACGAGCATCTTAAGAAGGTGCTCACAAAAATCGGATTTATCCATCCCCAAAACCCCGAGCATTGGATGTTGAACATCCGGCGTTTTCTCTCACGCCACCCTCTAAGGGCAAGGGAAGTGCGTGTCATTCGAGGCATATGCCGGCAGATCGATTGGTACACGGAGCATCACAGCCGCAACCAAAATCCAAGCACGAAATCCACGATAACTAAGTGATTTGTGACATTTTAGATTTTTGAAATGAATACTTTCTGATGCTCCGCATGGGGGTCCCTCCCAAAATTGAAAAACGAAGAAGCCACATCGCCATATTGCGCTTTGGGCGACAGGTGAGGCGGGCGGAGGTCGTCCGGGGTATCTCAATAGTCGATCAATCCTCGAAGTGCCTGTGGAGCCTCGCCGCCCGCCTTTGCTACCACGGTATTTTTATGCTTTAACCCGGACTCTCTTCGTTTTGCAATGTTGAGATAGACTCCCATGCCTGATGCTTCCAGGTTTTTCAAAAAGCTAAAATGACACGGTGATTTCAATCACTCAAATAAGTAAGAAAGAGCCGACCTATTTGGTTTTTAGAATGCAACTGATCATGGGAAACCATACTTCAGGCGGCTCCTCATGAAAGAGCATCCTTCAGCGATCGTAGAAAAACAAGTCGGCAGAGGTAGAAAAAGCTTAAAAGAGCAGCTTAACAGGCACACCGGTTTGATAAGGCGGGCTGCTTTGTGTGCACTTGATATCAGGCCTTGACGATTGACTGAAGCAAGCCGAGTTCTCCATTGCCGTCAACACATCTCTAATATCCCAGGTTTTCACCTACCAGCTTGACGTGTATGCGGTCCTTGACCATGTGGCCTTCGATGATACTCCAGATGTTGCAGATGCGCTCCGCCGACCGGCAGTCCGAGCACAAGCCGGTCTCGACGCATGGGGTGGAAACACCAAAACGAATCGCGTTGACCGGCGCAGCGTAGTGTTTGACCCTTGCAAGCGCAGAGTCCAAATCAGGGGCCACCTTGTTCATGCCCAACACCAGTATGACCTTCTTCGGCCCGAACGACATGGCCGCCACCCTGTTGCCCATGCCGTCGAGATTGACAAGCCTTCCGTCCAAAGTGATTGCGTTTGCGCTTGCGATCATCACGTCCGCCATCAGACCCTTGCGCCTCAATTCCAGGCCCTCCTCCCTTGAGATACCCGCCTGGTAAGGGTCGATCAAGTTCACTTCAAGCAGCCCGGCAATCGCATTCCAAAGACTCATCCCTGTCGCAGTCATGGAGCCGCAACGAAACACCGTGGCCCCTTTAGGGATCATGGTCAGGATCTCTTCTCGCGCCTGATCCGCCGTGGCAGCGTAACTGCCTTCCATGCGTCGCTTTGCCAAATGAGCGATAATATCTTTTGCGATTTTCTCATTCCAAATCGTTTGATTCGTGTCCATGTTTTCTCTCCTTGCACTTTATGATGATGCAAATCCATTTCTTTCGGTTGATGATCGCGCAACCCCTGCTACAGAGATCGAAGTATCCTTTCCCCTTTGATAACCATCTCAAGGTACTTGGAAAGACGGGTTTTCACTTCATGAATGTTGATCCCAGTCATGGTTAAATCATGGACCGGATATCTTATCAATTCAACATTTTTTCATGTGAGCGATGATGTGTTCGGCGATTTGAGCCCAGGCCTCCCCGTGCGGCAAATCATGGCCCATGCCTTCTATGATTTTCAGCTCGGCCCCCGGCACAGCCTCGGCCGCATCCTTCCCCGCCTCCACAGGAACAAGAGGATCGGCGTCACCGTGTATGATCAGGGTGGGTACTTTTACGCTCCTCAACGCCTCCTTCCTGTTGCCCTGAGTCAAAATAGCGGCGAGCTGCCTCGCAGTCCCCTCGGGGCAGAAGGAGCGCTCGTACTCTAAGGCCATGAGGTTTCGCACCCATTCCTCATCAACCCCGAAGAGAGGCCCTGTAATCGCCCGAAAAAGGTTCAACTTGAACTCAATATAGTTCTCCCGCTCATGAGGAGGAGGGGTGAGCAACAGCCTCATCACTTCAGGCTTGGGCTGCGGGAGATGGGGGTTCCCTGTTGTGCTGTAAATGGAAATCAGGCTCAAAACCCGGCGTGGATAATTAATTGCAAGGCTCTGCGCGATCATCCCCCCCATGGACATGCCGCAGATGTGCGCCTTTTTAATTTTCAGAGCATCAAGCAGACCGACGGCATCGGCGGCCATGTCCTTGATTGTGTAAGGAGGAGTAACCTTCTCGCCGCTCATCAGTCTACTAATAATGCCTGCAATGCTCGGCATCCCTGCCTTTTCTAATTTTGTTGAAAGGCCTGAATCCCTGTTATCGAACCGGATGACATAGAGGCCCGCGTCCGCAAGATGGACGCAGAATTCCTCATCCCACTCAATCAGTTGGCCGCCCAGCCCGATAATGAGAAGAATCGCGGGCGAGGAGGGGCTCCCGAAGGTTTCATATTCAATAGTAACATTGTTCACTTGTGCCTTTGCCATAAGATCATCTCCGTCTTTCCTGCTTCTCTCCGGAATACCAACCGTTTTTATTAAAGGCCGGCCAAACATATTTGAAATTTCGTAACACTTTGGCTTTTTGAAAACACCTTAAGCACCAAGCATGGGGAGAATCTACACGCTTTTTGCCGGCATGATCAATAGGGCCTTTCTCCGAAGAAGCATCCTTCCATGCGCCACTTTCTCGTCCCAAACAATCCGATAGGTGCCCATGCCGTTATATCTTCGGGGTTCACACGATTATGAATCCACTTCGTCGTACGACAATCAATCCGATCAGCGCAATCAGCAGCCCGCAATACGGCGAACCGCGCTTGCGGCAGCCTTAATCTCCTCCAGGGTGTTGAAATAGCCCATGCTGAGGCGAATCGAACCCTCAGGGTAGGTACCGAGCGTTTGATGGGCCAAGGGTGCGCAGTGAAGCCCCGTGCGCACCAGGATGTCGTATTCCTCGCTGAGCAGGCTCCCGGCTTCACTTGGAGAAAGGCCTTCCTCCAGCCAACCCAGGTTGATTGATCCGCAGCCGCTGAAAACATTCTCCGTCCCCGTGGGGAGGAAGGATTCAAATGTGATTGCTACTGTCGATGTCTGCTCTTCCGCTTTAAGAGGACCGTAAACGGCGAGTCCAGGCACGTCGTACAACTCCTTTAGAAACGCCGCGGTGAGAGAGCGCTCATGCTCCCTGATCCTGGGGAGGCCTTCCCTGAGAATGAAGTCCACTCCCGCCCCGAGTCCGGCGATGCCCACGTTGTTTTGGGTCCCGCTCTCAAAAGCGTCAGGCAGGAAGTCCGGCTGTTCCATCTTCTCGGAAACGCTTCCGGTGCCACCCCGTTTGAGGGGAAGGAGGCGCAGGCCTTTGCGTATATACAATCCCCCAGTCCCTTGCGGGCCCAGAAGGGCCTTGTGGCCCGTAAAGGCAAGGAAGTCAATCCCCTCCCTCTCGACGTCAATGGGGCAACAGCCGGCCGTCTGTGCCGCGTCCACCAACAAAGGGACCTCGCCGACAGCGTCTCTAACCGCGCTTATGTCCTGTATCGTGCCGCACACATTGGAAGCATGGTTCAAGACCATGAGAGTCGTATTCTTCCTGAGAAGCTTCGGCAGTTCATCCAGGTCCAGGAACCCCTTGCGATCGCACGGCGCGATGGATAGGGCGATCAAACCTTTGTTTTCAAGATATTTCAACGGTCTCATGACCGAGTTATGCTCCATGGCCGTTACGATGACATGGTCCTCTTCCCTAAGAAACCCTGAAAAAACCATGTTCAGCGACTCCGTCACATTTAACGTGAAAACGATCCGGGTAGGATCGTTAACGTGAAAAAGCCCGGCAAGGTTCTCGCGGGTGTTCTGAACAATGCGGGAAGCTTCGAGAGACAGCGCGTGCCCTGACCGACCGGGATTGGCTCCGACCTCCTCCATAAAATGCATCATGGCACGCCTAACCTGTGGGGGTTTAGGAAAAGAGGTGGCGGCGTTGTCGAGATAGATAAATTTCCTCACTTCTCCGTTCCGTTTTAAAAGCTTATTCGCTTTCGAACTACCGCAGGTCTCGAAACGGCAGTCATAGACTCTGCCAAAGAAAGTGGAACCGTGATATTCACGATCAACCGAACCTTTTATAAAAATCGCAACAATTCAGCTGTTTGAAAAATCGCTAGCATCAGGCATGGGGGTCTCTCTTAAAACTGAAAACCGAAGAGTATTCGGGGTGGAGCATGAAAATACCCGGGGTGGCAAAGGCGGGCGGCGAGGCTTCACGGAAACTTCGAGGATTGACCTCTTTCGGCGATACCCCGGACGACCTCCGCCCGCCTCACCCGTTGCCCGAAGCATAACGTAGAGATGTGGCTTCTTCGTTTTGCAGTTTTAAGAGAGACCCCCATGCCCGGGGCCGCCGGCTTCAGCATTTCAAACAGCTGAATTGTTAAAAAAAATCCTATTTCCTCCCCAGTAGCTTTCGGCCGATGATGATTTTCTCGATCTCCTTGCTGCCTTCGAAGATCTCCAGCACCTTGGCGTTTCGCCAGTAATGCGCCACATCGTACTCTTCCAGGATTCCATACCCGCCATGGACCTGGATGGCTTCATCCGCCACCTTCACCGCCACTTCCGCACAGTACCACTTGGCCATGGAGCTGAGCGCCGGGTCAGGGGTGCCCGAGTCCAGCTTGGAAGCCGCACGGTAGCAGATCGACCTGGCCGCCTCGGTCATTGTGGCCATCTCTGCGATCTTGCCCTGAATCATCTGAAAGGACGCAAGGGGGCTTCCAAACTGCTCGCGTCGACGGGCATGGGCCACGGCCTTGTCCAGGGCGCCCTGGGCCGTGCCGACGCCTAGAGCCGCCACTTGGACGCGGGTCCTGTTGAAAAACTCCATTATGTTACGGAACCCGCGGCCCTCCTCTCCCAAAAGGTTCGCCCGGGGAATCCTCACATCCTTGAAGGCCACTTCGCCGGTATTGGATATCCGAAGGGAAAGCTTCCCATGAAAGGGGTTGGCCTCGTAACCGGGCCTGTCGGTTTCAACGATCAGGGTGCTGAATCTTTCGTGCCGCTTGGGATGGTCCGGATTTGTGACGCAAAGGACAATCAGGAAATCCGCCAAGGTGCAGTTGGTGATGAAAATCTTGTTGCCGTTGATGATATAGTCGTCCCCATCCTTTGCCGCCGTGGTGGATACAGAGGACACATCGCTCCCGGCATCCGCTTCGGTGATCGCCACACCCATTCTCATCTCTCCCGCGCACAGGGCGGGAAGGTATTTCTTTTTCTGTTCTTCGGTCCCTACAAGCTGGATAAGCTGTGATCCGAAGAAGGCGGATTCGACGGCGTGGGTTACGCCCAAATCCACACGGGCGAATTCCTCGAGGATCAAACACTGATCAAGGTAGCCCAGTCCCAATCCTCCATAATTTTCGCTTACGAAGACCGCCAGGAACCCCAGTTCGGCCGCCCCTTTCCACAATCTATCATCAAATTTTTCCTCAGCATCCAGCTCCCTGGCAACAGGCCTGAATTCCTTCTCGGCAAATTCTCTTGCAGCCTTTTGAATGTCAATCTGTTCCTTGCTTAATGTAAAGGACATGTCTTAATTCCCCCGAATGCAGGAATGATCCCCGGGTCCGACTCCGGAAAAGCCACTTTTCACTTCAGGCCGGTTGCTGGACATCACACCGATCCGACAATGCCTTTCACAATGCACGACCTTGCTTTTCATATCGCCCCCGGAATCGTCGTTACAGTCGTTTTTTAAAGCCCGATGATCGTCACGGCCGCAACGTTCCTGGCAGGTTGTCCGCCCAGATTATGGGTGAGCCCCAGTTTCGGGTCCTTCACCTGCCTTTGCCCGGCTTTTCCCTGAAGTTGTTTGTACATTTCATAAAGCATCCTTAACCCCGATGCTCCAATGGGGTGTCCAAAACATTTGAGTCCCCCGTCCGTCTGACAGGGCACCTGCCCCGACAATTCGTAAAAACCTTCTTCAATATCCTGTCCCGCCTTGCCCCGCTGTGAAATAAAGAGGTCTTCGTACGTCACAAGCTCCGTGATGGAAAAACAGTCATGCACCTCCATCATACTGATCTCCGATCGAGGATTTTGAACGCCCGCCTCTTCATAGGCTTTGAGAGCGGCGCGGTAGGAGCTTTCCACATGAGTGTAACCATAACTTTGGTGCTGGAGGCTTGTCCCCGATTCGGCTGCAACCTGTATGGACTTCACGTAGACAGGATCAACCCTGAATTCCTTCGCCTTGTCGGCGCGGACGACAATAGCCGCGGCCGCCCCGTCGCTGACCCCGCAGCAGTCGAACAAGCCGAGTGGAAAAGCAATGATGGGTGCCTTAAGCACATCGGCCACAGTGATCTCTCTACGGAGATGGGCCTTTGGGTTCATCGTTCCGTTATGATGACTCTTCACCGATATTTTTGCCAGGAGTTCCTTTCCTTTTTCAATAGGAATCCCGTATCGCTCAAAATACTTTGCAGCCATCATGGCAAACATCCCGGGGTTCGGATTTGACCAGTTCGGGAATATGGTCTTTCCTTTCTGACCGTGAACCATAATGTCTGCAGCGTCTCTTGGAAGACCACCCGTGCCGAGATCTTTAATCTTCTCAACGCCGACGGCCAAGGCCATATCACACGCTCCGGAAGCGACTGCGTAGCACGCCCCCCTGAATGCTTCTGTGCCGCTGGCACAAAGGTTTTCCACATGTGTAACAGGGATGTACGGCAGCTTTAAAGCCGTGGAGAGCGGAATGCCGCTATGGCCCACATTAACCTCTGTAAACTGGTTCCCTTGCCATGCCGCCTGAATATCCTTTTTCTCCACCCCCGCATCTGCAAGGGCTTCATTGAAGGCATCTACCATGAGATCATCAGCACCTTTGTCCCAAAGCTCTCCGAATTTTGTACAACCCATTCCGATGATCGCAACCTTGTCTTTTATACCCGACATCACAGCCTCCTTACTCTTATTCACCGGGTACTGCTTTCCAGAAATACCCTTCAAAGCCCTTGGCGGGGTCTTCATATTTCTTTCTCAAACTCATGACCAGGGGCATTCCCGTAACCACTTCCTTTGCCTCGCAATCGGTAAGTTGAAACACGAATCTGCCCCCCCCATCGAAATCCACTAAGCCGAACAAAAAGGGCGGATTGAGTGTGAACGAAATATTGTCAATGGTGTAGCTGAAAAGTTTTGCCTTCCTGCCGGAGAACGTATAATCCTCCATTTCATTTACGGCCCCGCATTCAGGTTGGGCGCAGACGTTCTGAGAAGGGTAATGAGGGGTCCCGCACCGCTTGCACTTAGTTCCCCGGAGTGCAAGAATGGACCTTCGTTCCCTCCACACATGAGGTAGTTGGGTAAGGGGAGCATCTGTGAGCACAGAACCTGTGTCTACAGGAAGCATGCCGCGAAAAGCCAGATACTTTTCATAACCGGTCAGGGGTATTTTTTTATCAATCGCCCGGGCCATCTTACGGTGATTTTTCACTTCTTCGATTCTTTCCGTGACCGTAAGCCATAGAGCTTCCGCACCGTTCCCGTAACCGGCAAGCAATACATGATCGCCTGCCTTAGCATGTTCCAGCATGGCTGCGAGCAGGAGGAAAGGCGAGGCTGCTCCCGCTTCACCCAATGCGGTGAGCAGGGGCTCTTGCAACTGATCCGTCCGGAAGCCCAGTTTTTTTCCAATGCTCGAATACTGGCCCACGTGAAGACAGGGAAAGGCTACTTTCGCAAACTGTTCCGCATTCAGCCCATACTTTTTAAATAAACCCGAAATCACCTCCGGGATAAATTTCCCATACCCCTCCTCGCGGATAAATCGGTCCTCAACGGAATGGACATATGTGTCCAATGCCAGTCTGCGGTAATCCGGGAAATCATACGACACCGAACATGAACCACGCAAAGCGGCTATAAGGCCTTCACGACCTATGATCACTGCCCCGGCCCCGTCACCAAACATCATTTCACCGACGCTTCCCGGTCGGCCCAGACGCGAGTCCGCAGCACAAACAATCACATTCTCAAGGCTTTCCGATTTGACCGATTCGAAGGCCGCAAGAAGCGCGGAGGTCCCGCACTTAAGAGAGTTGCCGAAGTCCACGGTTCGGATTTGCTGGGAAAGGTCGAGGGCCGTGGCAATAATCGCCGCGCCCTCACCTTCACGGTAGGGTTGGGTCGTCGTAGCAAAATAGACTCCCCCGATGTCGGCATCATTTCCTTCAAGACAAGATCGACACGCTTCCAAAGCCATGGTGATGCTGTCTTCATCGTAGTTGGCTACCGCCTTTTCTCCGGGCAGACCCATTGGATTCAGCCAGCCCATCGCACATCGAATCACCTTTCGATCCATCCTGTATCTGGGAATATGTACGCCGTATGTCGTAATGCCGATGTCCATCACAATGCCTCCACTTTCAGTATTCGAAAAATCCTCTCTTGGTCTTTTTCCCCAAGCGGCCTGCCGAGACGTAGGTCTTAAGCAGATAATGGGGCCGGAATCTCTCTCCTTCCCTTTCTCGCAATTTTTCAAGGCTTGAGAGCACCCGATCAAGACCCTGATCATCAGCCCAATGAAGGGGGCCGCCCGTGCCACCTACATTGGGAAAGCCGGTGCCGAGCACCATGGCCCGGTCAATATCCTCCGCGGCAGCTACCCCCTCTTGAAGACAATAAACCGCTTCATTCACCTGCCTCAAAATAAGCCGCTCAATGGAAAACCCGGTATCCTCCTTCAACATACCCAGGCTTTTCACCATGCCGCGAAATTCATCGTCCACCTT
>JAFGDM010000285.1 GCA_016932115.1 Deltaproteobacteria bacterium | reverse complement strand
AGCGTTCCTTCTGCTTCGTCCCTTGCGCTCGATTTCATGATATTCCTCCTCTGAATTTGCCCTTTGATTCTTAGTTTTCATTAAACCCTCCACCTCTGGTGGAGGACCCAGATAGGTTATACCGATCCGGGGTGAAAGAAAATAGGCCACTGTGTCCGAGCGTATAGACAAGTGCCCAAGCATCTTTGAGGCGGAACGTAGCATTCGGATTAGTGAGAAAAACAAAGGCCGAAAGATCTTCATGGTTGCCTTTCTTAGTGAAGACATCTGCATGGACTTAGACATGCGGTCCGTCTTCCACCATTAGGTTTCCGAGTTCGTTCTGGTCGTCGCACCGGACGGGAAATGATCTACGAAGAATTCTGCCGACCTCGTCCACGGCCCGGCAGATACCCTCCGCGGCCTCTCCCTTCTTGATCGCCTGAGCGATCGTGGCGACAACACCATTCCACTGCGCCTCGGGAATCACGGCGTTGATGCCACGATCTCCGAGAACCCAGACTTTGCGTTCGAAAACAGAGATATAAATGAGAACCCCGGCCTCGTCTCGCGTCCGGTATAAGCCTTTGCGGAAAAACTGGATACCGGCTGCCTCCCGGACTTCTTCGTCCATTTCTTTTCCGCGAATGAAACACCGCTTCAAGATATGAAAGCGTTTGACGACTTCGTGAAACACCAGAAATAGGGGAATCAGCACAGCAAGGAATACCCATAGGTTGTGCGGGCCGACCCAGAATAAACCGCCCACAGCCGGAGTGAAAGCAATTGCAACAGGGAACGAAAAGGCGGTCGCACCGAGCAGATTGGCGATGGGATAATGATAGCTCGCAGGGACGACCATGACAACGATTTCGCCCCGCGTGCGACTTTCCGCCTCGCGAACACAGGTTTCAACCCTATGCCGATCCGCTTTGCTAATCAAGCGCCTCATTCGATCTTTCATGGAACCTCCGTCCGTCCCCCCACCCTACCAACTGCCTGAAGCTCCGCCTCCACCGAACCCGCCGCCACCACCGGAGAACCCTCCTCCTCCCGAAAATCCGCCGCCACCGGTGGAGAATCCTCCAGCAGAGGGGAATCTGCTCGGCAACTCAGCATTCCGCCCACCGGACCGCCTGCCGGAAGACAGAGGTCCGCGGCGGGCCGCGAGACTCGAAAACATCGATAGAACGAACCCCACAACGAGCCCGATACCTGCCAGGGCGGCTAAAACCTTCAGCCCGGGAGAATATGCCATATGCCCAAGGAACGGCATGAAGAAACCGCCGGCTGCAGTCCCCAGCGGCCGACTTGCTCGACCAAACGAAAGCACTAGCAAAACAAACAGGAACAGGAGCGGGATGGCATTGGTAAAAGCTCCTGAGCCAACCCCCCCGGAATCCTTCAGGTTTTCCGCTGTGAATTCCCCTCTCACCGTATCGATCATAGCCTGCACACCGTTGATCACTCCATGATCGAAACGACCCGCTTGGAATTCCGGAACGATGATTCTGCGAATAATGCGGCCGGCCTGAAGATCAGTCAGCCGGCCCTCCAATCCATAACCCACTTCGATCCGCACCTTGCGGTCCGCCCGACTGATGAACAGGATGGCCCCGTTGTCGAGCCCCTTGTGTCCGACTGTCCACTGCTCCGCTATCCGCAGCGAGAAATCCTCCAGCGCTTCACCTTCAAGCGACGATATGGTAACCACCACGATCTGTGTCGAGTTCTTCTCTTCAAGATCTTTCAAAAGAAGTTCTATCTGGCGCACAACTCCCTGTGAAAGCATCCCGGCATAGTCGTTGACACGCGCGCGGAGCGGCGGAACATCCAGGGCCACAGCCCCCTGGTTCAGCACCGCCAGAGTCAATGCTGCAGCGGCTGCAATACGCATCGTTCGATACAGGGTCAGGATCGGGAGCATGGTCCCCACCGTTCTAGAATTTCACCTTGGGCACTGCCTTGGTCGCTTCGTCGGCCTTGATATATTCTTTGCGCTTCAGGTGCAGCAGCAAGCTGTTGGTGAGGTTGTAGGGAAAGCTACGGATGGAGCTGTTAAAATTCTCTGCGGCCTCGTTGTATCGCTGACGGGCCACGTTGATCCGGTTCTCCGTTCCTTCGAGCTGATTCTGCAAGTCTTTGAAATTTTCGTTGGCTTTGAGATCCGGGTATTGCTCAACCACCACGAGCAATCGAGAAAGGGCTGATGAGAGCTCTCCCTGCGACTGCTGAAGTCGTTGCAGTGCAACCGAATCGCTGAGATCATCGGCGGATAGTTTGACAGAGGTGGCTTTGGAGCGGGCATTGATCACCGCTTCGAAAGTTTCGCGCTCGTGAGAGGCATAGCCCTTGACGGTCTCCACGAGGTTGGGAATCAAATCAGCGCGCCGTTGAAGAGCCGCCTCCACGTCTCCCCATGCCTTAAAGACTCTTTCTTCCTGCTGCTGCATGGTGTTGTATCCGCAGCCGCTGAGAGCAATGATCGCCGAAAAGAACAATGTCAGAACAAGCGCCACCTTTCTCAATTTGATCCCCTCCTCTAGTTATACATTACCGGGCCGAAGGCTCTCTGTTAAAAAACGTTTGCATCAGCACGGTTGAAGTTCTTGTGGTGAATGGCTTATCATTGCTCAAACGAAGACAGAATTGCGTCCATCTGGTTTTCAATTTCACGGCGCCTCTCGAAAGTCATTGAAAAGAAAATTTCAGGCTTTTCGATTAACCCAATCACGAACTCGGCAAGCTCCGGGCCAATACCGGCCAATCTCATAAAATCAGCCTTGGAGCTGGCGCCTTTTCTCTCTTCATTCATGTCTTCACCGTATTTTGCCAATTCGTCCTGAGCCCTCCGCCGAATTGTTTGCAGTTGACTCTCAAACCCATGATTCGGATCAATAGCCGCCCTTCGCCACATTCACGCTTTCATTTCCTGCTTCTCTGAACGCCAGCGCTCCTCGGACTGTACTTTGAAAATCTTCCACTTTAAAGGGCTTGAACAGGACTGAGTCAACAGGGCCTCTTTCCACCTTCTTAAAAACAGCCTCCCTGTCCGCTCCTGTCATCCATACAACCGGAGTGCGTGGCGACCTTTCTTTGATCAAGTGTGTCAGGCTCCAACCGTCCATGATTGGCATCTCAAGGTCGGTCAAGACCAAATCGAATGAGCTATCGATAAAGAGGGCGAGAGCTTCAGCGCCGTTCTCGGCAAGGGCCACCTCAAATCCCATAAAATCAAGGATCCAGGAAACTATGTCCCGAATGGCCTTGTTATCCTCGGCCACCAGTATCCGTTTGGATATTGCTCGCGCTGGGTTCGGGGCTGCAGAGTTTTTCATATCTTTCGTGGCGTTTCCCATCCCTCACATCCTTTCGTGAACCATA
Source organism: Deltaproteobacteria bacterium (assembly GCA_016932115.1). GTDB lineage: Bacteria > Desulfobacterota > DSM-4660 > Desulfatiglandales > HGW-15 > JAFGDM01. The sequence goes on along the minus strand of JAFGDM010000285.1, from coordinate 3,563 downwards.
CTGATATTGTTCTTTTCTTGGAGCAGCCTGTCTATAGCGGGATCGCTCATTCTGTTGGGTGAAATTCCCGTGAGACGGGAAAAGGTCCCGGAACTGGACCTGAGTCTCAGGTTCCACAACGGGGTTTGCGGGTAAATCGAAATGTGCCTCCCGGGTTGTGGGTTATAGCGACATCACGTATGTTGAGGTCGATTATTAATTGACAACCAATCGGAATTACAATAAAAACTGTTCTAAAAAAGCGAGTTCATCATCTAATCAAAGGAGAATTCCAATGCGCTGGAAAGGTGAACGGCAAAGCGGCAATGTTGAAGACCGCAGGGGAATGTCAATCTCTCGTGGTGCAAAGGTCGGTGGAATAAGCGGCCTGGGGTTGGTGGCTCTCGTAGTGGTTGGACTATTTCTGGGCATTGATCCGACCGTTCTGCTGCAGGTCGGCGAGAACTTGCCGTCCTCCTCCGTTTCCACCGAGCAAAGCGCGCGTCCTGCCGGAAGTGATGACATGCGTAATTTTGTAGCGGTGGTCCTGGCCGAAACGGAAGACGTCTGGAACGAGACATTCCAGAAAGAAGGAAGGGCGTATGTAGAGCCGAAGTTGGTCCTTTTTTCAGGTGCTGTTGAATCCGCGTGCGGCATGGCCGAATCAGCCGTCGGTCCCTTTTATTGTCCGGCCGATCAGAAGGTTTATCTCGATCTCGTTTTCTTCGAAGAGCTTCATTCCCGGTTTGGAGCGCCCGGTGATTTCGCACAGGCTTATGTGATTGCCCATGAGGTAGGTCACCATGTGCAGACGCTCTTAGGCATTACCCAAAAGGTAACCGAGCTCCAGGCGCGAGCAAGCGCGACCGAAAGGAACAGATTATCCGTGATGGTGGAATTGCAGGCGGATTGCCTGGCTGGGATGTGGGCTCATCAGGCCCAGAAGAACCGCAACATTTTAGAAGCAGGGGATATTGAGGAAGGTCTGAACGCTGCCAGCGCGGTGGGCGATGACCGAATTCAGAAAAGGACGAAGGGTTACGTGGTGCCCGACGGTTTTACGCACGGTAGTTCGGCTCAGCGCGTAACCTGGTTCAAGCGTGGATTTGAGGAGGGTAATTTCCAAGCATGTAATACCTTCAATGCCGATGATCTCTAGGTTTGATCTACCCGCCTTCGTCGCCTCTACCGCCGCCGAAGGCAGGTAAACCTTTGGCGGGCCATAGCTGCATCAACGATTGCCTTTGCCGAATCGATTCAATGCCTACTCAAGGCAGGAATTCACAAAATCCCAGTTGATGAGCTTATCGATGAAGGTTGTGAGGTAGTCGGGTCGCCTGTTCTGGTAATCCAGGTAGTAGGCGTGTTCCCACACATCCGCCACGAGAACGGGTTTGGAGCCGTATGCCAACGGGGTGTCGGCGTTTGCGCTCTTTGTAATTTCCAGCCGGCCGTCCTTCAGGATAAGCCATGCCCATCCGCTTCCGAACTGGGTAATTCCTGCGTTCTTGAATCCTTCCACAAATTTCTCATACCCGCCGAGGTCCGAGTTGATTTTCTGGAGAACGTCACCCGCTGGAAGACCTCCCCCTTTGGGTTTCATGCAATTCCAATAAAAAGTGTGATTCCACACTTGAGCTGCGTTATTAAAGAGTCCTGCTTTGGATGGGTCACCCGCGGCCTTTTTCACTATGCTCTCAAGGTCGGTGGTGGCAAGATCAGTTCCATCAATGAGTTTGTTGGTATTGTCCGCGTATGCCTTATGATGCTTACCGTGGTGAAATTCAAGGGTTCTTGCACTGATGAATGGCTCCAAAGCTTTTTTTCCGTATGGCATATCGGGTAAAGTGATCGGCATAGGTTCCTCCTTTTCAGTTTTGCTCCAAGATGGTGATCTCCACCCGCCGGTTCTGCTGGCGACCGCTTGCCGTGTCATTGCTGGCGATGGGGAGGCTCTGGCCTAAACCCACCGTGTCGATGCGGTCAAAGCTGATGCCTCTTCTCAGAAGGGCGGTTTTGACGGCCTCGGCTCGGCGTTCGGAGAGATCCAAGTTAAGCGCGGCACTGCCGGTGCTGTCCGTATGGCCTTCAATCCGCACTTTGCGGTCTGGGTATTTAGTCAAAAACTCAGCCAAGTTGTCAATGGTGCTTGAAGCGCCTGGGGACAGATCGGCTTTACCGGTGGCAAACAGCACATCGCCGAGGGTTAACACCATGCCGCGATCCGTTTTAACGGCTTTCAGGGAAGCCAGTTCCTTTTCGAGCTGTGCAGCCCGGGCTATTGCCTCCTGGGTTTTAGCGGCCCTGGCTTCAGCCTCTTCTTTTAAACGATCCGCTTCGGTTTTTGATTCCAAGGCCTTTTCCCTGGCGGCCTGGGCTTCACGAGCACTTATCTCCGCCTCAACTCTTTGTGATTCCAGGATGAGATTATCCCTTTCCTTCGATAAAAGCGCCATTTCCTTTTCAGCTTTCTTTCGTTCAGCCGACACCAGCGCCATTTCTACGTTTCTTTCTGCCAAATAGATCAAATGTTTCCTTTCTTCCAGATCGGTTGATATTTCCGCTCTTTTAAGCGCTTTTTCGGCATCATATAAAGCGACCGGTGCATAGGCTTTCACGTCCGGATTAGCCGCTGCGGATGCGTAAGCGGCCTTTGCACGATCCAGCATTGGGTAGGGTTCACCGCTTGAGGCACAGCCGCTGATAATGCCGGCGGCTGCAATCATTACAAACAAACCGCACAGAACGATACTGGTATGATAACGAAGAGTTGGCATAATCTGTGTTCTCCTTTCACATAGTGTAATGCGATTAACGGGCTTGGGATTTGCTCTCTATTTCCTTTCGCAGCGCATCGACGGTCTCACGCATTTTTGTTGAGTTGATTCTTTCTTTTTCGGTTCCTGATATTGCCTCGGCCAGATTCGCATCAATCAGGGCTTCCTCAAGAAGACGGTCCGCAGCCACGTACTTCTTTTGATTCACAAGGGCTTTGGCTTCCGCTAATTTGTCCTCGGCAAGCCTCAGCTCCAGAGGCGCATAAACCATGGCCGAGCTCTCCCTTGCCCGGGCAATGTCTCTTTCCACGTTCGCCAGTTTTCCAACCGGTGAGCTCCCGGACGCGCAAGCCCATACGAAAAGTGACAGAGAGAGAACAGATACCAAGGCAATTTTCCACGTAGTTTTCTTCTTCTGCATGACAGTGATCCTCCATGTTGATGAATTAATAAGGCTTTGGATTCATTTTGAACAGCCTCTGACAATCCAGGCAGTAATTACATGGATTCATCGTGGGTCTTGCGAGAGACCGTACAAGTGATATCGCCAACATGGGAATCATGAGGATTCCGGTCGGCAAAATCCGGTCCCTGCGTTTTGGCTGCCAACTCCACACAGGAGCCATTCCATCACTCGCAACGTGGCGGCCTTTTTCCAACAGATCTTCAATCTCAGCAAGAGGTCATGTCTTGATCCGGGGGTCGCTCTCGCGCCTGCTCTCCCAGCCGGACATGCCTGAGGAAGTATTGGTTCCCGCTGTTGGCCGGGCAACCGGAAGCCCCCTAGCCGACTCTGCCGAATTGCTT
>JAFGDM010000047.1 GCA_016932115.1 Deltaproteobacteria bacterium | reverse complement strand
GATTCATCGGCAATCACACGCATTCCGGTTTCTTCTCTAAACCGGCGCAGCCCCTCGATATCGTGAGCAGGGAGTGGCTGTTCTACGGCCGAAATACGGTATCTCTCAAGTTCTTTCATACCGGCCACTGCTTGCTCAAAAGTCCATTTCCCATTGACCTCGATGCGAATGTCCGCTTCCTCGCCGAACAGGGACCTGATGAGATCGAGTCTTTTCACATTCCATGACGGATCCTCTTGAACAAGCACTTTCAGGTGGCTGAAAGCATAAGGGCGGAATCGATGGAACAGTTGATGAATCTCTTCTGCGGGGAGGAAGGGAATGGAGATGGAGTAGGCCGCTTGGCTCTTCAGTGAAGGACCCAGGTAGGCGGCTGCAGGCTTGTTTTCGAGTTTTCCCAGCCCGTCCAGCAGCGCTATGTCCACGGCGCCGAGAGCGGAAGAACAGGGTTTCAAGCTTGATTTAGAGCAGAAACCCTCAAGTTCCTTAAGAATGGATTCAACATCTTCGAGGTTTCCAATCTCACGGTGAAGCAGAAGAGGGGCGAAGGAATTCCGGATTAATTCGGAAACTGAAGAGAGGGTTTCACCGGTCACGTAGACCCGGGGGGCGCTTTCACCATAAGAAGAAATACCGTTGTCATAGCTCACCCGGAGTATGACCGATTCCGATCCGGTTCGTAAAGCCTGGCCTGAATGAAAAAAGATGCCGAAAGGCTTGGTGGCATGATAAACACGAACGCTCGAGATTTTCATGAAAGCGCCCTCAACCGGTCGACCATTCGGCATTCCAGTTGATATCGTCTTTAGTTAAACTTATCTCTTCGAGAAAAGTGTTCATTATTGAGGGCTCTTCACTTTGCTCCATGCATGCTCTTTGGAACGCTTCATCCCGCGTCATCAAACCTTCCCGAATAAGCACACTGTTCTTTATGGTCTCCTGTGTCAGACCGTACTTCTTGAGCTTGAGGTACTCTTTAATCGGGAATAGGAGGCAATCAAAGTGGCTTTCGTGCATATCCTTGGGGTGGGACCATCCAAGATCTCGGGCAAGAACATGAGGGATCTCCCTTATGTTCCAGTCAATGTAATCCGGGAGCTGAATGAAGTTCATGGCATGCTCCCCAAGCTGTTTATGCTCTTTGGTGCCGATTTGCGCCTGCCTTGGGTCGTGCGAGTTCTTAAAGCTCATAACCACATCATTGTCGATGAAGGGCTGCGCTAGAAGCTGCTGAAACAAATCGTCGGTCAGATTTCCGAAGAAATATCGCATGGAGGTCACGGAAATATTTTGCTGGAATTCATATTTTTTGGACCAACCCCCGACCGATAGGCCTGAAAAACCGAGGGTGCGCTTTTGAGAACGCAAAAAGCTTGCTCCGATCAGGTAGCCCAGATTATTGCAGACGGAACAAAACTCCCCCCGTTTCTTCATAAAATGGGCGAAGAGGCGCAGGAGAAAAGACCTCTTCGGCCGAATCGTGACAAGATCCATGTCAAGCTTATCGGTCACCCTCCGGAGGTTTTGAGTGGCATAATCGGATCGATAGCCGATGTCATAGTTGAAACCCAAAATCTTTAAATCATATTCTTTCTTCAGGTAGTAGGCGACGTAAGTGCTGTCCTTGCCGCCGCTCAAGCCGACAATGGCATCGTATTCGGGGTTTTTCCCCTTGTGGGCCATGACTATCTTGTCGAGGTCGGCTTTGCTTTTTTTGTCTTCAGATCTTCCTTGGTTTTGGAGCGCCCCCCGACAATAGTTGCAGACACCGCTTTCATCGAATTGGATCCCGGGGTAACTGCTTGGGAGAATGCATTGTGTGCAGCGCTCAAGGTCATTCATCTTTCTTCTCCTTTTAGAGATTGCGTTGGACAGGGCAGCGACCCTCCTATGTTTTCCCCGGAGGCGTGTCCACAAAATCCTTCCTGTAAAGGCACTATGAAACAACACACCCAAGCATCGGAAGTTGATTTTACGAGCACTCAGTGTATATTATTATACATGATTGAAAATTTAGGCAAGGAGAGAGTGAAGCATGAACCATCAGGCTTTCGAGCAGGGTCCTATTCGACCGCCCAATGAGGCGAGGAGCCTCTTGTTGAGATTTACCCGCAACTGCCCTTGGAATCAGTGCCTGTTTTGCCCGGTTTACAAGGGTAGGAGATTTTCTCTTCGCACCGTGGAAGAAATCAAGAAGGACATCCAGACGGCAAGAGATATTGCCGATGACATTAAGGCATTGTCCTGGCAGCTTGGCTGCAGCGGTAGTGTCACGGATGAGGTTATCACTCACATTTTTTCAAGCCCCGCTTACAGTGATGCATACCGGAGCATCGCCGCCTGGCTTTATCACGGGACGGGCGCCTGTTTTCTTCAAGACGCGGACAACCTGGTCATGGCCACGGGCGACATGGTGGAAGCGCTGGAGTTTCTCAGGGAGAAATTCCCTGATATTACCCGGGTGACTACCTATTCCCGATCTCGTACCATCGTTCGGAAATCCCCTGAATCGCTAAAAAGGCTCAGGGAAGCGGGCTTAAACCGGGTGCACGTCGGACTGGAATCAGGGTACGATCCTGTGCTGAAGATGATGAAAAAGGGCGTGACAGGGGCCCAGCATGTTGAGGCCGGCCGGATGGTGGTCGGTGCGGGTATGGAGCTTTCCGAATACGTTATGCCAGGGCTGGGAGGCCGGGATCTCTGGAAGGAGCATGCTGTTTCCACAGCCGATGTTCTCAACCAAATAAACCCTCATTTCATCAGGATCAGAACGTTGAGGGTTCCTGACAGGATTCCCTTATTCAAGCTCCTCAAAGAGGGATCCTTTCAGATGCAAAATGATGATATGCTTGCGGAAGAGATCAAGCTTTTCATACGGAGCCTTTCGGGAATCACCAGTACGGTAACCAGCGACCACATAATGAATCTTCTGGAAGAGGTCACCGGAAAACTCCCTGAAGATCAGGGAAAAATGCTTGAAGTGATTGCAAAGTACCAGGAAATGCCCGATTGGGAAAGACTGGTTTTCAGAGTGGGCAGAAGAGGGGGCGCTTACCGTTCCACGGAGGATGTGAAGCGGGATCCTGCGACCTATCGGAAGATCAGCAATCTGATAGAAGAGTTGGAGGCGAAGGGAGGCAAAGAGGAAGTGGAAAGATTCATTACCGATATGGTGGATCAGTATGTGTGATGAAAGGAGCGATCATTATTACCCGATCCTCCTAGACCTCAAGGACAAGAAGGCGCTTGTCGTCGGCGGTGGAAAGGTTGCCCATCGCAAGATCATAAACCTACTTGATTGCGGCGCCTCGGTGGAGGTTATTGCAAGGGAATTGGACGGCTCTTTAAGAATACTGGTCGAAAAAGGATTGATCTCTTATGGCGGGCAAGAGTTTTCGGAAGACCGCATGGACATGGTTTTTCTGGTCATAGCCGCAACCGGCGATGCAGAGGTGAACCGTTGTGTCAGTGAGCAAGCCCGGCGAAAAGGTCTGCTCGTGAATGCCGTGGATCAGCCTGCGGACTGTAACTTTATTGTCCCCTCCGTTCTGAGAAGAGGAGATCTTGTCATTTCTATTTCCACGTCGGGAACAAGTCCTGCCTTTGCAAAAAAAGTCAGAGAAGAACTGGAAGAGCATTTTGGTGATGAGTTTGAAGTGTTTCTGAGGGTCATGGGACACTTGAGGGAACGAGTGCTCAGTCTCGGTCTTTCTCAGGAAAAAAACAAGGGGGTTTTTGAAAAGCTGGTCTCATCCCGGCTTCTTCATTTCATCAGGGAAAAGGATTGGGACGGCGCGGCAATCATCGTTACGGAGACCCTCGGCCGGCCGGTTTCGCGCGGTGAACTAATGACTTACGCAGGAAAGGCTGAATGACGGCGCTTGTTTTCGGAAAGCTGGCACTTGTTTTCATTTTCCTGGCCACGGCCGGCTTGATCATTTACATAATAAACCAAAAAAAAACCGTTTACCTTTGGTCTTACCGGCTTCTTGTGGCAGGGTTTTCATGCCTCTCCCTGCAAATCGGGTGCAATTATTATGAACTGGGCGTTGCTCCTGTGCTCACCTTCAAATCCTCTCTTTCCTTCTTCGCATGGACCATTTTAGGCGCCTATCTCGTATTCCAACTCAAATTCAGACTCATGGTGCTGGGCTCCTTTATCGCCCCTCTTGTAGCGTGTCTGCTCATTATGTCCACGGCCATTTCGGGGGCCGAAGTGACCGTAAAGCCAATGTTAAGGAGCTTTTGGCTGACTGTTCATGTCGTAGCCTCTTTTGTCGGGAACGGGATATTCGCTCTAACTTTTATGGCAGGAATCATGTATCTCAGCCAGGAGCGCCAGATCAAGAAGAAGACGTTCGGCTCCCTGTACGCCCGTCTGCCTTCGCTGGCGACTCTTGATTCCATTAATCATTATTCCCTAATTTGGGGTTTTTCCTTTCTTACCATCGGGATCATCACGGGTGTCATTTACGCGCAGTACGCCCTCGGAAGCTATTGGCAATGGGACCCCAAGGAAGTCTGGTCCCTCATCACCTGGCTCTTCTATGCAGCTTTGCTGCACGAGCGACTGGCCGTGGGCTGGAGAGGTAGAAGAGCGGCCCTCATGGCCATCATCGGGTTTGCGGTGCTCTCTTTCACTTTTGTGGGGGCGAGCCTGTGGCTTAGCGACTACCACAGCTTCAGAAATCTTGGGGGATTCGCGTATCAATGATCCACATCGTAGATATGGGCGTGAATCACGAAACGGCGCCTGTCGAGCTAAGGGAATCTCTAGCCTTATACTCCGAAAGCTCTGAGGCGTCTGTGGCCTGCATAACGGATCTCCCTTGGATCAAAGAAGGCCTTTTCATCTCCACCTGCAATCGTGTAGAGGCGCTTTTTACAACGGAAAACACTCAGGAGGCGGAATCCTCGGTGGTCGAACTTCTGTCTCAAACGCGCTCTGTATCCGCAGAAGACTTCTTGCCCCATCTTTTTATCCACAGAGACAAGGACGCTGTCCGCCACCTTTTACGGGTTGCCTCCAGCCTGGATTCCATGATCGTGGGTGAGCCTCAGATTCTTGGGCAGATCAAAGACGCCTATTCAAAAGCAACCCGGGAAAGGACCACAGGGGTAATCCTGAACAGGCTGATGCACAGGGCTTTTCACACAGCCAAACGGGTGCGTACCGAAACAGGCATTTGTGATGCTGCGGTATCGGTAAGCTATGCCGCCGTCGAACTGGCGAAAAAGATTTTCTACGATCTCAGGGGCAAGAAGGTTCTTCTAATCGGCGCGGGGGAGATGGCGGAACTGGCTGCCCGAAACCTCCTGAGCCAGGGCGTGACTTCTGTGACCGTCGCCAACAGAACCTTTGAGCGTGCGGTGGATCTGGCGCGGAATTTCCAGGGCCGGCCGGTGGCTTTTGAGGAAATAGGGTTACAGCTCTTTGAAGCGGACATCGTCATTTCATCCACCGCGTCTCCGGGATATATCATTACCGTGGAACAGGTGAAGAAGTGTTTTCGAAAGAGACGGAATAACCCGCTTTTTTTCATCGACATTGCCGTGCCCAGGGACGTAGAGCCCCAGGTCAATGATCTGGAGAACGCCTACGTTTACGACATCGACGATTTGAGAGGCGTAGTCCGGATCAACAAAGCGAAACGGGCCGATGAAGCCTTCAAAGCAGAGCGCATTGTTGAGGAAGAGGTGATCAAGTTTGGAAAATGGTTAAAGACACTTGCCGTAGTTCCCACTATTGTGTCCTTAAAGGAGAAAGGCGAAGCCATTCGCCGGGCTGAAATAAAAAAAAGCATTGCCGATTTGGGATCTCTGTCCCCCGAGCAAATGGGGGTCTTGGAAAGCCTAACACTTTCCATTGTCGAGAAAATTTTTAATGATCCCATCGTTTTTCTGAAAGGAAAGTCAGAAAGGCCCCACGCTACGGTTTATCTGGATATGGCACGTAAATTGTTCAACCTTGAGCCGTACGACAAAGAGGAGGAGAAGCATGAACATTCAGGAAATGATTCAAAAAGCCAGAAAGCATCATGACGCTCAAAAGGTCGGTATGATCGTGAGCCATCTCGGTATTGTGCGGGGAACTAGCAGGAAGGGACTTGCAGTAAAACACATAGAGGTTTTATATGATCATGATAAAGTCAATTCTATTGTTAATGATATTAAGAATATGCCTGGGATAATTGAAGTATTGGTTGATACTAGGGAAGGCTTACTCGAAATTGGGGATGAAATTCTTGCCGTAGTCATCGCCGGTGACATCCGGGAAAATGTGTTTCATGCCTTGATCACTGCGGTGAACCGGATCAAGGCTGAAGCAAGCAAGAAAAAGGAAATGTTGAAAAGTTAGTGGGTTGTCTGCGTAACCCGGACTTTAATCTTTATTGGAGGGCGGAGCTTATGGGCATGGTTGATGTGAGTGAAAAACCGGTGGTCCGGAGAAAAGCGGAGGCTTCGGGCAAAATCTATCTTGCTTCCCGAACCATGGATTTGATCAGGGACGGGAAAATCAAGAAAGGGGACCCTTTTCCTGTGGCAGAGCTGGCTGCCATGAATGCAGCAAAGCTGACTCATCTCCTCATTCCACACTGCCATCAAATCCCTCTCGATACTGTTAACGTAACCTTTCACATGGAGCCGGACTTCGTTGAGGCCGCCTGCTTTGTAAGCGCTCAGGCGAGGACGGGGGTGGAAATGGAAGCCCTCGTGGGCGTTTCCATAGCTCTAAACACGGTGTGGGATATGGTCAAATACCTGGAAAAGGACCCGAAAGGGCAATATCCTGCAACAAAAATCACGGATGTAATGGTTATCAAGAAGGAGAAATCCTCGAAGTGAGACTTCCATGCTCAAAGCCACACGCTCTGTATTTCAAAGAGCTAAATTGTTACGACACACCCAATCTAAGCGCACAAGAATGAGAAGAGGGCGCGGCGGGTTACGAATCTTTCAGGAAGAGATCTTTAGGATCTTCGGATTTTGATAGTCACAAGGTTTTGCCTGTCCGGGCACTCGAGAACCATTTCATCTGCGCCGCCCCACGGATAGGCACCGCCGAATTGCATCACGTTGAGATTTGGAAAAATGTCATGATAAAAAAAACCGCAGAGACCACCGGCATCCCAGCAGCTCAGCACCAAAGAGTCCCCCGCCTTGTGCCCTGCGCTGCATGTGCCTTTGACCGACACGACCTCGACCTTCAAAGGCTCGATCCCGTCAGGATTAAGCGCCATGGTGATCCTCCTTTCACAATGGCGATCATTATAGGGGCTCAGGGTTGTTGCAGTCAAAGAAAAAAGCGGCGTAATGCCGGCAATATGTCTTGATTCTCAAGAAAAGGGGCTTTGGAAGGCGTTGGCAACGTGAGCGAAGTGTGATAGAGGAAAAATCAGAGGTGTCGTGGATGATGGCTGATAAGGCCATGAATTTTGAGCCTACCATGAAGCAGGCTGTTGTCAGGCGGACCGTTCGTAATTTCGCCGAAAAAAGGATAGCTCACCTGGCTGCGGAAATGGATGCCGCGGCATGCTTTCCTGATGAGCTTGCCGGGGAAATGGCGCTCTTGGATTACTTCGGCCTTGAAATCCCCCCTCAGTACGGAGGCGCGGGTCTCGACAGCGTCAGTTGTGTTATGGTGATCGAAGAGCTCTCCAGGGTTTCCGCCGCCATGGGGCTTTGCATTTCGGTTCACAACAGTGTTGCAGCCTTTCCTGTCTATGAATTCGGAAACGCATATCAAAGAGATGTTTTTCTTGAACCCATGGCAAGAGGTAAGAGGATAGGGACCTTCTGTTTGACGGAGCCCAATGCGGGCTCGGACGCGTCCGCCATAGAAACCCTGGCGATAAAGAACGGGGATGGATATTTGCTTAACGGAAACAAGGTCTTTGTCACCAATGGAGGCGTGTCGGGACTCAATCTCGTTTTTGCCCGGCAGCAGGTAGAGAAAGGTCAGGATTACTCGGTATTCATGGTTGAGTCTGAAAGAGCAGGCGTTGAAAAGGGCGCTCGTGAGGAGCTCATGGGCATGAGAGCGAATCCCGTTTGTTCCATCGTTCTCCACGACTGCTATGTTCCTCTGGAAAACCGACTGGGCGATGAGGGCCAGGGTCTCAAGATCGCCCTTTCATCGCTGAACGGAGGTCGTATCGGAATCGGCGCTCAGGCATTGGGGATCGCTCAGGCGTCGCTGGATGTTTCCGTAAAATACACTAAGGAGAGATATCAGTTCGGCAGAACTCTGTGCACCTTTGGTGGAATCAAGACGGTTCTTGCAGAAATGGCTATAAGAATCGAGGCATCGCGATTGCTCGTCCATCGAGCATCCGCTATGAGGCATCAAAGGCTGCCCCACATTAAGGAGGCGGCTATGGCCAAACTTTTTGCAAGCGAGACCGCTGTCGATGTTGCTCGAAAAGGTCTTCAGATTCATGGGGGCTACGGGTATACAAAGGCCTATCCCATTGAACGCTACTACAGGGATGCCAAGGTCTGCGAGATCTACGAGGGGACTTCGGAGATTCAGCGGTTTGTGATTGCCAAAAGCGCCATGGCGGAGAAAAAAATATC
>JAFGDM010000046.1 GCA_016932115.1 Deltaproteobacteria bacterium | reverse complement strand
GTCTCCTGAATCAGGGGAGGTCTGTAAATGATATGCTCTGGCCAATCCTCGGGGCGTTCTGTTGGAAGGTCTCTACGCCAGATGATATTGACGTCATAGGAGGCCTTTTTTGGACCATGAAGCCATGGTGCCGGATCGACATATAAAGCCTCCGGACCGGTCTGGGCCAGGATATCAATATGGGTCGGCAGAAGAGCGGGGCAGTGGATAGGGGTTTCTTTGGGAGCAGGCACTTTTTCAAGGGTCCTTTGCATACCTTCAAAACCAAAATCGACTTGCTGGTTTAAATCTCTAACATTTTCAAGCCATTTCCATGCCTTATGAATATCTTCACCATAAACCGGGGCCTTTATGGCCGTATCGGGATCTATGTCCTTTTCCCGAGCCAGGATCCAAGCCTGGGTTTCTCTCAGTTCCCCTATCCTGTCCAGGCGGCCAAAACGCTGTCGCAGAGCGCTTAACGGTGCCGCTTCGGTCACAAGTGCATCAAAATCAATATCAGCTCCAACTTCAATTGTTTGAGTAGCCACCACAAAGACTCTTCTTGAATCCTTTCTGTCTCTCCCGGTGCAGATCTGAGGAAAAAGGTCCATCATCAACAAATCGCGATCGAAGGGACGAATGCGACCAGTAAGAAGAACAGCCGGTTCCTTTCTGCGCGACAACTCCTGCCATATTCTTCGTGCCATTCCAACACGGTTTACCACCACCGCAACGATAAACTGCTCTCTACCAGAAACTTCCAGAGCTTTCGCTACCGCTATGTCTGTGAACTGTTCATCACCACCTCGAACCACCTCCATTTTGGTTCGCTTACGAGCAGTCAATCTCTTCTTGAGAACCGGATTTCTTTTGTCCTTGTCACTCAATTCCAGTCCTTGGCCTAGGGTGTGGCTAGGTGTTGCCGACATCTCTACCAGCCTGACATTAGCTCCATTTCTGATAGCTGTTTTCACGGTGGCGGTGAAAGGCAGGGATTGGTGAGCTTCATCCACGATGTAGAAAGCATCATCCCCAACAAAACCGGCGTGCAGGGGCCACATACGAGGGGAAACACCATATCCTCGGTGTAATAATCGAGAGCCGACCTGATCAACCGTACTAAGCACTATAACTGTCTCCTCGGGATACCAGATCCAATCATCGTCTATGTGAATCCCGCCTCTGAGTCGTAGCACCCGGATCGGACCGAGTCTTTCCTGTATTTCTTTCAGCTCTGATCTCTCTGAAATTTCCAGCCGGATCTTCTCGGCCCGGGTATGAGCCTCATCAATAACAACCCGACGGTCGATGATGAAAAAAATCCGTTTGGGTCCCCCAAGCGCGGCGTAATAGACTGCTGCATCAATCATAGCCGTTTTCCCGCAGCCAGTCGGCACGCTGATAGCATCAACATCTTTTCCCAGAACAAGCCTTTCAGCCACTTCCGTCTGCCAGGGAAATGGTAATTGACCGTGGATTAACTCAAAAAAGTCGATGAAACTGATCATGACTCATCCCACAGTGGCCTGAAAAGCCCAACACCGAAGTAGCGGCGACGACCCGCGACGACAGGTCCTGAAACAGGTTCTGAAAACCGAACGGTAGCATGAAAACGAGGAAGGCGAAGGTGATAAGAAAGGATTGAAGGAGCACCCTCACAAACACTGAAAGGACTAACCTCAACGGTTTCTGGTTTCGGAAAACCCGCCCTGAGCAACGAATCGGCGACGGATCTGGATGCCTCAAGGGCTGTCCTCTTTTTTGGCAACCGGTCCGGAATAACCGGGGTGACGGATGCCCAAACCCTAGAGGTTCGGGTCCATGTTAACCGATCTAGACTGCGTGGGACCTGGTACTCCGGAGTAAGGGGCTCCGGGTATACATCCCGACCATCATCTAGCTTGATGCCTCGCTCTCGAAGCCGAGCAAGGGCAGCGAAGAGCGCAGACCGACTTTCCGCCATCCCGCCTCGAGGAATGGCCAGGGCCATGCCGGTTATTCGACCTCTCGCATTCTGGTGGCCAACATCGCAGAGGGGAATCCAGCCCACATGCGGACCTGGAACGTGACCGTGAATCACTTCCGGAATCGGGTCCGGAATACAACTCATCACGGCACGGCGCACTGCACGGGCCAATGATTCGGAACTTTCTGCACCATGAGAAAGGCCAGGAAGACGAAACACATGAAATTCCTTAAACGGGGACTCGCAAATAGTGCTCTTCTCAATTTCCGGTTTGTAGGGAATGAGAACTTCACAGGTGGCTGTCGGCCGACGTACTCCGATACTGTTATAGAATTGGTCGGTCAGTTCCTCCAGGCGACCTTCAATCGTTGCCCGAAAGAAATGGCTCCCTTTATTCTGCGGCCTAAAACTGATCCCATTTGGGGAACCGGTCCTTACCCTTACAAGAGACATTGAATGGGAAGATCCAATATGGGTCACACCCAGTGCGATCTCATCAAGTGTCTTTAAAAAATCCTGTGGGGGCTCTTTATCCCAAACGTACTGAAGAATTGGTTCTTGAAGGATATAAGCTTGGGGGAAATATCTTTCCTTTCTAATTCTCCTGAAAGGATCTTCCACTTTTCCTTTTTGGACATTGAAGTCCCCAGGTGGGACAAAATTTAAGAGCATCGGCGAGCTATCCGCTGGAGGGTTATGGATTGCCGGAGGGTCCTGCTCCTCCAGCCATTTCAGGGCTTGCCGCTTTGGGTCCGTCATTCCCTCGTTCATGCAGGCTGACGCGACCATCGCTGAAAAAAACCGGGAAGGATGGGGAGGCCATTCGGGATGGTCCGGAGTCTCAAAGCTTGCCCCACAAAAGCGACCTGATGGAAAGGCAACTTCTGCAATAAACATGGCCATTACTCCTCTTCGCCAATTTTGCTTATGCGACTGCGACGTACCAGTTCCTGAAGCCGATCATCAGCCTCGACCTGAAAGGGTTCCTCGCGCCATTTCAATCCCAGACGTTCAGCTTCATCGAGGCTTTCCTCTAACAGTAGGCGGGCAGTTGAAACGTCAATTTCAAAAGGTTCTACGTGGGATAAGGATTGTCCGATAATCTCTATGGTTGGAGTCTTGAGAGGGATAAGGTCGCATCCGGAACGCAGCGCATACCCTCCTTCCATCTGTCCGAGAAGGCCGTACAGGCCGAGTGTTGCCAACGCAGTATGGCCAGCGTTATCCCTTTTAACCGAGTATTTATCACTTTCATCCTCAAATCTGAGTCTTCGGATGGCCGTAAGGGAAATCAGTGAGGTCTGTTGGGCCATCCTAATGGTCGCACCACGGTCTTCCATGCTTGGAACATTCCCGAGACCGACATCCGAAGGATTCTTTGGTTTCTTGTCTGCTGCCTCCTTAACGTCCAGTTCGATACGGCGCTTTGGGTCTTTACTGGGAAAAACAGGTCCTGCGTTCTTTCTAATGTCCATAGGGTCTGCCTTCACTGCACCTCTGGATACAGGGAAAGCGTCTAAACCGATAATCTCGGACGTTACCGCTCGTTGGATCTTGGCGGTTTTCGGGCCACCCCCACTATGACTGTCCCAACCACCGAGTACCAAGGTGATCGGAGCCTGCCTGAACAGACCACTGGCTCGGTCGGTACGTGCTTCGAAAATCTCCTTTCCAATGGGGGTTTCCCGAAAGGTCCTTCCATCCTTGACTGTCTGAAGCAGGGCAGCATCATAAACCCTATGAGACAGCTCCAGGACCGAATATTCTTCTTCTCCATCCGGAAGGTTCACCTTAACCACGATATCCGGATACCTGATCTCACCTCGGCGGTAGGCGTCCAAAATAGCCATTTCGATTCGATTGGATTGGCTTTGAGCCGAGTCGAGTAAAACAACATCATGCACCTCTCCATCGACCCAGGCTTTTCGGAAGATGTGTTGGCCTTGGTCATAGGTAGGGGGATACACCAACCCTCCAGCACCTGCGGGCTCCAAATCCAGCCTGAGGCGAAGCATAGAATCTTTTTCAGCTGCACTTCTGAGTTTTCGCAGATCTAAGGTTTCCATATTTACCTCCTCTCAAATTGAATAAAAGACTACTCTCCCGGCGGGAGGTCTCGCAAGGATTAGACGAACAAAAAAACATTTTTTTTGGGGAAAAGAAAAAACCGGGTCAGGAAGCCTGAAAGCGGCCCTTCCCGGTTGTGTGCGCGTGAAAGCGACGGTTACAGAAGGCGGCCCAGCTCGACAAGCTCCTTTTCCTTCCTGGGCTTACTTAAGGCATGGTCACATGTGCATTGCTATTCAGAATTTGTCCCTATAGTGATATATGCCATAATCACACCACCTATAAACGAGGCTGCAGTAACCCCCTCTAAAAATAGAAGGATGTTATGATAAGCGGGTTCTGGATATAGAGAATCCCAAACTGCCGCTAAAAGCAACATAAGAACAATGAATGCTCCGAAGAAACCCCACATCGATTTAACAATTTTTGATTTCGCAGACCATAAAAGAAATAAATCAACTCCAAGCGCTGCAAGCATTGTTAGCGCAGTCTGAGTGTCTAATTTCATTCTGACTTCCTTCTTCGGCTCGACACTTCCGCCATTATAGCACTTCAAAAAGTTAATGATGTTTCATATAAACGTAAATCTCACCAGCGCGGGAAGGATAGCGTTGGGCGCCATGGTAAAAGACTATTTGGAAGTGGACCCCAATGTCAAGACACTGTTTCTCCGGGATTAAGGAGGAAACGTCCAGCGGATTTCACGCCACCTTCCGGAGGGATGGCTTGCCCCCGGTAGGGCTTCTTTCTCCTGACTGTCATGGCTTCCCTCCCTTCCTGGGCTACTTCCGGCGCCCGGTCATGAGCTTTCGAAACTTTTCGTTGATTTCGGCCATTTGCAAATTATAAAGCTCGTCGCTAGGCAGCAGGGACAGCGGATTGACGCCTTTGCTGCCTGGCAGCGGTCTTTCACCGGAAAACTCGCTCATTTTCCCCGTATCAGGAACGTCCTTTTTCAAAACTTCCACTTTTGCCGGGTCAAAGATTGGTTCCAGCTTCAATTTTTCAAGGGCCTCGATTGCCGCCTTGCAATAGGCCAGGGCTTTCAGGACGGCGGGCCTGTTTGTGCGGAAGGTCAAATTTTTGGTTTCGTTTACCAGGTTTGTTTTCGCCCCAGCTCGGTCGGTGGTAATGCCCCTTGCCCGGATTTCGTCAAGTTGCTTCCTGAACCATTCAATGCCCGCGTCAATTTCACGGTCTGCGCTTTCGTTCAACTCCCCGGTCGCAAGGCTCCGTTCGCGGTCCCAGGTGGCCGTTCGTCCGGCAAGGGTGCGTTTGGCTTTTAGAAAATTTTCCTGGGCCTTTTTCCTGGCAGCTTCGGCGGTCGCCAGTTCGGTTTCTGCCTCGCTAATGGCTGCCAGAAGGGCGGGCGCTTCCCTTTCTGCTTCCTTTTCGGTCCTCGCCAAGCGGCCGGCTGCTTCCTTCCGGGCAGTCAAAATTTCGGCCTGCTTCTTTTCCCTCAAGGCCTGATAGGCCGGGTCAGATTTCAAAAGTTCCAGGGCTTCGTTCGTTTCCATGGTCATTTTTTCCCCTTCCGTCGGTTAATGTGGTCAATTTCCCAGGGTTCCAAAAGCCCCAGGCGCGTTAGATATTCCTGGTCCGTTTCGAAAAGAGGCTCTTTCTGCAATTTGGCGTTGGGCTTCCCTTTTTCCCAGGGCAAAACGTAAGTTTCCGTTCCCGTCCTTCGCCGCGGGTGGAAATCTTGGGGTCAGTTCTCTCCTTTCGCACTATTTAGGTTCCCACCTTTCACTGTTCAGGTAAGCGCCACCCAAATTTGGCC
>JAFGDM010000045.1 GCA_016932115.1 Deltaproteobacteria bacterium | reverse complement strand
GAGGTTCTGGAACAGCTATTAACGTCTCCGGACGGGATCTACGTGGACGGCACGGTGGGAACAGGGGGACACAGCGAGGGTCTTTGCGGGGCGATCTCGCCCCATGGGATGCTGATTGGTTTGGACAAAGACGAAGAGGCTATTCGGATTTCTTCGGAAAGACTCTCTTCTTCCGGCTGCCGCGTCCGCCTCTTCAAAGAAAATTACAGCCGCTTGGAAAGGGTGCTCAAGCACCTAGGGATTGCACGTGTGAATGGTGTGCTCTTGGACCTCGGGATGTCCAGCTTCCAGCTTGAGAGTTCTGGAAGGGGGTTCAGCTTCAGCAGAAATGAACCTCTGGATATGAGGATGGATTTGGATGAGGATCTAACAGCCGCCAGTCTGATCAATGGCCTTTCGGTACAGGAGCTGGAGAAAATTCTGAGGTCTTATGGAGAGGAGAGACGGGCCAAGGCTGTTTCCAGGGCGATTGTACGAGAACGCGCCAAAACGCCTATTGATTCGTCCCTACGCTTGGCGAACCTAATTGTTTCAGTGCTCCGAAAGTCCCATAAGCCCCAAGCAAGACACCCTGCGACGCGGACATTTCAAGCTCTTAGGATAGCCGTCAACAGAGAACTTGAAACCCTGCAGGCATTCCTTGAGAACATCCCCTCGCTTCTCTTGCCGGGGGGCCGACTGGTTGTTGTGTCTTACCATTCCCTTGAGGATAGGATGGTCAAGCAGGCTATGATCGATTGGGAGGGGGGTTGCCGGTGCCCGCACGAATTTCCTGTGTGCCGGTGCGGAAGAGCTTCCGTCATGAGGAGGGTGCACAAAAAGGGCATCAAACCGATCCCTGCGGAGAAGGAAGACAACCCCCGCGCAAGAAGCGCTATTCTGAGGACTGCAGAAAGGATCTGGGGCCATGATCAGAGTGATCAAAGCATCTGAAATTGAAAGAAAAAGGAATGCGGATACAGGTATTCGAGTTAGAAACACAAAAATCAGTAAGGGCCGGTTCCATTTCACACCCCGCCAGATCCTGCTGATCACGCTCATGCTTTTTATTTTTATGGGAAGCGGCATAGGCTATGTATGGTCCAATCTTGAGGGCACCCAGATCGGATATGATCTGAGCCGTCTCAAACGTGAGGAGCTCAGGTTGAAAGATCTTAACAAGAAGCTGAGGCTTGAGCTCGCGACTCTAAAGTCGCCTCAATATTTGGAAGAAGCGGCTCGCGCCTTCGGGCTCAAGGCTCCTTCGCCGGCCCAAATTGTTGTCTTGCCATGAAGGTTAGGGAAAAGAGATGGATCAGGTTTAGGATTTACTTGGTCACTGCTTTTTTCGTCGGCTCACTGGGAATCATTCTTGCCAGGGCCTATCAGCTTCAGGTCCTGCGAAAAGAAAAACTGACCTCCATCGCTCTTTCAGGATACCGGGATATCGTGAAACTTCCGCCGAAGCGGGGGACGATTTACGACCGTAAAGGGCGTGAGCTGGCTCTTACAGTGGAAGTGGAATCTATCTTTGTTCATCCTCGGCATGTGCAGGACAAAAGCCAAGCGGCCAAAGATCTGGCCGCTGCTTTGGGAACCCCTATGCGTAAGACACTGGATGTGCTTAAGAGCGAGCGGTCATTTGTATGGCTCGAACGAAAAGCGACCCCGGACAAGGTTGCGGCAGTGAAAGCTCTTGGGATTGATGGCGTAGGCTTCACAACTGAAGCTCGCAGGTACTATCCGGGCAAAGAGATTGCAGGCCATGTCCTGGGGTTTGCGGGAGAGGACAACCAAGGCCTGGAAGGTTTGGAAAAGCAGTTCGATTCCTTTCTCAAAGGTTCTGTGCTCGACCTCGTTCAAATGCGGGATGCCCTGGGGAGGCCTTTTTCGATGAGCAGGCCTGTTCAAGAGGATCGGCAGATCAGGGATATCGTGCTGACCATCGACAAGGATATTCAATATACGACTGAACAGGCTCTCGGACGGGCTGTGCAGGAGACGAGTGCGAAGAGCGGCCACAGTATCGTCGTGGATCCGGAGACGGGGGAAGTTCTCGCCATGGCCGTCATCCCTCTTTATAACCCCAATGTCTTTTGGGAGCATCAACCTTTCCACTGGCGAAACCGTGCGGTTACCGACAGCTACGAACCGGGATCAACCATCAAGGCATATCTTGCGGCAGCGGCCCTGGACTCGGGGTTGGTGTCACCTGATACCAAATTCTTCTGCGAGCATGGGGAATACAAGGTGGGCGGCAGCAGAATACGCGACCATAACCGCAAGGGTTACGGCTATCTATCGGTCAATGAGATCATAACATATTCAAGCAATATCGGGGCTGTCAAGATCGGTGAGAGGATCGGATACAAGCGGTTTACCGAGTACCTGAAGCGATTTGGCTTTGGAGAAAAGACAGGAATAGAACTTCCGGGCGAGACGGCCGGGTTTATCAGGCCGCACAAGGAGGCCAAAGAGATTGACAAGGCCACCACCTATTTCGGACAAGGCATGACGGTGAATTCTCTCCAAGTGGCGATGGCCACGGCGGCTATTGCTAATGGTGGAAAGCTCATGAGGCCTTATTTGTTGAAGGAAGTCAGGGAGCCTGGGGGAAGGGTGATCGAGAAAACAGAACCCCACGTAGTTCGAAAAGTCCTCTCTGCGGAGGCTGCTCGGCTTTCTACCCGGATTTTGGAAAGTGCGGTGGGAGAAACCGGTACTGGCTTCCCTGCCGCCATTAGCGGCTATCGGGTCGCCGGAAAGACGGGCACGGCTCAGAAGGTGGACCTGGGCACAAAAAGATATTCGGACAAGAACTATGTTGCCCTTTTCGTGGGTTTTGCTCCGGCGGACCGGCCAAGAATGCTCATGGTGGTGGTTCTGGATGAACCGGAAAAAAAGAAATATGGGGGACTGGCGGCTGCTCCGGTATTTCGGGAAGTGGGCGCCTGGGCGATGAACCGTTTCCAGATCAATCCAGATTTGCGACTGGTGGAGAAGGGAGACCCCAAGGAGGAGCAAAAAAGTGCCGTCCGCGTGGTCGTGGCCCAGGAAGGACCAGGCCTTCTCCCTGATTTTAAAGGCCGGACTATGCGGGAAGTTCTAAAGACAGGGAGGTCCCTAAACTTAGAGGTCTTGCCCGAGGGAACAGGATTGGCTTTTTCTCAGCATCCGGAGCCTGGACTTCCTCTGGACAAAGTCAACCAGGTCAGGGTTACTTTCAGACCGCCAACTTGATCGATCGGGAGTCGGGCAATCAGTCATGAAACTAGGGGAATTGCTTGAAGGGTTGGAGCACTACGAACTCCTCGGCAACAGGGAGCAGGAGATCAGCGGGGTGGCCTATGATTCCAGATTGGTCAACCGTGGGTCTCTCTTTGTTGCCCTTCGCGGTCATAAGGAGGATGGCCATTGCTACATTGAGAGCGCTGTTCAGCGGGGTGCAGCAGCCGTGGTGACCGAGCATGTCCAACAAAGCATAGAAGGCGTCACCCAGGTGCGGGTGTCGGACTCACGAAAAGCCCTCTCAAAGGTCGCTCTCCGATTTTATAGGAATCCGTGCGAGGGGCTAAGCTTGATCGGTATTACGGGCACAAACGGGAAAACGACAACCAGCTTTCTCCTGGAGTCCGTTTTGAAAGCTTCAGGGGGGAGGCCGGGGATTCTCGGCACTGTTGGCTATCGCTTTGCAGGGAAGGTTTGTCCCGCGTCGGTGACTACCCCGGAGTCCCTTGATATCATGCGCCTTGTCAGGGGAATGTTGGATCAAGGAGCAACCCACATCATTTTAGAGGTTTCGTCCCACGCCCTTGATCAGGGCAGAACGCAGGATTGCTCCTTTAATGTGGCGGTGTTCACGAACCTGTCCAGGGATCACCTGGACTACCATGTGAGCATGGAGGAGTACTTCAAGGCCAAAAGCCGACTCTTTACAACCCTCCCTGAAGGACATGAGGCGGATAATGCAAGGGCCGTGATCAATCTCGACGATCCCAGGGGGGAGGATCTTCTGACTATGACCAGTGCCCGCGTCCTGACCTATGGGTTAAAAAAAACCTGTGACGTGCGGGCGAGGTCTTTGCAGTCGGATGGAAGAGGTCTGAAATTCAGGCTGGAAACTCCTGCCGGGGAGCGAAAGATCCATTCCGCCCTTCTCGGGGATTTCAATATTTACAACATCATGGCTGCGGCTGCAGCCTCGTTGGCACTGGGCCTCTCTCTTGATGCGGTCGTTGAGGGTGTTGAGGCCTTGGAGAGGGTTCCGGGAAGAATGGAACCTGTGAAAAACGGCGCAGGCCTGACTTTGGTGGTGGATTATGCCCACACTCCCGACGCGCTCCTCAAGAGCCTGCATGCCCTTAAACCCCAGGTAGCCGGAAGGATCATCACGGTTTTTGGGTGCGGAGGAGACCGGGATCGAGGAAAAAGGTTCGATATGGGTCTGGTTGCCGGCAGAAAGAGCGATTTGGTTTTCATTACATCTGACAACCCCAGAAGTGAAGAACCGGCCTCCATTGTGGAAGAAGTGGAAAAGGGAGTCATCGAAGCAGGTCTGGAGAAAAAGGAATGGGTTCTTCATGTGCAGCCTGAAAGAGGGGTTTATTTTACGGAGGTCGATCGGAGGGAGGCCATAAGAAAAGCGGTTTGTCTCGCCCGAGGGGATGATCTCGTCCTGATCGCCGGCAAAGGACACGAAGACTACCAGATTATCGGCAGTGAAAAGAGGCCCTTCAGCGATCAGGCAGAAGCGGCTGCAGCCGCGGTGAATCGAGCATGAGTGCAAAATGGGGGGCGATTACGGCGGCCGAAGTCGTTGCCTCGCTTGAAGGGGAGCTGGTTCAGGGTTCCGAAAACACACGCTTTTATAGCTTTAGTTCAGACTCGAGAAACATCAAAAGGGGGTGTCTCTTCTGGGCCCTACAAGGAGATAAATTCGACGGCCATGAGTTTTCCTCTCAGGCAATCGAAAAGGGAGCGGCAGGCGTCGTTGTTCGCAAGGGTTTTAATCTAACTGTTCCGGCAAAGAGGGACGTCGCACTCATAGCTGCGGGCGACACCCGCAGAGCCTTAGGAGATCTATCATCGTGGTGGAGACATGAGCACCAGGCCCTGGTTGTGGCGATTACGGGCAGTGCCGGAAAGACCACTACTAAGGAGATGACGGCGACGATCCTTGCCGAGAGAGGGAGTACCCTCAAGAACCGGGGCAATTTCAATAACCTGATCGGCTTGCCGGTCACCCTTCTTTCTATGGAAGACAAGCATCGGTATGCGGTTCTGGAGATGGGTATGAACCGACCGGGCGAGATAGGTCGGCTGACCGAAATTGCTGATCCGGAGATAGGGGTCATTACCAATGTAGCCAAGGCTCATCTTGAAGGGGTGGGCACCCTTGAAGGGGTGGCCAGAGCCAAGATTGAGCTCATCGAAAGAATGTCTCCCTTCGCTACAGCTGTACTGAACGGAGATGACTCTATGCTGATGAAAGCGGCATTTCCCTTTTGCAGGAAAACGCTCTCCTTCGGCATGGGTCCCAAGAACGATGTGAGAGCCGAGAAGGTTTTTAACTTAGGCCGTGAAGGGATATCCTTTGATATTTGCCATGGAGGGAGGCGTTTTGGGGTGAAGTTGAAGCTCCCCGGGCTCCAGAACGTGCATAACGCTCTGGCAGCTACTGCGGTCGCCTTACACCTCGGCCTTTCTTCAGATGAGGTGGTTGATGGGCTGTGCAGGGTTAAGAATATGAAAGGTCGTTTTGTGATTACCGAACTCCCTGATGGGGTCATTCTTGTGGATGACACCTACAATTGCAATCCCCTTTCCCTCCGAGCGGCCATGGATTCCTTGAAAAGCCTGACGTTAGGGAGAAAAGTCATCGTAGGTCTAGGCGAGATGTTTGAGTTGGGCGACGAGACGGTTCGTGCCCACCTGGAAGCAGGTGCCATGGTGGCGGACCTCGGGGCGGATTTTTTTGTCGCTCTGGGGGAACACGCAAATGTGATGATTCAGGGTGCCTTAGATAAGGGTTTTTACGCAAAAAAGGCCGTTGTTGCCGAAGACCGGGAGGACATGGAACATAAAATCAGGCGGGAGATGAAGGAAGGAGTCTTCGTCTTTCTCAAGGGCTCACGTAAAGCCGGACTGGACGAGGTGGCCGAAAGGCTAAAATCCCGCGTCAATGAAAGTAAGGATTGATAGTGGAATCGGAAGGTCTCTGAAGAGGGTAGGCTTTGGAGAAGATTCTTGATGCAGGCGGGAAAGCCTGAGTCGGGAAAGGGACCATGCTCTATAAGCTCATCTATTTTTTTCAAACTGAAATTTCTTGGCTGAATGTATTTCGATACATCACGTTCCGGACAATTCTGGCCACTCTCTTTTCGATGCTACTGGTCCTGATTATCGGGGAGCGCGTTATTCAAAGATTGAGGAGCATGCAGGTCGGTCAGCACATCCGGGAGGAGGGTCCGCCTAACCACAAAGGCAAGGAGGGCACTCCGACCATGGGCGGATGTTTGATCCTGCCTGTAGTCCTTATCGCTACCCTTCTTTGGGCTGAGCTCTGGAACGTGTATGTGTGGCTCGTCCTTTTTGTGCTATGCGCCTTCGGTTTCATCGGATTCGCGGACGACTACCTGAAAAAGGTGCAAAAGAGCAGCCGGGGACTGAGCGGGAAAGCGAAATTCAGCTTTCAGGTTCTTTGCGCACTGATTGTGGCTGTTATCCTTTATTTTTACCAGGGCCTTGACGGCCATCTCAATGTACCCTTTTTCAAAGGCGTCAGGCCTGATCTGGGGGTGGGATACATTTTTCTGGCTGTATTTATGATCGTAGGATCTTCGAACGCCGTCAACTTGACCGACGGGCTGGACGGGCTGGCGGCAGGCCCCATTATCATTGCCTTCACGAATTATGTTGTTTTTGCCTATCTGTCAGGGAACACCATAGCGGCCGGTTACCTTCAGATTCCTTATGTCCCCGGGACCGGTGAATTGGCGGTGCTTTGCGGGGCAGTGGTTGGGGCAGGTTTGGGGTTTTTATGGTTCAATGCGTACCCTGCCGATTTGTTCATGGGCGATGTGGGCTCCCTGCCTCTGGGAGCTGTTTTGGGGACCGTGGCGGTCTTGACCAAGCAGGAGGTAGTGCTCGTGCTCGTGGGGGGGATCTTTGTGGTAGAGACGCTTTCGGTTATTTGTCAGGTTGCCTATTTCAAAATCACCGGAGGGAAAAGGATTTTTCGAATGGCGCCTCTCCATCATCATTTTGAGTTGAAGGGTTGGCCGGAATCTAAGGTGACCGTGCGTTTCTGGATAATCGCCATCATTCTGGCCCTGCTCTCGATCGGCACGTTGAAGCTGAGATGATAAAGACCGGCATGATCAAGTACCTGAGATGAAGTGATGGAAAAAAGGTTTAAAACACAGAGGTTGGGGCAGGAGGCTGATTCATTCACAGGAAGGTCGGGTGATAGGCCATGTATTTTGGGCCGTGTAGGGTCTCGTTACGCGGAAGCTCCAACACTCCTTTGAGAATTCTATGAACGTAGGGAACAAACGTATTCTTGTCGTCGGTCTTGGCAAATCAGGTCTTTCGGTACTCCGGTGGCTTGCAACACAGGGCGCACGGGCAACGGTGAGTGAGATCAAGACCGCATCAGAGCTGGACCCGGGGGTTCTACATGAAGCGAAGGAGCTTGGCGTGATCTTCGAAACCGGAGGTCATCAAACAAAAACCTTCCTCTCTGCGGACGAGATCATCGTGAGCCCGGGGGTTCCACGGGAGATAGCACCTCTGATGGCTGCGAGGGAGAAAGGGGTCCCTGTTCTGGGAGAAATGGAAGTCGCCTGCCGGCTTACGGATACCCCCATTGTGGCGGTTACAGGGACAAACGGCAAATCTACGGTTACGGCGTTTTTAGGCTCTGTGCTGGAAAGGGCGGGGTTGAACGTTTTTGTAGGGGGCAACATCGGGACGCCTTTTATTGACTATGCCACGTCGGGGAAGAAGGCGGATTATGCTGTGATTGAGGTGAGCAGCTTTCAACTCGACACGATGGAAAGCTTTCACCCCAGGGTAGCGGTACTGCTCAATATCTCGTCTGATCATCTTGACCGCTATACGGCCTACAGCCATTATGTTGCGTCCAAGTTGAGTATCTTTCAAAATCTCATACCGGGAGACTGGGCCGTGCTGAATGACGACGATCCGGCTCTTCGTGGACGAATGCCGGACAAAGGCGCGAAAATCTTGCGCTATGGCAGAGAAAGAAAAAAGCACCGTCACGCCTTTCTGGAGAGGGAAAAAATCAAGGCTTTTATTCCTGGGGGGGAAATCACCGAAGTGGCCCTCGAAAAATGGGCGCTGCCCGGTCAGCACAATCGGGAAAACCTTATGGCCGCCGTGCTGGCGAGTCTCGCACTGCGAATCAAGCCTTCCGTAATTCAGCAGGCTGCGGACACTTTTCGAGGGCTTCCACATCGCCAGGAGTTCGTGGGACGGATCGGCGAAGTTACTTTCTATGACGACTCCAAAGCAACCAATGTTGATGCTGCGTGCCGTAGCGTGGCGGCTTATCATGGTCCGCTGATTCTGATTGCCGGGGGACGCGACAAGGGAGGGGACTACTCCCCCCTTGCCCCGGCTGCTCAGGGGAAGGTGAGAAAGGCTGTGCTTCTGGGAGAATCAAGATTTCTCATGGCGCGAGCATTTCAGGGAGTCGTGCCTTACTCTATGGCTGCGGACATGCAGGATGCCGTAAATCAGGCGTTCTCCTGCGCCATGCCTAAGGATGCGGTTCTTCTTGCACCGGCGTGCTCCAGCTTTGACATGTTCACTGACTATAAGCACCGAGGAAGGGTTTTCAAAGAAGCGGTAGAAAGGCTCAGGGATGGCAGAGGGTAATCAGGAACGGTTTTCCTACGACTTCATGTTGCTCATACCCACCCTGCTTTTGCTCTCGATAGGGTTGGTGGCCATTTTCAGCGCCAGTTCTCTTCTAGCAGAACACAAGTTGGGAGACGGTTACTTCTATCTCAAAAGACAAGCGACCTTTTGCCTTCTTGGATTGTGCTTTATGATTATTGTGAAGAACGCACCGGCTTATTTTTACGCCCGTATTGTTTATCCACTCCTCGGAATCAGTTTTCTCCTTCTCCTGCTTCTCTTCGTTCCCGGATTTGGGGTCAGGGTGGGTGGAGCATGTCGGTGGATTCGCGTCGCAGGCATTTCTTTGCAGCCTTCGGAACCGGCGAAATTGGCTTTGGCCTTTTACATTGCCTACGCCTTATCCAAGAACGGGGCCAATGTCGGCTCTTTCTTCAGGGGTCTGATGCCCCACTTGTTTGTGGCCGCTGCTTTTATGGCCCTCATAGTTTTGCAGCCGGATCTGGGCACGACCGTCATTCTAGGGTGCTGGCTTTTGCTCATTCTCTTTGTAGCCGGCGTCAGTTTGCTCCACCTCTTTAGCCTTCTGCTTTTGTCGGTGCCGCTACTGATCTATCTTGTCTTAAAGGCAGACTACCGTCTTAAGCGGTGGTGGGCTTTTCTCAACCCCTGGGATGATCCGCAGGGGCTGGGATTCCAGATCATCCACTCTTTCCTGGCTTTCGGATCGGGCGGCATTTTGGGCGTGGGCCTGGGTAACAGCAAACAGAAGCTCTTTTACCTGCCGGAGCCCCACACGGATTTCATTCTTAGCATTGTTGCGGAGGAACTGGGCTTGGCGGGTTTTGCTCTGATTCTGGTTCTCTTCGGGATTCTCATTGTGAGGGGGATCAGGGTCGCTCTTAGTGCACCGGATCTGTACAGCACTTATCTGGCCTTGTCCATCACTATTTTTTTGGGGTTACAGGTCCTTGTCAATATGGGGGTCGTGCTGGGTCTGCTTCCGACCAAGGGACTGACCCTTCCCTTTATCAGCTACGGAGGCTCTTCGTTGCTGATTAGTCTCATCGGGATCGGGATACTTCTAAACATTTCGGCAAGGAGATAACGGTGCCTCCAGGTGAAATAAAAACAGAGATTCGGGTCATGATAGCCGGGGGGGGCACGGGCGGGCATCTGTTTCCCGGTTTGGCTGTAGCCAGGGAAATCAAAAAGAGATGCGAGAGGGCAAAAATCCTTTTTGTAACCGGCACGAAGCGAATGGAATCGGAAATCATCAGGGGCTCATACTTTGATCAAGCTTCCATCGCTGTGGAGGGCATGAAAGGCAGGGGTTGGAGAGGTGCCCTTGGGCTTTTGAAATTGCCCTGGAGCCTTTTCCAATGCCTGGGCATATTCCATCGATTCAAGCCACATCTGGTTTTAGGCGTGGGCGGCTATTCCTCGGGCCCTGTGTGCGTCTCGGCCAAGCTCTTAGGCATTCCTTCAGCGATTCATGAGCAGAATTCTTATCCCGGCTTTACAAACCGGCTGCTTTGCCTGGTGGTGGACAGGGTGTTTATCTCCTTTGAAGAGAGTCGAGAGTATTTCAGCGGCGGGTCACTTTATCTTACAGGCAATCCCGTCCGGGAACAGTTCCTGGAGGCTAAACATCAAGATCGAAAGGATGGGAGATTCACGATTCTGGCTGTAGGGGGAAGCCAGGGGGCCCGCGCTCTTAATGATGCTTTGGTGGATGCTTTGGTCATCATGAAGCAGAGGGGTATCGAGTTGCGCGTGATTCATCAGACAGGTCGTTCTGATTACGGAAGGGTTCTTGCCGCGTACCGAGAGAAGGGACTTCAGGGTGAAGTCACAGCCTTTATCGAAGATATGGCGGGGGCCTGTCGAGAGGCGGACCTTGTTTTGAGCCGCGCCGGCGCCGGCGCCGTATTTGAACTGGCCGCCCTCGGCAAGCCTTCCATACTGGTCCCCTATCCCTATGCTGCCAACCATCACCAGGAGACGAACGCCGGGTGCCTGGTCAAGGCAGGCGGGGCGGATTTGATTTTGCAGGAAGCACTGAGCGGTGAAACCCTGGCTGATTCGGTGGTGAAGTATATGCAAAATCCGGGGGTTCTAAAAAACATGGCGGCCAATGCCGGGAGGGCTGCAATGCCCGCGGCTGCGCAGGAAATCGCGAATTTGCTGATGGGGATGATACCGCTATGAGGGGCCTGGGAAAAACCAAGCACATTCATTTGGTAGGCGTCGGTGGTATCGGCATGAGCGGCATTGCAGAACTCCTCTTGAATCTGGGCTACGTGGTGAGTGGATCGGATATCAAGGTATCGGCAGTAACAGCAAGACTCTCCAGGCTGGGAGGAAGGATTTTTTCGGACCACAGCAGGAAAAACGTCGAGGGGGCGGACGTGGTGGTCTATTCGTCTGCCGTACAGGAAGATAATCCTGAAATCTGTGAGGCTCGTGAACAATACATCCCGGTGATTCCCAGGGCGGAAATGCTGGCCGAATTGATGCGGTTGAAGTTTGGAATCGCCGTAGCCGGGGCACATGGCAAGACTACGACCACGTCCATGGTGGCCTCTATCCTCATGTGCGGAAATCTCGATCCTACAGTGGTGATCGGCGGGAGACTGGATATCTGGGGAGGCGCCAATGCAAAGCTGGGGGAAGGAGAGATCTTGGTGGCCGAGTCCGATGAGAGTGACGGGTCCTTTATGATCCTCTCTCCCACGATCGCCGTGGTGACTAATATAGATCATGAGCATCTGGATCACTATGGAAACATTGAGGCTATAAGACAGGCATTCATCGAATTCATCAATAAGATCCCTTTTTACGGCCTAGCGGCCCTTTGCCTGGACAATGAGGAAATCCAGGGCATTATTCCTCATCTCAAGAAGCGCTATCTGACCTACGGAATGAGCACCCAGGCCGATCTCAGAGCCCGGGATCTTGTGAGGAGTAAACTTGAAACCGGTTTTGAGGTGATTTATCGGAATCGATCTCTTGGTCGCGTCACGGTTGGGAAACCGGGAACACACAACGTTCTCAATGCGCTCGGGGCCATCTTGGTGGGCCTGGAACTGGGTATCGGCATGGAGGATATCAAAAAAGGGCTCGTGAATCTGGGAGGCTTAGCAAGGCGCTTTGAAATCAAGGGAGAAAGATCGGGCGTTCTTGTCCTGGACGACTACGGGCATCACCCTACGGAGATCGCAGCAACCCTGGGGACGGCGAGGACGAGCTGGCCTGACAGGCGCCTGATCATTGTCTTTCAGCCTCACCGCTACAGCCGTACCAAGGTTCTATATGATCGTTTTGTGATCGCTTTTAATGACGCTGATGTCCTTGTTCTGGCGCCGCTTTATTCGGCCGGAGAACGTCCCCTCGAAGGGGTAGACGCGGAATGGCTCTACCGCGGTATCAAGGAGCACGGGCACAAGGAGGTGCTGCTTTGTAAAGACCGTGAGGACATTGTCAAAACATTGATCGGGATTCTGAAGCCGGGCGATGTGGTTATGACCCTCGGGGCGGGCGACATCCATCATGTGGCGCAAGCTTTGCTGGAACGACTGCGACCGGAGCTCATGGGGCACTAAGAAGAAGTACATGGAGGAACAAGTCAGTTGTTTGAAAAAACCGCCGGCATCAGGCATCGGCAACGATGAATATCAAAAAGCCTGAATGCTATGAAATGAAAAAGAAAGCGGAGAGATCTTTCCCTGGGGCTATGGACGAAGCACAACGAAAGACTTTGATAGATTTATTTGCTGAGAAGGTTCTCTTTGAGCAACCCATGGAGCAATGGACGACGTTTCGGGTGGGAGGAAACGCAGACGCTTTGTGCTTTGTGGAAGACATGTTCACGTTGCGGAGGGTTCTTGAGTACGCAAAGAAAACATCGACCCCTTATCTTATCTTGGGCAAGGGCAGCAACCTCCTTGTCAAGGATCTAGGTTTGAGAGGCTTGGCGCTCCTTCTAAGAGGGCACCTGGCGCTCATGGAAAGGTCTGAAAAGGAGGGGGATCATCTCTCCGCGGGAGCAGGCCTTCATTTATCGAATCTCCTCAATGAATGCCGCCGCCGCGGGCTGGGGGGGCTTGAGTTTCTGGCAGGCATCCCGGGCACTGTCGGCGGGGCTGTTCTCATGAACGCCGGAGCCTGGGGAAAAGAGACAGCGGATGTCTTGCAGGAGATAGAAATCATGTCATCTTCAGGGGAGCTGATCAAGAAAAATCGCGCAAAGCTTCATTTCGCTTACAGAAGCCTTGACATGCTGGAGGGAAGCGTTGTGGTGAAAGCAACCTTTAAGTGCACCAAGAGAAGCTCTGAGGAGGTTGAAGAGAGAATGAGACATTACCGGGAAAAACGCAAAAACTCGCAACCTTTGGAATATGCAAGCGGCGGCTCTGTGTTCCAGAACCCTCCCGGGGACTTTGCAGGCAGGCTGATCGAGCAAGTAGGTTTAAAAGGCTTCAGGGTAGGAGGAGCCGTCATTTCAAGCAAACATGCAAATTTTATTGTCAATACCGGCGGGGCAAAGGCTTGCGATGTGCTTGCTCTGATGGATCTAGCCAGAAAAAAGGTCAGAGAAAAAATGGGAGTCGACCTTCAACCTGAAATCAGGGTCGTGGGAAAGTGAAGAGAAAAAAGATACTAGCCGGGCAGGATATAAAGAAAAAGAAGGCCGGCCGCTTTTCAAAGGCATGGAAAAGATTGCAAGTCCTGAGTGCCTTTTTCCTGAAACTGACCTTTGCCGTGGTGGTCTTGGTAATAATTAGTTTGGGATTCCTTGTTTTGTATGGGTACTTATTAACCTCCCCTTATATACGTCTTGAGCAGGTTGAGGTGTTGGGAGTGGATGAGGAATTGAAAAGCGAGCTTCTCGAAATGGCCCAATTGAATTACGAACACAGTCTTCTGGCCGTCGACCTGAATGCGATTAAGGAGCAACTCGAGAAGCACCCCTGGGTGCGATCAGTGGATGTGGAGAAAAGCTTTCCCCACCTGCTTGTTATCCGGGCGGAAAGGCAGGAACCCTTGGCGATTGTTCTAGACGGCCGGCTTTACTACATGAACCGCTCGGGAGACCTGTTTAAAGAGGTGTTGTCTGATGAGCGAGTCGACTTTCCGGTCATAACCGGTCTGTCTGAGAAAAAAAAGAAGCGGGAAGAACAAATTAAGATCATGGTTAAGGTCCTTGAGCTCTTTCGATCAGAGGAGTCTCCATGGGATCTGGACCACTTGTGCGAAGCCCATTTGAAAGAGGACGGAACGCTTCATCTCTACGTTTCTTTTATGCCGGGACAAATCAGGGTTCAGGCCGGTCACCTCAGTGAGAAGCTGGAGGAGATGAAAAGACTGGTGGAGCACCTGGACGTCACAGGACGGATCCATATGGTAAAAGCCATTCATTTTGACTATGGCGAAGGCGCTGCGGTCGCCTTCGAAAAAGGCTGAAATCTCGATTTACGGGATAGATGAAGAAAGGGGCGGACCACTGAAAAAGGACAGGACCATGCCGGGAGAGATCATCGTAGGGCTGGACATCGGTACCACTAAAATGTGCGCTGTGGTTGGAGAGGTGCACCACGACGGCATCGAAATCATCGGGATAGGGAGCCATCCTTCCGACGGGCTCAGAAAAGGGGTGGTTGTTAATATTGAAAGCACGGTCAATTCGATCAAGGAAGCGATCGAAGAGGCAGAGACGATGGCAGGCTGTGAAATCAGTTCCGTCTATGCGGGAATCGCAGGGGGGCACATCAAGGGATTTAACAGCCACGGCGTCATCGCCCTCAAAGAAAAGGAGGTCTCGCGAAAGGACATCGATAGAGTTATCGAAGCGGCAAGCGCCGTGGCTATTCCCATGGATCGGGAGGTTATCCATGTTTTGACGCAAGAATTTATTGTGGACGATCAAGACGGTATCCTAGACCCCCTGGGTATGTCGGGCGTTCGCCTCGAAGCAAAAATTCACATTGTGACGGGGGCGGTCACATCTGCGCAGAACATTATCAAGTGTGCAAACCGGGCCGGTTTGGATGTATGTGACATAGTCCTTGAATCCCTTGCCTCCAGTGAAGCGGTTCTGAGCGAGGAGGAGAGAAATCAAGGCGCGGCGCTCCTTGACTTCGGAGGCGGCACCACCGATCTGGCAGTTTTTTCAAGAGGTACAATCAAGCACACTTCCGTGCTTGCTTTGGGCGGAGACAACCTAACCTATGACATATCCATCGGGCTGAGAACGCCTAAAGCGGAGGCTGAAAAGATTAAAATCAAGTATGGATGCGCGCTAAGCTCCATGATCGGCAAAGACGAAACCATCGAGGTTCCCAGTGTAGGAGGACGGAAGTCAAGGGTTTTGTCCAGGCAAATCTTGGGCGAGATTTTGGAACCGAGAGTAGAGGAGATTTTCACGCTCATCTACAATGAAGTGGAGCGGGCAGGATATTCCCATCTCATAAACTCCGGGGTGGTGATTACCGGAGGCTCCGCCGAGCTTGCCGGGGTCGCGGAAATTGCGGAACAGATTTTTAATGCTCCCGGCCGGGTCGGCTACCCCCAAGGGATAACCGGACTCGTGGAGATTGTGAACAAGCCTATGTATGCAACAGCCGTGGGGCTCGTCCTCTACGGCGCCAAAAGAGTTAAGGAAGGAAAACGCTTTAGGATTAGAGACAGCAACATATTCGGCCGTGTCATGGAAAGAATGAAAAAATGGTTTAAGGATGTCATTTAATAGAGCAAAGGAATTTTGAAGAACCGGAGCAACGGAAAATCGGTAAAGGGGAGTACCGGACTGATGATGTAATAGGGTAATGAAGACCTGGGGTGAAGGAGCCGTGGGGGTTTCCGATTTTAACATTGCTTTATCACTCCAATAACACGAAGGAGGAGGGACATTTATGAAATTTAAGTTTGTCGAAGAGAAAGAAAACAGTCGGATTGGGGCAAAAATTCGGGTGGTCGGCGTGGGTGGTGCCGGCGGGAATGCCATCAACAACATGATCGCATCCAAAATGAAGGGCGTGGATTTTATGACAGCGAATACGGATATCCAGGCTCTTGATCGATCCGCTTGCTCAACCAGAATACAGCTTGGTACCACGGTCACCAAAGGGCTGGGTGCGGGGGCGGATCCGGAAATCGGCCGCCTTTCCGCAGAGGAGAACCAGAGTGAGATTCGAGAAGCGGTGGACGGGTCGGATATGGTATTTGTCACTGCGGGTATGGGAGGAGGAACCGGCACGGGCGCTTCTCCGGTAGTGGCGAGGGAGTGCCGGGAAAGCGGTGCCCTCACTGTCGGCGTCGTCACAAAACCCTTCAACTTTGAAGGGGACAAAAGGATGAGAAAAGCTCTTGACGGAATTGAAGCGCTCAAAAAGGAGGTGGACACCTTGATCATTATTCCTAATGAGCGTCTTAAGGGTATAGGTAGCAAGAACGCGACCTTCAAGGAGCTCATCATCCGTGCCGATGAGGTGCTCCTCAATGCGGTGAAAGGGATTTCCGACCTGATCCTGAGCAGTGGTTTTATCAACCTGGATTTTGCGGATGTGAAAAGGGTGATGGAACAGATGGGCACGGCTATCATGGGTACGGGAAGAGCCGGCGGAGAGACGCGAGCTCTGGAGGCCGCAAAGCAAGCGATCAACAGTCCCTTGCTGGAGGACGTCTCCATCAAAGGTGCCAAGGGCCTTTTGATGAACATTACCGGCCCGTCGGATATGACCATGGTGGAGATCGATGAGGCATCGACCTATATCAAGGGAGAGGTGGACAACGACGCGGAGATTTTCTGGGGCGTGGTTTTTGATGAGAACCTAGGCAACGAAATCCAGATCACGGTTATCGCCACCGGTATCGACAAGGATTATCAAAACAAGGTCGTGAGATTGCGGGATGTAACGCCGGAGGAAGCGAGCAACCCGTGGACCGTGCGGGGCGCAGACGGGGCAAGTTTGGAAATTCCCACCTATCAAAGGGCCCCCGAGAGATCTCGGCAATTCCACAGGGAAGAGGGTCCGGCACAGAATAAGAAGAGCTTCCTGCGGGGCATCTTCAAGGATAACCTGGACTATCCGACGTTTCTCAGGGCAAAGGCGGATTGATCAGGCCTGCGACACCAGTCGCACGGGAGAAAGGGGCCGTGCAAAAGGATTGGGGAGGGAGGATTTCCGTTGCCCTAGCCTACCCCAACGTCTATCGCATCGGCATGTCCAATTTGGGCTTTCAAGTCGTTTATGCTCTGCTGAACCGGAGACAGGATGTCGTGGCAGAGCGGTTTTTCCTCCCCGATGTTCAAGAAATGTCCCCCACCGGAGATTCGGGGAAAGGGCTTGTTTCCGTGGAGTCTCTTTCCCCGCTCCAAAAATTCGATCTTGTCGCCTTCTCTCTTTCCTTTGAAAACGACTATAGCAATATCCTAAAAATACTTCAGCTCGGGAAAATTCCGCTTCTTTCCCGCGAGAGGACGGACTTCCACCCGCTGATCGCGGCGGGCGGAATCAATACCTTTTTAAATCCGGAACCTTTGGCCGCTTTTTTTGATTTTTTCCTTCTCGGCGAGGCGGAAGGGATTTTCGACTCTTTCATGGATCTTTTCCGAGATCTGAAACGGTTCAATACCGACCGCCGGGAGATCATTAAGATCATGGCAAGGGAGGCTTCTTCTCTTTACGTGCCCTCCTTTTATAGTATCGAGTATTACGATAATGGTCTCATCAAATCGCGACACGTGATCGACCCATCCATCCCGGAAAGTATCCCTGTAAGCCGCTTGGACCTGGATACCTTGCCTGTGAGACGATCCACTATTCTGACCCGCGACACGGAATTCAGCGGCAAGGTTCTTGTGGAGCTTGCAAGGGGCTGCGGTCGATCTTGCAGGTTCTGTGCTGCAGGATACGTTTATCGGCCACCCCGCTTTCATGATGAAGGAGTTTTATCTTCGATGATTGAGGAGATCTTGGAAGAGGGGCATCCGCTGGGTTTATTGAGCGCCTGTGTTTCGGATGTGCCGGGTATTGAAAACCTCACCGGCCTTATCGTAGAGAGGGGGGGTCGTTATTCCGTGTCATCCTTGAGGGCTGATTCCCTGACCCAAGATATGGCAACCCATCTCTGGGAGGCCGGACAGAGAAGTATTGCTATCGCACCTGAGGCCGGCTCGGAGAGACTGCGCCGTGTGATCAACAAACATCTTACGCAAAAGCAAATCATTGATGCGGTCAAAATGATTGCAAAAACAGGTGATTTCAGCCTGCGGCTCTACTTCATGATCGGTCTTCCAACCGAGACAAGAGAGGATGTGGAGGAAATCGTGTCCCTCGTCAAGAAAATCAAGCATCACATGGTCAAGGAATCGAGCACGCGGGGCAAAATCAGGCAAATCAAACTTAGCGTTAATTGTTTTATACCCAAGCCTTTCACACCGTTTCAATGGTTTCCCATGGAGGATCTTTCTTCTCTCAAGGACAAACAGCGTCGGCTGAAGAAAGCCCTGTCCAGGGAGGGGGGGGTAAAGGTAAGTTTTGATGTGTCTAAGTGGGCCTATATACAGACGCTTTTATCCGTAGGAGACAGAAGGGTGTCTTCCTTGCTTCTCGCATTGCACGAGAACGATGGAGACTGGACGAAAACTTTTCGTAATAGGGACCTTAATCCCGATTTTTACGTTTATAGGCGCAAGTCTTTTCGTGAAATTCTGCCCTGGGATTTTATTGATCATGGCATCCGCCGGGAACATCTTATCAAGGAATCCATGCTGGCGCTTAGGGCCGAAGAGTCCGAAACCTGCAGGGTTGGAGAATGCACGCGTTGCGGCGTCTGCGGTCAGCGGAATAAGGACGAGCTGTCATTGCACAAAGCCCTCTCGGGCGGCGAAGAACTATAGGGAGGGCTTCTTTTTGATTGCCGTTGTACTTCCTCGAATCCTTGTGAAGCAGTTAGAACTTGAAAAGATCGGGTATCCTTTGAGCGAGCAACATGTCACCGGTCAGTTTGAGTTTTCCGCTCATAAACGCCTGTATACCGTTAATCTGTTTGTTAACCATGCTCAGCCAGGTGTCAGTGGCCATGGTCAGGGCCACGGTGGGAGCATCGGCTTTTCCTTCACGGACCTTGCATTCGCCGTCTTTCACGGCGACGTTCCATAACCCTCCGCCTTCTCCGGTGATGTCAAATTGAAAAACAGCATCCAGGCCCTTGGACGCCTCGGCGTCAAAAGCCTGAGGTACCTTTTGGAAGACTTCTTTCACATTTGCTATGGCCATTTTTCAAAGCTCCTTTCCCTTGATGGATCCTTATGGTCGGATACCGAGATTCCGGGAAGCAGTTTACACGAAAAAAATCCAGGGATCAATCGAAAGCCCTTCAAACTTGCTATAGTATAGACCCCCGTGCTTAAGGCTCAAGAGGTTTTCAAAAAGTGTTACGAAGCTTTTTCATGTATAACTCCCGAAGCAAAATGCCGACATCATTTGCTAAAATGTTACAAAAAAATATAGAATGATCTTACCACTTAACGAACGATAGCACAATATTTTTCGTTTCGGGTCGGACAGTAGGTTTCCTATGAAAGCGCTCAAATGGGTTTTGATCATTGGCGGAGGATTGGTTGTTCTAGTCATTGCCGCACTTTTTCTTTTACCTCTTTTTGTTGATGTAAATCACTACAAACCTGAAATTGAAAAAAAGGTGGCGAGTGCAACCGGTCGGCCGTTCTCAATTGAAGGGGATATGAAGCTTTCCTTTTTTCCCTGGGCCGGCGTGGCCTTTTCTGATCTTCACATGGGCTCTCCTCCGGGCTTCAGGGAGAAGGATTTTCTTTTTGTGAAATCCTTTGACGCTAAAATGAAACTGCTTCCCCTCCTTTCAAGGGATATTCAGGTACAGCGCTTTGTCGTCGAGGGGCCCAGGATCGTGTTGGAAAAAGACAGGAACGGCAGGGGGAACTGGGAGGGGTTTGGAAAAGGTTATGATAAAAGGCCGTCCGAAGGCAAGGTGCAGCAACCTTTGCCTGATGAGACCGTCGAAAGTTTTTCGTTTAAGAGCCTCGTGGTCGGTGAATTTGCCGTGCGAAACGGAGAGCTCCTCTACATTGAACATGGATCCGGGTCGCAACACGAAATTTCGGACGTCTTCCTTGAACTAAAAAATGTTTCTCTGGATCGACCCGTCAACCTCCTTTTTTCGGCTATTCTGAATCAAATGCCTATTTCTCTTGATGGCTGGATGGGTCCCTTGGGCAAGGAGCCGGGGAAGGGGCGGATCCCTCTGGATGTGTCGATAAAAGCGCTCAAAGAAATAACGATGAATGTCAAAGGAAACCTGAAGGATGTAACGACCGATCTTCAATTCGATCTTTCCCTTTCTGCGGATTCTTTTTCTCCACGCAAGGTCTTTGCCGCCTTAGGGATACCTTTCCCCGCTGTGACGGCTGATGAGGCTGTGTTGAGCCGTGTGAGCCTGAAGAGCAAAATTCGAGGGAGCGCTCTTAAGGTGAGTCTGACTGATGGTATCCTGGAGCTGGATGAGTCGAAACTAGCTTTTTCCGCGACTGTCAAAGATTTTTCCAAGCCGGATCTTGCCTTTGATATGAGCCTGGACAGTATCAACCTGGACCGCTATCTTCCTCCGCCTTCGGAGGAACAAAAGAGGGCAGGCCTTATAGTGGAAAAACCCAGATCGAAGAAGACGGATTACACCGCTCTTAGAAAAATGGCTTTGGACGGGAAGGTGCGTGCAGGGAAGGTCAATGCCGGGGGCATGACTATTCAGGAGATCGAGCTGAGGGTGACGGGTCGAAACGGGGTCTTTCAATTTGATCCTCTAGCAGCGAAGCTTTATGAAGGGAATCTGGCGGCAAAAGGAACTATGGATGTGCGCCAGGATGTGCTCAGAAGCACCATGAACCTCCAGGCCAAGAACATTCACGCAGGCCCCTTACTTAAGGATCTACTCAAAAAGGATTTTCTTGAAGGGACTGCTGATGCTCAGGCAGCTATCAGCATGGCAGGCGATAAGCCGGAGGAGATCAAGAGAACGTTGAATGGAAAAGGGCAGTTTGTGTTTCAGGACGGGGCCGTCAAGGGTATCGACCTGGCCGGAATGATTCGCAATGTGACTTCCGCCTTTCGATCGGAGCAAATAGGCACCGAGAAACCGCGCACCGATTTCACGGAGCTCATTATTCCTTTTTCTTTAACCAACGGAGTAGTCGACACGGATGGAATGAGTCTTGCCTCACCTTTCGTCAGGGTTTCGGCCAAGGGCAAAGCAAATCTTGTGGATGAATCTCTTGATTTAAGGGTGGAGCCCAAGGTTGTGGGAACCCTCAAAGGCCAGGGCGACACCAAGGAAAGGGGCGGGATTATGGTGCCGGTGCTTGTTAAGGGAACATTCAGCGCACCGAGCTTTCAGCCGGATTTGAAAGGAATGCTCGAACAGCAGTTGAAGGAAAAGACCCTACCGTCTCCAAAGGATCTTCTCACCCCGCAGGAAGGCGAAACAGAATCTACGAAAGAAAAGCTCAGGGGCATATTGAAAGGGTTGTCGGGGAAGTAATAGGTTTCATTGCCCAAAGCTGAGCGTGTTACTATGACTTCTTCACTGTTCGGTTTTAAAAGGGATTGCTGTGTCGCAGGGCATCAGCCTTAAACTTCAACCAGATAAAATCTTTCGAGGAAAGGAGTACGTTTACGATGGGCAAACAAAGAATTTTGTACCTCTCTTTCGCCCTCTTTTTTACTGCTTTTTCAGGGGCGCTGGCCGTAGAAGGAGAGCCTGTCATGGGAAAAGCGGCCTCGGTGAATGGGATCATCATCAGCGCCGACGAGGTCAACCGTCATATGCTTGTGTTCGAACAACATATCCTCTCCACCCAAGGCAAAGCCCTCAGGCCTGATATGGTGCCGGTTCTAAGGAATCGAATTCTCAACGGACTTATTGACAAGGAGTTGCTTTATCAGGAAGCCCGGAATCAGAAGGTGGTGGTGGAGGAAAAAGCGGTTCGTGACAGAATAAATGCGCTTAAAGGGAAGTATCCGAGCGAGGAGACCTTTCAGGATGAAATGCGCCGGATGAATCTTTCCGAAGAAAGCTTGAGATCTCAAATTAGGAAGGACCTGACAATCCAGCAACTGCTGGAAAAAGAGATTTTGGGAAAGGTGAGCATTTCTGATGAAGACTCAAAGTCTTTTTACGACAGTCATCCTGAATTCTTTGAAGAAAGAGAAAAGGTGAGAGCAAGCCATATCCTCATCAAGTCGGAAGTTGAGAGCGATCCAGTCCGCAAAGAGGAAGGGAAGAAAAAACTGGAAGCTATCAGGAAGCGAATTGAGAAGGGAGAGGACTTTGCCTCTTTGGCCAAAGAATTCTCTCAGTGTCCCAGTGCGGAAAAGGGAGGAGACCTTGAATACCTCGAGAGGGGTAAGATGGTAAAACCTTTTGAGGATGCGGCTTTTTCTTTGAAGCCGGGCGAGCTTAGCGATATTGTGGTAACGCCTTTCGGTTTTCACCTTATCAAGGTAACAGATCGAACTGCGGCAAGGAAGGTGCCCTATGAAGAGTCAAAAGAAAAAATCAAGCAACACCTCGGGCGAATAAAATTTACGGAGGAAAAGGACGCTTTTGTAGGAAACCTAAAAAACAAAGGGAAAGTCGAGATTTATTAGGTACCTGGAGGTGCTCACGCTCTTCAGGGTATTCACAGGAAAAACGGCAATGACGGTAACGCTTTTTTGTTCCCTATTCCCAAACAAGACGGAGGGATGGAGGGCAGGCGCTGTTTATGCTCCTGCCCCAAGGGAATTTAATCATCTCCTACGTGATATTTGAAGGATACGTTGACTCTGGCTCGATAATGCTTTACTTTCCCGTCTTCAATGGTGAGGTCAAGTTTTGTGATTTCGGCGACCCTCAAGTCCTTGAGGCTTACACCTGCCGTTTCTACGGCTACCTTGGCTGCTTCCTCCCAGGATTTAGTGCTTGTTCCGACAAGTTCGATTATTTTGTACGTGCTTCCGGACATGGTACACCTCCTCTGAAAAATGTTTGTGTCATGGCCGAAGTGGCCGGTCGGTATGAGAATCATATAGGAACCGGATTCACGGGTCAACCGTAAAGATGGGTTTTAAAAAAGCTGAAATGATCCAAACAGAGTGCTCTTGACAAAAGAAAAAAGGTGCTTAAAATTTCCAAAATTTACATTTTACGCAAGTGAATTCAGTAAGTTAATTTAAAGTCTGTTCCTCCCTCCGCCGATGTATTTTAAGGGAGGAGCGTTTGTTTTACCTGTTTAAATATTTGAAGAGGAGGTTTGTGGAATGAAAGTGAAACCGTTGAACGACAGGGTGCTGGTTTTAAGGACGGGAGAGGAAGAGAAGACCGTGGGCGGCATAATAATTCCGGATACGGCCAAAGAAAAGCCTCAGGAAGGGAAGGTGATAGGAGTCGGTCCTGGAAAAATCAGTGAAAAAGGCGAAAGGATTAATCTGGATGTGAAAACCGGAGACAAGGTACTATTTGGAAAATATTCAGGAAATGAAATACGGATCGACGGGGTGGAACACCTCATCATGCGAGAAGACGATATTCTGGCTATCATTGAATAAGGAGGAGGTTTGCAAAAATGGCAGGCAAAGAAATCAAGTATGGGATGAGCGCCCGAGAGAAAATGATGAAGGGCGTGGATACCCTTGCGGACGCGGTGAAAGTGACATTGGGTCCGAAAGGGCGCAATGTTCTTATCGAGAAGAGCTGGGGCGCGCCGAAGTCGACGAAAGACGGCGTGACAGTAGCCAAGGAAATCGAGCTTGAGGATAAATTCGAGAACATGGGCGCCAAGATGGTTAAAGAGGTGGCTTCCAAAACCTCGGATGTGGCGGGAGACGGGACAACGACGGCAACCATTCTTGCTCAGAGTATTTACCGTGAGGGCAGCAAACTCGTTGCAGCCGGCGCAAATCCTATGGCTTTGAAGCGGGGGCTGGAGAAAGCGGTAGAGGTGGTGACAGAGGAGTTGAAGAAGATCTCTAAACCGACCAAGGAAAAAAAGGAAATCTCACAGGTTGGGACGGTTTCGGCTAATAACGACCGTGCGATCGGCGACATAATCGCCGAAGCCATGGAGAAGGTTGGCAAAGAGGGCGTGATCACGGTTGAGGAAGCAAAGGGCATGGAGACCACGCTCGAAATCGTTGAAGGCATGCAATTCGACCGGGGCTATTTGAGTCCCTATTTTGTGACGGATCCCGAAAAAATGGAAGCCCATCTGGATGAGCCTTACATCCTGTTGTATGAAAAAAAGATCAGTGTTATGAAGGACCTGATCCCGGTGCTGGAGCAGATCGCAAAGATGGGGAAACCCCTTATCATTATCGCCGAAGATGTGGAAGGCGAGGCTTTGGCAACCCTTGTCGTGAACAAGTTGCGCGGGACACTGAAGTGCGCTGCGGCGAAGGCGCCCGGTTTCGGCGATCGTCGTAAGGCGATGCTGGAAGACATTGCAATTCTTACGGGCGGCCAGTTGATCAGTGAGGACTTGGGGTTGAAGCTTGAAAATGTCACGCTCAACGATTTGGGAACCGCCAAGCGTGTTTCTTTAGACAAGGACAATACGACCATTGTGGATGGGGGAGGGAGCCGAAAGGCGCTTGAAGGCCGGGTGAAACAGATCCGCGCTCAGATCGATGAGACAACGAGTGATTATGATCGTGAGAAGCTGCAAGAGAGGCTGGCAAAGCTCATTGGCGGGGTGGCGGTAATTAATGTTGGCGCTGCCACGGAAATGGAGATGAAGGAAAAAAAGGACCGGGTTGAAGACGCTCTGAACGCCACCCGAGCCGCAGTGGAAGAAGGCATTGTGCCGGGCGGCGGAGTTGCGCTTGCAAGGACAGTGAAAACTCTGCAGAAGATGGAGACCTCAGGTGACGAGAAGATGGGGGTGAACATTATTAAAAGGGCGTTGGAAGAGCCTTTAAGACAAATCGCTAATAACGCCGGGTTTGAAGGATCTGTCGTGGTCCAAAAGGTGATGGATGGAAAGGGAGCCTTTGGGTTCAATGCTGAGACAGGGGTCTATGAAGATCTGATCGAGGCGGGAATCATAGATCCGACAAAGGTGACCCGATACGCTTTGCAGAACGCTGCTTCTGTAGCCGGTTTGTTGCTCACTACTGAAGCGATGGTCGCTGAAAAACCTGAGAAGAAGAAAGCAGGGGCGGGCATGCCTCAGATGCCGCCCGAGGATATGTATTAATTTCGTTTTTCAACCTGAAAAGGCCCGGGCAGGGTTTTTCTGCCCGGGTTTTAAGCGGCCGGAAGAAGGGTATGACTCGCGACTCTATCATCTGTTACTTTTTGCTGTGCCGTCCCATATCACGGCGCAGGAGCCTGTGATTATTGTGTGCTTCGAAAAGTCAAGAAGTCTTTTGTGATTCCCTATTCCATGCGCGAGGAGGTTTGTGATGCCCGTCTATGAATTTGTTTGCGGGAAGTGCAAGAAAAAGTTTTCACTTACCATGTCGATTTCAGAATACGAAAAGAAGAAGACACAGTGCCCGAAATGCAAGAGCACGGACGTGAAACAGCGGATTTCCTCGTTTCAAACCGTTACCTCTAAGAAAAGCTAGGGTGCATTCCCTCACAAAACACCGGGCGGTGAATTGAGATCTTTATTGAGCGAAGAGAGATCATGTGTACAAAGACTTGCGCGTTTTTTGTTGACGCCCGATCATGACGCCTAAAAGCAGTCCGCACAGAAGCACGAGAGCGCCGGTGGCAAACCATTGATTCAATTGGGAAGATCTCAGTTCTTCTTGCTCCTTTCTCAACCTTTCATTGTCCGCCCTGGCCGCCTTGAGAGCCGCCTCGTTCAATTCATGGATTTTCTTAAGTTTGAGGTAGCCGTCGGCTCCCTGCTTAAGGCTCTCATAACGGTCTGTGGTTTCCTCTAGAAGCTTGGAGTTCTTCTCAAACTCGAAGGCGAGTTTGGTCTTCTCTTGCCGGGCTTCGTTGAAAGCGCTTTCGATTTGGGACAATTTTGCTTTAAGAGAAGCGTTCTCTTCACGGAGCGAGTTTGCCTGTATTGACCAGGGCACCCGATTGATGAGATATCTGCTGACAACCCATCCTTCTCTGTCACCGCCCGGTAGGCTGACTCTACTCCACTCCTTTTGTGATTCATGGACCTCAAGAGCCTGGCCTGATGAAAGCATCGTGATGATTCGGTACTCATATCCAGGTCCTGAGCGAAGGGTAAATTCTTCGAAGCTGTCGGTTAGA
The DNA here is from genome assembly GCA_016932115.1 of Deltaproteobacteria bacterium. GTDB lineage: Bacteria > Desulfobacterota > DSM-4660 > Desulfatiglandales > HGW-15 > JAFGDM01. The sequence continues at coordinate 9,445 of JAFGDM010000045.1, read as the reverse complement.
TAGGCCTTTGAGGCCCAGCAAGGTGGCAGAAAATACAGAATAGCACAGCTCAAGAGGCAAAAAACCAAAAGCGACTTTCTCATTTTCAATCCCCGTGGCTAGACTTGCTATAATGCACCGCAGGCAAGATTCCCTTTATTTCCAAATCCCATTTTTTTGATAACATTTTGGGTTTTTGAGAGGGACCCCCATGCCCGGGGCCGGCATCTATTCGTTTTAAAAATTGTTACCTTCAATGTATAACCCTGAAGCGAAGCACCGAAGTCATTTACTAAAATGCTACCTTCTTGCATAAAGGAAAATCCGTTCAAGGTCAATTGATTAAAACATGTGGTCTTTTAAGGTTTACGTGGATATTTCCTTTGCCAAGTGGCGTGCTACTGTGGTTCCGGAAGTGACGACGCTGTCCGTGATGTGAACACCCTTTTTGATCTCAACTTTTTCCCAGAGAACGGATCGTCGTATGCTAGCGTCTTCCTCGATCCTGCAGCCGTCACCGATGATCGCCCAATCATACAGTCTGACTGAGGAATGAATCCGGCAACCCGAGCCGATGAGAAAAGGCGTGCGTGCGAAGTCCATGTTTGCTTCCGTGTAATCAGTCAAGCTGCCGGCGTCACGCCAGTAATGATTTTGGCAGACATAGGCATTGATTGGTTTCCCATCACGGATTAGTTTTCGGTAGCAGTCAATGATGTCCGAGAATTCGCCGGCCGGTAAGAAAGAGAGCAGCTCCTGATTCATGATATGAATGCCGGTAAAGGCCAATCTTCCGGGAGAGGCTGTTTTGCCGATGTCGATAATGTTCAGGTTTTTGTCGACCAGGAGCTGATTGTATCGCTCGAACTTGTGAAGCAAAAGCGTCACAAAAGCCCCTCTGCTCCTGTGATCATGAAGGGCGGTTTTAAGATCAATATTTGTAAGAATATCCGCGTTCATCACCACGAATGGTTCAGGGCTGAAAAAGTCTTCAACGTTCTTGATTCCTCCACCGGTGCCTAAAATTTCAAGTTCCACCTTTGTCTCAATCTTCACCCCTGAGAGAGGATTTTCCCGAACGTAATTCACCACCTGTTCATGGTGATGGTGAGCGTTGATGATGATGTCGGTAGCACCTTGTATTTTAAGGTAATCGATGTTCCACGCAAGAATGGGCCTGTTAGCTATAGGCATCAGGGCTTTAGGCCTTTTGTACGTGAGAGGGCGAAGTCTTGAACCTAACCCGGCTGCTAAAATCATGGCTTTCATGAGTAAATGCCTAAAGCGCCTGAAGCATCCCAAGAAAACTGAAACTGGGTGTTGTCCCTTTCTTGCTGTGGCTTATGGATTGAGACCATTGGAAACAAATTTTAAATTTTCACCTTGACCCATTCATCTTCCCACGATTTGACCGAAGGACTTACTAAAGCCGGACCCGAAAGTATGAGGCTTGCTGCAAGCACGAAGGATGCCGCCATAGGGGGTAGGTTTTTCAATAGGGACATGTTTTTTTAGACCTCCAGCACAGAGGGCTTCGCAAAAAGTCCTTTCTGCTGCGTCCATAAAAGGAGACGCTGTTCCTAAGGATTCTCACCCCTTGCATCCGCCGCTTTTTTCCGTGCCGTCGGATAGTGAGACTTCTTAGGTGCGAAGTCATCTCGATTTACAAAAAAAGAGTATAGCCCCCATTCTTCCAAGTTGCAAGGTCGCCGATGAGCGGTCGATTGCCGATGGAGCTTGAGGTTTATTGACATATTGTGCTCTTGGTGTCATTTTAAAGGTGACGGTCGATTGAAGAAGGGAGGAAGGAATATGGCAGATAAAGGAAGTAAGGATAAAGGCAAAAGGGAACAGATGAAAAAAGCTCTTCTTACGCCGAAGGAAAAACGAAAACTCAAAAAAGAAAAGAAGAATAAATAGCAGGTACTTTTTCCCCTGCATCTGAAGTGATCCCATGCAGGAGCGTTTGAGAAATGTCATTTCCGCAGACGTCAATTTTGAAGAAAGAATGAAACCCCTATGGACCTTGTCGATTACCGTGGCGATTGCTGAAAGGCCTATCTGGACATAGGGTTATGTCTGAGGATTTTGCCGGCCGGGCAGTCTTTTGAATTCATTGTTGAAAAAGATAAGGTGGAGAAGATCAGGAGAGTGATCTCTCATAATGATGGAAAAGTAGTGGAAGAGGTCCCAATTCTGGAGGATGTGCGGATCAAGGTGCAAAAACTCTCATCAGGTAATCAACCCTGAACTGAAAAGCCTAGGAAAAATCTTTTTATCATGTCTGAGTTCACCTAACAGCAACAAGCTCAAAAAAGTTTGTGACTTATATCGGGCTAAGGATTGAAGAATCATGAACCGGAGACGAATAGAAGGCCATCCCATTATTGAAATCCCTAAGAAAAAGAATGTTTCTTTTATGTGGAACGGTGAAATGCTTGCCGGCTATGAAGGTGAAATGCTTGCTTCAGCCCTCATTGCCAACGACATTCACATCTTCGGTCACCACTCTAAAGACGGCAGTCCTCAGGGCATGTTTTGCGCCAACGGCCAGTGCTCCCAGTGTTTAGTCATTGCGGACGGACTGCCCGTCAAAGCCTGTATGACGCCACTGCGACATAATATGGCGGTGAGAAGCTTAGAGGGACTGCCCGAGCTTCCGGAGGATGACCGGGTCCCGGCTCTTAAGGAACCCCCCTTGCGAGAGGTGGAAGTTTTGGTTCTAGGGGGAGGCCCTGCAGGGCTCTGTGCGGCTATAGAACTCGGGAAGCTAGGCGTGGACACCCTGATTGTGGATGACAAGAGTAAACTGGGAGGAAAGCTCCTGCTCCAGACCCACAAATTCTTTGGCTCTGTGGAGGATTCCCATGCGGGGACCAGGGGTTTTGAAATTGCCCGAATTCTTGAAGAAGAGGTCAGAAGACTGGATTCCGTGGAAGTTTGGCTGAGTACGACGGCCGTGGGGGTATTTTCCGACCGGGTTGTTGGGGTGGTTAAAGGAAACATTTACAGAAAAGTCAAGCCCCAGAGGCTTCTTATAGCCACAGGTGCAAGAGAGAAGATGCTTTCTTTCCCGGGAAACACCCTGCCGGGTGTATACGGGGCGGGAGCTTTCCAGACCCTGGTTAATCGGGATCTTGTGCGCTCCTCCGACCGGATCCTGATCGTGGGGGGCGGAAATGTGGGGCTCATCGCCGGGTATCACGCGATCCAGGCTGGTATTCACGTGGTAGCCCTAGTCGAAGCATTGCCCTGCGTGGGAGGATATAAAGTCCACGCCGACAAACTCAGACGGCTGGGCGTGCCTATTTATACAAGTCATACGGTAGTGTCGGCTGCAGGTAAGGAAAGGGTGGAAAAGGTGACCATCGCAGCCGTGGACCGTAACGGGCGAGTCGTAACGGGAACGCACAAGACTTTTGATGTGGATACGCTTCTTATTGCTGTGGGCCTTGCGGAGGTGAACGAGTTTTACACCAAGGGGGAGGACTGCGGGATGGAAGTTTATTCCGCGGGGGATGCGAATGAAATTGCCGAGGCATCCGCAGCCATGTTGACGGGCCGGATACGAGGGCTCAAGATCGCGGCATCCCTCGGTCTTTATCAGGGGGATATCCCGGAGACCTGGGAGGAGAAAGAAAGGATTCTCAAGTCCAAGGCCGGAGCCATTCTAGAAAAAGAGAAACCGAATGAGGAAAAAGGGGTGATGCCAATTTTCCACTGCCTGCAGGAGATTCCCTGTAACCCTTGCACATCGGTCTGCCCGGAAAAAGCTATCAGGACTGAAGGTGGTAAAATCACCGGCCTGCCGTACATAACGGATGTGAGCCTTTGCAAAGGATGCATGAATTGCGTTTTTGTCTGTCCTGGGTTGGCTGCAACCCTGGTCGATTACAGAAAAGATGAAGAACGGCCGACCGTGACCTTGCCCTACGAGGTTTGGAGGGAAAAGGTAGAGGTTGGTCGGAAGGTGAGGGTCACGGATGTGGACGGCGCGATTTTGGGCCTCTACCCTGTGGAGAATGTGCTTACCAATCAGAAGAAGTACCCCGGTACCCTTCTTGTTCAGGTGAAACTTGAAAAGGATACGGCAAAAAGAGCGGCGGGCATCCGGGTGCAGGAACCGCAGATCGAGCCGTCTCTGGTCTATGAGAAGGAGGTGCCTCCGGATGAAGCCATTATATGTCGGTGTGAAAGGGTGACAGCGGGAGAGATCAGGACTGCCGTGCGGCAAGGTGTCAGGGATATCAATCAGCTTAAGGCCCTCACAAGAGCCGGCATGGGAGCTTGCGGCGCAAAGACATGCAGGCCTATGATATGGCGCATTTTTGAGGAAGAGGGAGTGGATCAGGATCAGGTCACCGACAGGACTGATCGGGCTTTGTTTGTGGAGGTGCGGTTGGGCATCCTTGCGGGAATGAGAAGGGAGAAATAGAAGGGGTACACGCTACAAGGTGCATGGGGCTGGAGAAAAATGAAAAATTGGATTAATGCGCGGTGGTTTCTTCCGCAGCGTGGCTTGTGCTGTGTGCTATGGGCCGGCTTGGATTAATGGAGGAACACGTGGCAAAGGGAAAGGTTTTTGATGTGATCGTAGTTGGTGCCGGCTCTGTCGGTGTTCCGCTCGCTCTGGCCCTGGGGGCAAAAAAGATCAGAACCCTTGTTTTGGACAACAATGCCTCTCCGGGACAAGGAGAGAACAAGAAAGCCATAGGGGGGATTCGGGCTACCCATTCGGACCCTGCCAAGATTCTCACTTGCCTCAGGTCGCTGGAGATATTTTCCACCTGGGAAGAAACGTATGGGGATAACATCGAGTGGCTGAAGGGGGGGTACACCTTTCCTGTTTATCGGGAGGTGGAGGAAAAAGCGCTAAAGGGCATACTTCCCACTCAGAAGAAGTACGGGCTGAACATCGACTTCTTTGGGCCGGAGAAGATTCAAGAAGTGATTCCCGGGATTAAATTTGAAGGCTTGTTGGGCGGAACAGTATCGGCGGACGACGGTTCTGCATCCCCGCTCCGATCCGTCAATGCGTTTTATCGGAGAGCGAAGGAACTGGGGGTGACTTTCTCGTTTAAAGAACCTGTCGAGAGAATTATCGTGGAGCAGGGAAAAGCCGTAGGCGTGGTCACAAAAAACAAAATCTACACATCACCCGTTGTGGTGGACGCCGCAGGTCCTCGATCCAGGGAGTTATGCAGAACAGCGGGGGTGGACGTTTCCGTGATCCCGGACTCCCATGAAGCGGCTATCACGGAACCGGTAAAACCTTTTTTTACCTGTATGGTGGTTGATCTCAGGCCGGGCCCTGACTCGAAAAACTACTACTTTTACCAGAATAGGCTGGGCCAGGTTGTCTTCTGTATCACCCCGGAACCTCTTATCGCGGGAAACGATAAACGAGAGACATCGGTCTTTCTGTCTCAGGTGGGGTTAAGAATGGTGCAACTCCTCCCGAGGCTTAAGAACATCCGGGTAAGGCGAATGTGGCGCGGTCTTTATCCTATGACACCCGATGGTTCCCCATTGGTGGGCTGGAACCGTGAGGTCGGTGGCTTACTTCACGCAACCGGCATGTGCGGCCAGGGTTTTATGATTGGGCCCGGTGTTGGAGAAGTCGTGGCGCGGCTGATCGAAGGCCGGAGCACGGATGAAGACCGGACGATTCTCAGTGGCTTTTCACCCTACCGGAAGTTCGGGGGAGAGGAGGCGTTGAAGTAACTCGTACAGTGTCGTATAAAGGCTTTTCCGGTTCCCATGATTGCAGGGAAATAGGCCAAAAACTTACCCTTCAGCCTCATAAATGCTTGACGGCTTCATTTTTTTTTGATACGAAGTGGTGCCTTTTTTCTGTGACCTCAGGTCGCTGGCAGAACAATCATATATAAACTCTTGTGTTTTTTAAGTAATTCCATCGCACTGGGCAGGACCATACCACGCTGCGGCACTTTTGGATTTCCAACCGCCCGGAGCGAGGGGATGGGCGGGTTTTAGGGAAAGGGGATTCCTGTTCCGAGGATCAATCCTGTTTTTAAAGCAGTAAACAAACAAACAAAGCTAAGAAGGAGGAGAGAGAGTATGCCTTATGATGCGGTAAAAATGAAGGACTGGCAGATATCCGAGGCTGCCGAGAAAAACATGCCCACTCCTGATGAGTGGCGCGAAAAGCTGGGACTCCAAAAAGATGAACTGATTCCCTTTGGAAGGCTGGGCCGGGTTGACTTTCTTAAGGTCATGAAAAGGCTGGAAAAGAAGAAGGACGGAAAGTACATCGAAGTGACGGCAATTACTCCTACCCCCCTGGGCGAAGGAAAGAGCACCACCTCCTGCGGGCTGATGGAAGGCATGGGCAAGCTCGGTCTTAACGTAGGCGGCTCCCTTCGGCAACCTTCCGGCGGTCCCACAATGAACATCAAGGGAACAGCGGCAGGCGGAGGGAACGCTTTGCTGATTCCCATGACGGAGTTCTCTATGGGGCTGACAGGGGACATCAATGACATCATGAACGCCCACAACCTGGCCATGGTTGCACTGACTGCTAGGATGCAACACGAGAGAAATTACAATGACGAGCAGCTCAAAAGGCTGACCAGAATGAAGAGACTTGAAATCGATCCGACCCGCGTCGAGATGGGCTGGATCATCGATTACTGCGCCCAGAGCCTGAGAAATATCGTGATTGGCTTGGGCGGCAGACAGGATGGTTTTACCATGCAGTCCAGATTCGGCATTGCCGTTTCTTCGGAGTTGATGGCCATTTTGTCGATCGTGAGGGACCTTGCGGACCTGAGGAAGCGGATGGGTGAGATCACGGTGGCTTTTAACAAGGGCGGCAAACCGGTGACCACGGGGGATCTCGAGGTTGACGGTGCCATGACCGCTTGGATGCGCAACACTATCAATCCAACCATGTTGTGTACGGCAGAGTACCAACCGTGTTTTGTCCATGCCGGGCCTTTTGCAAACATCGCTGTCGGTCAGTCGTCCATCATTGCGGACCGTGTTGGCCTGAAGCTTTTTGATTACCATGTGACCGAAAGCGGTTTTGGCGCAGACATCGGGTTCGAGAAATTCTGGAACGTCAAGTGCCGCAACAGCGGTCTCACCCCCCATGTCTCGGTGTTGACCACCACGATCCGCGCCCTCAAGATGCACGGCGGCGGGCCCAAGGTGGTTGCCGGGATCGCGCTGGATCCTGCTTACACGAAGGAAAATCTCAAGCTTCTTGAAACAGGTATTCCCAACATGGTACATCATATCAACACAATCCGGAAGTCCGGCATGAACCCGGTGGTCTGCATCAACTGCTTCCACACCGATACCAAAGCGGAAATTGCTTTGGTGAGAAAATATGCCGAAGAGGCCGGCGCGCGCTGTGCTGTGTCCGAGCACTGGGCCAAAGGCGGGGAAGGCGCCATCGAACTGGCCGAGGCGGTGAAAGAAGCCTGCGAATCGAAGCCCAAGTTCAAATTCCTCTACCCCATGGAAATGAAGCTCCGTGAAAGGGTGGAGAAGATTGCCAAAACCGTCTACGGGGCGAGCGGCGTTTCCTGGACCCCTGAAGCTGAAGCGAAGGCGAAAATGCTTGAAGGGGATTCCAAGTTCGACGACTTTGCGACCATGATGGTTAAGACCCACTTGAGTCTATCTCATGATCCTGCGCTGAAGGGAGTTCCCAAGGGTTGGACCCTCCCCATCCGGGACGTCCTTATCTACTCGGGTGCCAAGTTCCTCTGCCCCTGCGCAGGAACGATCAGCCTCATGCCAGGCACATCTTCCGACCCAGCCTTCCGCCGCGTTGATGTGGACGTGAAAACCGGCAAGGTGAGGGGATTGTTCTAGCCGCTTTTAAAAAGAAGGATTTTTAGGAGCAACAGGGGACCTCCGGGCCCCCTGTTTTTTCAAGGAAACACTCTTGATCAAGCATGGGGGGTAAGAGAGACCCTCTCAATGCCCTCATTCTTGCGATTTTTCAAACAGCTAAATTGGTGCCTTTTTTGTAATTCAGCAGCATTTCGAATGGAGGCGTGGAATGATTGATAAGAAAGCGGATTTGGCAGGGCCCGGTATCAGCACCTATGAAGAGGTGGATAAAATCCTCCCCCACGATTATGAGCCGTTGTTGGGGAACAAGGAGAGGATGAAAGCCCTTTTCAAAATCAAGAATTTTATTGAGGAAAACCTGTGCAAGGAACTAAACCTTTTTATGGTTCAGGTCCCGTTGATTGTCACCAAGGACAGCGGCATCAACGATTATCTTGATCGGGATGGTTCACGTACTCCTGTAGAATTTCTTTGCGGGCTCGGACTTGACAGAAAAATTGAAGCTCAGGTGGTTCAGGCGGCAACGAAATGGAAAAGAATGGCGCTCAAACAATTCAAATGTGAAGTGGGAGAAGGAATTTGCACTGATATGAGGGCAGTGCGGAAGGACTACTTCCTTGATCATGATCATAGCGCATACGTTGATCAATGGGACTGGGAAAGGGTCATCACGGCGGATATGCGGAATCTGGATTTTCTGCGAAAGGTTGTTGAAAAGATCTGGACGGTAATTTATGAAGCGGGACGGATGGTCAAAATGGATTTTCCGGCACTCAACACCGATAAATACCCGGAAATACCAAAGAAAATTCAGTTTTTTCACGCTGAGGAGATTCTTGAGCGATACCCGTATCTTACCCGTAAACAGCGTGAGACAAAAATGGTGCAGGAGGTATCGGCGGCGATCTTTATCATCGGCATCGGATATGTGCTGGAAGATGGTTATCCTCACGAGATGCGTGCCGCGGATTACGACGATTGGATTACACCGACAATTACAGAGCACGGCAACCGGTATCATGGCCTGAATGGTGATATCCTCGTCTGGAATCCCGTGACCGGGCGTCGCCACGAACTTACATCCATGGGCATTCGTGTTACCAAAGAGACAATGGTGCAGCAGCTCAAGGAGGCGGGACAGGAGCATTTTCTCCAGTTGCCGTACCACCAAGCGATCCTCAATGATGATATACCGCTGAGCATCGGGGGAGGGATCGGACAGTCACGGACATTTATGTATTTGCTCAGGAGCGCTCATATCGGTGAGGTGAGCGTCACTGTATGGCCGGATGTGCTAAAAAAAGTTTGTAGAAGAAAAAATATCCACGTACTCGAATAAGGACAATTCCTCTTTCCAGATATCTCCTTCCTTGGCGTTTCCTTTTTGTGTGGCGCTTTAGCAGCTCTAGGAGACGATGACACTTACAATGATGTGAAACGAGTATTATAATTTTTCTTGACATATAACATATAAAGTTATATTTAATCACAAAAAGGAGCTGATTCTTTATTAGTGTCTCCATTAGGGAATGGAAGGCAAGCCCTAGATTCCAACTTTTCAAATCTGAGAGATTATCTCTTAGAAAATTGGTAACACTTCGGCTTTTTGAAACTCTTCGATTCCGGCGTTGGGCATGGG
>JAFGDM010000009.1 GCA_016932115.1 Deltaproteobacteria bacterium | reverse complement strand
GCTGCCGCAAATGCGGAGACGCTTCCGCCCCCGGGTGCGGGAGAATTTCCGGAAAGGGTCTCAAGAAAATCCTTCACTTTTGATTCCATGAGCTTCATGTCTCTTCGTCCTTTCCCTGCCTCTCGAGGAGCGCCAGTTCAATAACCTGCTCCCGCTTGAAGCCTGCAATCTGCATGTAATAGGAGAGGCTGTCCAAGAGCGCCGCCGCAGGGACCATGCCGTACACCTCTGTTTCCCTGACCGGCACTCCCCACCTTTTTGCTTCCATACGGATGAGTTCGACCACGCGATACAGGGCGTTCTTTTCGTAATCCACGATATTCATGCTTACCTGGGTGAGTGCTCGATCCTCAAGGGCCAGCCCGATTCCTTTCACATGGCAGAGTCCTCCGCTTGAAGATCGGACGGCTTTAGCGATCTCCCTTGCGAGCTTCAAATCGGATGTTCCAAGGTTCACGTTGAAGGCGATCAGGAACTTCCTGGCGCCGATGATCGTTGCCCCGGCGCTCGGGTGAATTTTTGCGGCGCCCACGTCAGGGTGTCTCTCGGGCCGGGAAATCTCTGTCTTGAGGGCTTCAAACTGTCCCTTTCGGATGACTTCAAGACGCCTGCGCTCCGGGCGGAAGGCAGCCTCCTCGTAAAAATAGACCGGAATGCCCGTCTCTTTGTGGAAGCGTCGGCCGAACTCCCGGGCCAGTTCCACGCACGCATTCATGTCGAGGTTCCGGAGAGGGATGAATGGAATGACGTCCACGGCTCCGATCCTGGGGTGGCCTCCCTGGTGATGCTCCAGATCGATTTTTTCCTTTGCCGCCAAGGCCGATTCGATCAGGGCATCCTGAATGGGTTCCGGTTGTCCCACCAGGCTTACAACCAGACGGTTGTGGTCCTTGTCCGCCCGGGAATCGAGAAGAGTGCAGCCCGGGCGCCGGCGAAAAGGCTCGATAATGGCTTCCATTACATTCGGGCGCCGTCCCTCGCTGTAATTAGGAACACACTCGATAAGCCGGCTTTTCATGGTCCGCAATCTCCTTTTTTTAGCCGATCATGGGAATCTTTAGGCCTTTTTCTTTTGCCACCTCAATGGCCGTGGGGTAGCCTGCATCGGCGTGACGAATGATCCCGGTGCCGGGATCATTTCTAAGCACCGTGGTCACTCTGAGCTCCCCCTCCCGCGTGCCGTCTGCTACCGAGACCTGACCGGCGTGAAGGGCGTATCCGATACCGACACCCCCTCCGTCGTGAAAGGAAACCCAGCTCGCCCCTGAGGCGACGTTGACCATGCAGTTCAGCAAAGGCCAGTCGCCTACGGCATCGGAGCCGTCCCGCATGGACTCGGTCTCTCTGTAAGGGGAAGCAACAGAGCCGCAGTCCAAATGGTCGCGGCCGATAACGATGGGTGCCGAGACCTTGCCCGATGCCACAAGATCGTTGAAGAGCTTGCCGGCTTTTTCCCTTTCCCCGTAGCCGAGCCAGCAGATTCGAGCCGGGAGACCCATGTGGGTCACTTTTTTACCTGCCATCTCGAGCCACCGGACCATGCGTTTTTTTTGAGGGAATGCTTCGATCAAGGTCCGGTCCGTTAACTCAATGTCCCGGGGATCTCCCGACAAAGCGGCCCAACGAAAAGGCCCCTCCCCATAGCAAAAAAGCTCGCGAATGTAGGCGGGCACAAAACCGGGGTAGTCCATCGCATTATCGACACCCCGCTTCATCGCCTGCGCGCGCAGATTGTTTCCGTAATCGAAGGCTACGGCCCCTCGTTTCTGCATTTCCAGGATGGCGCGACAGTGAACGGCCATTGAGTCCAGGGCCATGTTGATGTGCTTGCGGGGGTCGGTTTTGCGCAGGGCCATCGCTTCCTCGTAGGGGATGCCCGCGGGCACATAGCCGTTTAGTTCGTCGTGGGCGCTTGTCTGATCCGTCACGGCATCGGGCACAAAGCCGCGCTCGATCATCTTCGGCAGCAGGTCCGCCGCGTTGCCCAGTATGGCAATGGAAAGGGGCTTTTTCTCTGCGGCCGCTTTTCGAGCTTGTTTCAGGGCTTCATCCAGGTCCGTCGTGGTCGTGTCCAGGTAATGGGTGTCGAGACGCCTTTGAATGCGGTTGCGATCCACCTCAACGCAAAGGCATACGCCCTGGTTCATGGTAACGGAGAGGGGTTGAGCCCCCCCCATGCCCCCCAAGCCGGCTGTGACGACGATACGTCCTGAAAGAGAGCCCCCGAAATGCTTTTCACCCATGGCGGCGAAGGTTTCGTACGTTCCCTGAAGAATGCCCTGGGTTCCGATGTAAATCCACGAACCGGCCGTCATCTGGCCGTACATCATGAGTCCCTTCTTGTCGAGCTCGTTGAAATGGTCCCAGGTCGCCCATCGAGGAACGATGTTGGAGTTTGCAATGAGCACACGGGGTGCGTGAGCATGGGTCCTGAGGATGCCCACCGCCTTACCGGATTGGATCAGGAGGGTTTCGTCATTCTCCAGATCCATGAGAGATCGCACGATGGCATCGAAGCACGCCCAGTTTCGGGCTGCTCTACCGGTGCCCCCGTACACGATGAGTTCGGAGGGGTTTTCCCCGCATTCAGGGTCCAGGTTGTTACAGAGCATTCTCAAGGCCGCTTCCTGATGCCAGCCCTTGCAATGAAGGGCGGTGCCCCTGGGCGCCTTTACGGGACGCGGTTTAGCGAGACCGATCCGGAGTTCCTTTAACAAGTTTTCTTTGGGCGTAAGTGTCATCTTTTCATTTACCTCCTTTAGGGTCTATCCTGTCAGCGGGAGAAGCTTTATTGCCGATGAAATTCAAAAATTCAAATGTTACCTTGACTCAATAACCATTTTTTAATAGATTCCCACAGGAATGGCAAATTGAAAACAATGAAGGGAGGGTTCTTGAATCATGAGAAAACAAGGTTTGTTGTCATTGGTATTGGCGGCCGTTGCTTTTACTATGTTTTTTGTCGGTGCCCCGGTGGCGGCTCAGGACACGGTAAAAATAGGTTTTTTTGCGCCCATCACCGGCCCTGCGGCGGCTGACGGCATGAGCGCCAAGAACGCCGTGGAGTTGGGGTGGAAGGAGGTCAATGACGGAGGGGGCATCCAGGGGAAAAAGGTCGATCTCATTGTCTATGACGACCGTCTCAAGGCTGAGGAAGCCGTGGCGATCGCCAGCAGGCTCATGGAAAGAGACAAGGTGGTAGGCGTGGTAAGCGGTTCCTACAGTGGGCCGACCCGGGTTGTGGCGCCTATTTTTCAAAAGGCGGGCATGCCCATGGTGGCGGGATATGCCGTTCATCCCGATGTGACCTGGAATCCCAACACCAAAACATCCAATGACTTCATCTTCCGAAACGGCTTTCTCGGAGAGGTGGAGGGAGCGGCGGCGGCGGAGTTCGCCGTAAAAGACCTGAAGGCCAAGCGCATGTCCATTATTTTTATGGACAATGATTTCGGCCGTTCCATTTCGGCCGGCTTTGCCGAAAGGGCTATAAAACTCGGCGCTGAAATACTGTCGAAACAAATGTATAAGTTCCCCGGAGAGAAGGATTTCCGGCCCTATTTGACTACGATCAAGGAAGGAAACCCGGACGTTATTTTTGCAGCCGGCTATTACAATGAAGCCGCTTCCATCGTGCGACAAGCCAAGGAGCTTGGAATCAAGAGTCAGATCCTTGGAGAGGAAGGATTCGACTCCCCCAAATTTCTGGAGATTGCCGGTGATGCGGCGGAAGGCGTCATTATCGCTACCAATCTCGACAGGGACGATCCCCGCCCGGTGGTGCAGAACTTTCTAAAAAACTACCGAAGCGCTTACGGTCATGATGCGGACATGGTCGGCGCTTCGAGCTATGATGCGTTCATGATCCTCGTTTCCGCCATCAAAAAGGCGGGCACAGATCCCAAGGCCATACGGAAGGCCCTTCTGGAGACAAAGGACTATGACGGGCTTACGGGCAAGATCAGCCGTTTTGCGCAGGGCGAGGTGGTAAAACCTGTGCAGATCCAAATCGTGAAGGACGGTCAATTCAGGCGGAGAGCGATTATCGACAATCCTGAAATCATCACGCCTCCGATGAAGAAGTAAATGATCTGTTCGCGGCCGTCGGCAGGAGTTTAATAAGAGGATGATCTGGCAGCAATTGGCGAACGGTATCTCCGTGGGGAGCGTTTATGCGCTCATTTCTCTCGGCCTGACGATGGTCTACGGGATTTTGCGCATCCTCCACGTGGCCCATGCCGGCATTTACACCCTCGGAGCCTATGTCGGCCTGCTTTCATTCCGGCTTGTCGACAACTTCTGGCTTTCCTTGTTTGCGGGGATGGTGGGGGCTGCAGTCGCGGGATACCTGGTGGAGCGTTTTCTGTACACGCCGATCCTTCATTTGAGCAGGATCGCGCCTCTGATCGCCTCCATCGGTCTTTTTACCGCCATGGAGGAGGCATTTCGAATCGTTGCCGGCCCTCACACCCTGGTATACAACGCCAGGGTGGGGCTGGGCGACCTGGCCATCGGCAGTTTTAGGCTCACGGAGACACAGGTTCTCATTCTTCTGGTGAGCTTTTTGATTCTTCTTTTTCTGTGGCTTTTCCTGACCCGTTCCAGAATGGGCCTGGCCATGCGGGCCTGTGCGCTTGACTTGGAGACGGCTTCCTCCTTCGGCGTCAATGTGAGCGCCATCATTGCGATGAACTTCATTATCGGGTCTCTCATGGCAGGCGCCGCCGGTGTGCTCATCGGGGTTTACGACAACCAGGTGTGGCCGACCATGGGAAGCATCCCGGCCTACAAAGCCCTGGCAATCGTAGTCCTGGGCGGCCTTGGAAGCATTCCCGGAACCGTGCTTGCCTCAATTATCGTAGGTCTGTCCGAGACCTTTTTTATCGGGGTCCTCTCCATTCCCTTCCCCAGGGATGCCGTAGCATTCATTGCCATGATCCTGGTTCTTATGTTCAGACCCTACGGTCTTTTGGGAAAAGCCTGAGATGACGGGATTTCGGTCTATGCAGCCATGAGCGGTTATGTTGTCACCATTCTGATCACCATCGCGATTTATGCGATTCTGGCCCACAGCTTGAACATCATCACAGGGCATGCAGGCCAGATTTCTTTGGGCCATGCCGCCTTTTTCGGCATCGGCGCTTATACGGCGGCTCTCTTTTACACGAAGGCGGGGCTCTCTTTCTGGATCGATGTCCCTTTGGCTGCGCTGGTGGCGGGCGTTGTAGGCGCCGTCCTGGGCATTCCCTGTTTGAGGGTCCGGGACGACTTCCTGGCCATCACCACCATGGGCATCGGCTTTGTTGTCGAGGCGGTTTTTCTTTACATCCCCTTTTTCGGGGGCGCCATGGGCATCGGCGGCATCGACCTTCCCATGTGGGCCGGTCGTGAAATGACCAAAAGTGAATACCTGATCCTGATTCTTGTTGTTCTTGGTACCTTATATGCTCTGGATTACATTCTGGGCCGCTCCTGGATCGGCCTTGCGTGGTCCTCCATTCGCGAGGATGAACAGGCCGCATCGGCCCTGGGCGTGGACATCGTGCGCTTCAAGGTCATGGCTTTCATTCTCGGGAGCGCCCTGGCGGGTCTGGCGGGCGCTTTTTACGCCCATTTTTTGACCTTCATCATGCCCTATAATTTCGGTTTCGGACAATCCATCATGATCCTGTGCATGGTTGTTTTCGGCGGTATCGGGACACGATGGGGGCCGATCGTCGGCGCTCTTTTGCTGGGCCTTCTCCCTGAAATATCCAGGCCTATCATGGAGTACCGGACCTTGTTGTACGGTTTGCTTCTGGTGGCCATGATGCGGTTTCAGCCGAGCGGGCTTCTGGGCGCGGATTCATTCCTTGTGGTGTATTTCACAAAAGGATTGAACCGGATCAGAGGAGGGGAGGTGAAAGCGTGACCCTCCTGCAAGTGATCTCCCTAAGTAAAGATTTCGCGGGGCTCCATGCCCTTGAATCGGTCAGCTTCTCCGCCGAACGCGGCAAGATCCTCGGAATCATAGGGCCCAACGGCGCCGGCAAGACCACGCTTTTCAATATCATATCCGGTATCTACCTTCCCACCGCAGGGGAAATCCTGTTCCAGGGGAAAAAGATCCTCCGCATGAAAGCTCATCGCATCAGTCATTTGGGGATCGGTCGGACCTTCCAGATCGTTAGGCCCCTCAACAACCTGGATGTGGAAACCAATGTCCTGGTGGCTTACGGGCATCGCATCTATCCCTCTTTGTGGAAATCCGTAAGAGCGTGCCGGCAGAGGGAAGCCCTTCAAGAGGTACGAGGGATCATGGAGCGAACAGGACTCAAAGCCTATTCCGGGACCCTTGCCGGAAACCTCCCCCTTGGTTTCAAAAAACGGCTCGAGATCGCGCGGGCCTTGGCCCTTCAGCCGAAACTGCTTCTCCTGGATGAACCCTCCGGAGGGCTGCGCTACGAAGAGTCCTTTCAGCTCATGGAGCTCATCCGGATGCTACGGGACCAGGGGATCGGGATTCTTCTCATCGAGCACAACATGCAGGTCGTCATGGATCTCTGCGAGCGCATCGTGGTGCTCGATCACGGTATCAAGATCGCCGAGGGCGTCCCTGAAGAAATCCGCTCAAACCCGCAGGTTATAGAAGCCTACCTCGGAAGGGAGACGCAGCATGCTTGAAGCCAGAGCACTGGAGGTATCCTACGGCGAATCCCTGGCTCTCCGGGGAGTAAATTTTACCGTGCGCGAAGGAGAACTGGTTACCGTCATAGGTGCAAACGGCGCCGGAAAGAGCACCATTCTCAGGACGATCATGGGCCTGGTGAAATGCAGGAAAGGTGAAATTTATTTCCAGGGAGAAAACATCACGTTCACGGCCCCTCATCACCGGGCTAGGATGGGGATCAGCCTGGTGCCCGAAGGCCGCAGGGTTTTCGGCGATCTGACGGTAGTGGAAAATCTTCGCATGGGCGCTTATGTTAAGAAGAATCGGAAAGAAATCGATTCCGCAATGGAGGAGGCTTTCCATCTTTTTCCGGTCCTCCGAGAGCGGCGCCGCCAGGTCGGCAAAACCCTGAGCGGAGGGGAACAGCAGATGCTGGCCATTGCCAGGTCCTTGATGTCGAAGCCCCGGATGATCCTTATGGATGAAGTCTCTTTGGGATTGATGCCCCTTTACGTTGAAGAGACCTTCAACGTCATCGGGAAGCTTCATGAGCAAGGCGTGACCATCTTTCTCGTGGAACAGAATGCCCGCAAGGCGTTGCAGGCCGCAGACCGGGGCTACGTGCTGGAGACGGGCGAGATTGTGATGAGCGACACGAGCGGGAACCTTGCCGCAGATCCGATGATCAAGAAAGCCTACTTAGGCGCGTGACGACGCAGAACACATGCCTCCTTAGTTTTTGGCATCTTTTGGGGGACTAACAACGGCTTCGCCTGCAAGGACTTCCTTGCCTTCCTGGTTTACGCAGAGGGTCTTAAAGGTAACCCTATTTTTTTCTACATTTATCCCCACAACCTCCACCGATGCCGTGATGGTATCGCCGATGTAGACCGGAGCCGCGAATTCGATGACTTGACGGAGATAGATCGTCCCCGGACCGGGAAGCTTGGTCCCGAAAATAGTCGATATAAACCCGGCCGAGAGCATTCCGTGAACGATGCGGGTCTTAAAAAAAGTCTTCTTGGCATATTCCTCATTCACATGGGCAGGATTGAGATCACCGGTTAGCCCTGCATAAAGATAAACATCCGACTCTGAGACGGTCTTACCAAACTCCGCTTTGTCACCTAACCGGATTGCATCAATCTTCTTTCCGATCATCCTGATCTGCCTTCACTTTTCCGCAGAAAAAATAATGGAAAATCTTCCCCGCCTCAAGAAAAAGCCGTCAATAATTCACCTTATCGATTCCTTTTAGATTCAGAATCGTTCTCGCTTCCCCCGGTGTTGCGGGCTCTATGCCGAATTCCTTTGCGATTCGGATGATCTTTTCCACCTGTTCGGCACTGCTTTTTGCCAACACATCTTTTTCCAGATAGAGGTTATCCTCCAAACCCACTCGCGCGTGACCCCCTAAGAGAAGAGATGCGGTGCACAGCGGAAACTGGTTTCTCCCGGCTGCGCATACTGAAAACTCAAAATCATCGATCTGCTTTTTCGCAGTATCCAATAAAAAGACGAGATTCTGCAGGGTGGCCGGGATACCTCCCAGAATCCCCAAAACGAACTGAAGGTAAACAGGTTTCCTGACGATGCCGCTATTGATCAAGAATGCCAGATTGTTCACCATGCCCGTGTCATAGATTTCAAACTCGGGTTTCGCGCCGTTCGCGTACATGGTTTCAACATACTGGCGCATCGTCTTGAAGGTATTGGGAAAGATAAAATCGTCGGTACCTTCCAGATATGGTTTTTCCCAATCGTATTTCCACTCTTTGACGCCGTCGACAATATGAAATAGGGCGAAATTCAAGGATCCCGCATTCAACGTTGTGAGTTCAGGCTGTAGATTGGATGCCACCCTTACACGATTCTCCACCGGCTCACCCAACTTCCCCCCGGTGGTAAAGCAAAGGACAAGATCACATTGCCTCTTTATTTCGGTTGCAATTCTCCTGTATATGTCTTGATCCGCATTCGGCATGCCGGTTTCAGGGTCCCTCACATGAACATGCGCCACAGCCGCCCCTGCTTTGTAAACAGCCACAGCCTCGCTGATAAGCTGCTCAGGCGTTATTGGAAGATAAGGCGACATGCTCGGTGTGTGTATGGAGCCGGTCAGGGCCGCAGTTATGATTCTCTTGGTCATTTCTTGTCACCCCCCACTGCAACATCCGTCATTACAGGTACCGGGACCTGTTTTCATTAAATTCTTTGATAAAATCATCCACCATATCCTCGAGGGAATAAGCAGGTTGCCAACCCCATTCGGATTGCGCACGCCTGTCGTCGATGCGAAGCCGTCCAATCTCTCTCAAAAGCTCCGTGATCTCCGGGTCCGGCCTAAACGTCAGCTCGGCTCCGGGTATTCTTGAGCGCACCGCACTTACAAGGTTGTTTGCCGAAAACGGAGGTGAAATACCGGCCAAATTGTATATCATTGTCGGGATGAGTGATCTTTCGGCTTGAGCCAAGAGCCGCAAGGCGTTGACCGCATCTTTAAAATAGATAACGGGGCATCTTGTCTCCGGTTCACAGCGAAGCTCATATGGATGACCTTTTAACGGCTCTTCGATCGCCCAGGCGTTATAAATGGAAATGTGAGCTGTTTTTGCTCCGGGGCCGACGACGGAAGGCAGCCGCACGCTTCGAAAATCGAGTCCGAATTTCCTCGAGTAAAAGCGTCCCAAAAGCTCGCCGGATACCTTTGTCACACCATACATTGATGTAGGCCGTTGAACAGTTTTATCATCAATTACGTCGCTAGGGATGTCCTTACTGTACGTGGCTATGGTGCTTCCGTAGAGCACTTGCGACACTTTAGTTATCCTGGAGGCCTCCAGAATATGGTACGTACCGACAAGGTTGGCTTCAAACGCAGCCCATGGACTCTCTTCCGACGGGAGAGAAAGCATGCCGCCCAGGTGGAAAACCTTATTCACCGTATATTGTCTCAGACAATTGATCAGCTCAGGAAGATTACTCAATGATCCTCGAACATAGTCAAACTCGGAAGCCATGTCTTTGAGCATCCCCTGAACGGGCGCTATGTCAAAAAGAACCGGCCTTTCTCCTTCATCAATCAGCATCCGGGCTAGATTCGAACCAAGAAATCCTGTTCCTCCGGTTATCAAGACGGTCATGCAATAAGCCTCTGAACACCCAAGACGTCGCTCTCATGGCGGTTGGATTACACCCCTTCGATCAGCGTCCAAAATGAGCATGGGGCTCCCCCGGGCGGCTAACACCCCGGGGGGTGCCCATCATCTGATATCAAGTAAGGCGTATCTGGGACCGGGACGCGGTTTTGCCCCTTCCGCTTATTTCATTTTACAGCCGGTCTCTTCACAAGTAATTTCAATATCCTTTGCAGCAATCATGTTGGGCACTCCCACAAAGGCATGTTTAAAAAACTTGCTCTCTTTCACCATTTCCGCTACCCAGACCGGAACCTGTGCCTGATGATCGCAGGGACGCATGTAGTAGGTCCCCGCAGGCCCTTCATAGGTAAGGCCTTCCCAGGCTTTGATCACCGCCTCAACGTCATCCTTGCCGGCCTTTTTTACCGCTTCGGCCCAAAACATGGTTGCGGTATAGGCTTTGCCCCGAAGCCAGGATGGGTAATAGCCTTTATCTTTGTAAAATCCTTGTATGAATTCCTTGTTCTTTTCCGTAGGAATGGTAAGCATGTATGACTCTGCCGTGACGTTGCCGATGATCGCGCTATCGTCTCCGACGCTTTCTATCAAATATTCATCATTGAGGTAGTAAGAAGCGATTTTGGCCTTCATACCGAGATTTTTTCCTTGCTTAATAAGAAGTGTGAGATCATTTCCCCAATTGGGAGTCCAGACGACCTCTGCCCCCGAGTTGATAATTTGGCTTATATAAGGAGCAAAATCCTTTTCTCCGGCCTTATGATAGAGCTCACCGACTATGTTAACAGAAGGGTTCAGTTCCTTAACCTTTTTGATGAACGCCGCCATCGCCTCGTGTCCGAAAGAGTAATCCTGAACAATACCCAATACTTTTGTATAGCCACTCTTGGCAACCCACATTGCAAGAGCGTATGACTGTGTATCCGTATTTAAACAAGCCCTGAAAAAATTTCTGCTGCATTTGGCTCCGGTCAAGCTGGCAGCCGCCATCCCATAGGATAACATCAGTGCATTGTTTTTCTCTGCGAGAACCGACATAGCTCCGCCGACCGAGCTGCCGGTGCCGCCACAAAAGTATTTGACGTTGTCTTTCAAAATCAACTTTGTTGCCTTACGGGTCGCCACATCCGGTTTGAGTTCGGTATCAATGGGAATAACCTCCACTTTACGTCCCAGAAGCCCCCCCTGCTCATTGATGACTTTTGCGGCGTACTGGACACCCTCGAGATAGCGGTCACCAATGTCTTTGAAGGTCCCTGAGAGCGGCTCGCACGCACCCAGCTTAATGGGATCGGCAGCCCGGCATATAGGTGCACAAATGAGTGTCGCAATAAACGCCGACAACACCGCCACATAGAACAACGCTTTTTTCCCCATCTTACATTCCCTCCTTTTTTTGGTTTTTATGATCACACCTCCAAATAATTCTTTCTAATGTCCTCGGCCTCCATCAAAGCTCGGCCGTCCCCTTCGAAAAAGATCTGACCCTTGCTCATGATGTAGAATCGACCGGCGACCTTTATGGCCGCCTTGTAATTCTGTTCCACCATGAGTATGGAAACACCCGATTCGAGGACCTTGGAAAGCATGTCCAGCACGTCTTTCGCAATAAGCGGCGCTAAACCCTCCGTAGGTTCATCGATCAGAATCAACTCCGGGTTTCCCATTAACGTTCGCGCCACCGTAAGCATTTGCTGTTCGCCGCCCGATAGATGAGCTCCCTTATTGCCCCTCCTCTCTTCCAATTTGGGAAATGCCCGGTATATCTTTTCAATGGACCATGCCTGACCTAAATTTCCCTTTGCTGTTTTTCCGCCTTTTATTCCCATCAAAAGGTTCTCATGCGTAGTGAGGCTCTTAAAAATACGCCTATCTTCAGGTACATAGCCAATGCCGGTGCGGGCGATTTGATAAGGCGCTTTGCCTACCAAATCCTTGCCTTTGAATAAAATGCTTCCCTGTTTAGGCTCAATTATGCCTATGACGCTTTTCAATGTAGTCGATTTCCCAACGCCGTTGCGACCCAAAAGGCATACCATTTCGCCTTGCTCTATACGCATAGAAACGCCGTGAAGGATGTGGCTCTTTTCATAATAGCTATGAATTTCATTCACCTGTAATAACATCAGTCGCCTTCTTCCCCCAGGTAGGCGTCCTTTACTCTCTGGTCGTTTCGGATTTGCTCGGGACTTCCCGAAATCAGAATTGAACCATTGTGCAAAACGGACACAGTATCTGCCAGTGAAAAAACCACATCCATGTCGTGTTCGATAATAATTAAGGTCTTGCTTGCCGTCACCTTGTCGATCATCTTGATTGCTTCTCCGGTCTCTTCACGAGTCATGCCTGCGGTCGGTTCGTCCAGCAATATCAGTTCCGGCTCGGTAGAGAGGGTAACAGCGATCTCAAGAGCACGCTGTTGGCCATAAGATAGTTCTCTGGCCAATGTTTGCTTCACCTCCGCCAGGCCGACAAGGGTGAGGATCTCTTCCGTTTTTTTATTAACCTCCGCAATACTGCCGGGCGTTTTGAGGAAATGATAGCGCAAACCGTGATCGCATCGGACACCGGCACGAACATTTTCGAGCACGTTCAATTCCTGAAAGACGTTGGTAATCTGAAAAGACCGAGATACTTTCATCCTTGTGAGCACATGGGGAGAACGCCCGGAGATATCCTCACCTTTGAAGATTATCGAGCCCGAGGAGGGTTTATATTTTCCGCTAATGATATTAAACAGCGTGGTCTTGCCGGCACCATTGGGCCCAATCACTGCGTGCTTTTCGTTCTCTTTTACCTTGAAGTCGACACCAGTGAGGACTTTCAGCCCCGAAAAATCCTTATATACATTTCTTACCTGTAAAATGTCATTTGGCTCTTGCATTGCCCTTATTCCGCAATCTCAACTTTCCGCGATAAATGCCGGCGCCCGCGCAGCCGCTCAATAAGAGAATAGATCAGACCTGATAATCCTTTCGGCACGTAAAGAATCATGAATATGAAGATCAACCCCATAATAAACGGCCACCTATCTGTGATGTCGCTGAGGAAATCCTGCAGATAGATGTAGACACACGCTCCGATAATCGGTCCCACGAAAGAGCCTGTACCGCCTATAATGACCATTAATAGAACGATCGTTGACATATCGATGCTAATTGCAGTGATGGAAGTAAACTGGAAGAAAAGGGCATAAAATATCCCGGCCAACCCGGCGAGGAAACCGGTAAAGACGAAAAGAATCAGACGGCTTACATTTGTATTGTAGCCGAGAAATTTCATGCGCTCCTCATTCTCGCGCATCAGTAGAACCGTCTGGCCCATTGCCGTGCGTGTGAAATACCAGGAGAAGAGCATTACAAGGCCAATGATTATGAACGTGATGTAATAGAACGCAGGAATGCTCGATGTGCTCAATTGGGCAAAACCAATGTTGATGTCGGGACGAAAAATGCTCAGGCCGTCGTCTCCGCCGGTAATTGAATGCCATTTTGTGGCGATGGCGTAGAATAATGCGTTAAATGCCAGGGTTAAAAGGGCAAAGGGGGTTCCCTTGTGTCGCAGAAGAAAACTGCCGACTACAAGACCTGTAATTGTTGTAACGCTCAGAGAGAGGATCACCGCGCCAAAAAAGGAAAGGCTCGGGATATGGTTGATGACGATAGCAACCGTATAGGCGCCCGTGCCGAAAAACATTGCATGACCGAATGAGAGCAGCCCCGCATAGCCGAGCAAAAGGTTATAGCTCACTGCGAACAGAGCAAAAATGATAATTTCAGTCAGTATAGCCAGTTGGTACTGTCTTACCGCTAACGGCAACAAAACCCCCGCTACCAGGATAAGTGTGCCCCACGCCAAAAGAGATGCGTGACTCCTTTGCTTCATCATTGTTCCTCACCAAAGAGGCCGGAAGGTCTTATGATCAGCACTGCCGCCATTAGCATATACATAAGGGCCAAAGACAACTTTGGAAAGAGAAGCGCCCCAAAAGACTGCAACTCACCGATCATCAGAGAAGCCACGATGGCGCCGCCAAGGCTTCCCATTCCTCCAATAACGATGACAACGAATGCATCAACCAAGATTTCGGCTGCCATTCCGGGATATGTTGTAAGAAGAGGTCCGGCTATCACTCCGGCAAAACCGGACAGAGCGGCGCCGAAACCAAAGACAGCGGTAAAGACCACCGGAACATTGACACCTAGGGCGTTGACCATTTCAGTGTCATCCACAGAGGCTCTGACAATGATCCCAATCTTGGTTTTGTAAAGAACCATCGCCATAATGAGACTAATGAAGACGGCACAAAAGAACATAAACAGGCGATAAACGGGATAGAAAAGTCCGAACAAGTTTACAGACCCCGTCAAGAAACCGCTTAGATTCACTCCCAGAGGATAATTGCCCCATATCCACTTGACGGATTCCGTAATAATATAGGCGACGCCGAAAGTAATTAACAACTCTTGCACATGGCCGTAAACGTGAACCCGCCGAAGCAGAAACCGCTCCACTAACATCCCCAAAATGAACAAGAATAAGGGGCAGATAATAAGACAGAGATAGAAGTGGCCCGTAATGTTCAGGACGGAATAAGAAAAGTAGGCGCCAAGCATGTAGAAAGCGGCATGGGCGAGGTTCAGAACGTTCATCATGCCGAATACAAGGGTTAAGCCCGAAGACACCAGGAAGAGAAGACCAGCATAAACAAGACCGTGGAGGAAAAATACGGGGATTTCACCCATAATTATTACCTATGATTTAGTACGCGGTTTGATTCCTCGATACGGTTTACCTGTCCGGCGTTGAATCTTGTGAAAGAAACATATTTATGATTTTCAAAAGAAGTTGATCTCTCTTGCTGATTACAGAGGTTGTTTTTTCTTGAGGCCAGTCGTAAAAGCCCCTGCCCGTTTTAACGCCGAGTAAACCTTCGTCAACCAACTTCTTCAGTTTTTGTGATGGTTCAGAGGAATTTTCAAGAAAGGGAAAGAGATACTTATGAATGTCATAACTGAGATCAAGACCTGCCAAATCGGCTGTCTCGAGAGGGCCGATAAAGGGTAATCGGAGGCCGAAACCGTATTTGACCACCTTGTCAATATCTTCGGGGCTGGCGATACCTTTCTCCGCAAGGGAGATGGCCTCACGCCACATTGCGTGCTGGAGTCTGTTGCCGAGAAAGCCCGGTATGTCTTTCAGTACCTTGACAGGTTCCTTTCCGACTGCTCTCATCAGGTTAAAAACGGTTTCAAAGACCGTATCCGCCGTGTTCTCCCCTCTAATGACTTCAACGCAAGGGATGATGTGGGGGGGATTCCAGAAATGTGTCCCCAGGAATCTATGTCTTTGCTTGAGCCCCTCGCTGAGCCTGGTTATGCTGATCGCAGAGGTATTGCTTGAGATAATGACATTTGAATCGATATTCTGCTCCAATTCCTCAAAAACCTTGAGTTTCGCGGACAGGTTTTCCTCGATTGCCTCGATTATGAAATCTACGTCTTTACAAACTGAGGCGAGCTTGTCGCAAAGATCGATATTCCCGATACATTCGTCTATTTCGCTTTTTTTGACCTTCCCTAATTTAAGAAACACTTCCATATTTTTATGAATTCGGTCCGGGACGGAATGAAGGACTTTGGCCTGAGCGTCAAAAATACTCACCTTGAATCCATG
>JAFGDM010000044.1 GCA_016932115.1 Deltaproteobacteria bacterium | reverse complement strand
CCAAGTATCGCTTTTACAGGAGCAATGACTGCACGGCGTGCGGCCTCTGCGTAAAGGTTTGCCCATACGGCGTCCATGAAATCAGGCGTGGGCGTGTGCTGACAAGAAACGCCTATCGTTGCGTACGAACTGACTGTGCTACGCCTTGCCACCGGGAGTGTCCGGCGAACGCTCTGACTCTTAAAAGAAATCCCACCTTTGATACCTTGGGTGATTTCAGGTGGCCCCCTGATCTTCTGGCGAGCACCTGGCAAATGGCTGAAACGGGAAACGTTCCGTCAGGAGGGCTGGAGTACCGGGTTGGATCATCCGGGGGAGGGTTTGACAAGCTCCGGCTCCAGGTGCCTTTAGGAGGAATGGAGACTCCAGGCAGCGACCTCGATACGGGCGTAGAATTGAACAGGAGACAAGACCAAGCGCACAGGATCACGATCAGTGTTCCCTTTTACGGAGGCGGCATGTCCTATGGGTCTGTGAGTATCACGACAATGCTCAGCCGTATTAAAGCCGCTGCCGCTCTGAATACCTTTTGCTGCACCGGAGAAGGGGGGTACCCGGAAGAGCTAAAGCCTTATGATGAGCATGTCATCACTCAGGTTGCCACAGGGCTTTTTGGGGTGCGGGAGGAAACCATCCAGAGAGTAAGAATTGTGGAATTCAAATATGCTCAGGGCGCCAAGCCCGGGCTGGGAGGCCATCTGCTGGGAGACAAGGTCACCCCGGGTGTTGCGCGCATGCGAGAAGCGGTGGCGGGGCACCCTCTTTTTTCACCCTTTCCCTTTCACAGCGTCTATTCCGTGGAAGATCACAAGAAGCACGTCGACTGGATCAAAGCAATCAACCCGCAGGCCGTGGTTTCGGTAAAGGTCTCCACACCTACGGACGTAGATATGGTGGCTGTAGGGAGCTATTACGCAGGGGCTCACATCATCCATCTGGACGGCAGCTACGGCGGCACCGGGGCCGCGCCGGACATCGCCAAAAAGAACATTGCCATGCCCATCGAATATGCCGTCCCCAAGGTGCACCGCTTTCTTCAAGAAGAAGGAATCAGGGACAAAATCACTGTCATCGCCAGCGGCGGAATCCGCACCCCCCATGACGTAGCCAAGATTATCGCCCTTGGCGCAGACGGGGTGTGCACTGGGACAGCGGATCTTGTGGCCCTGGAGTGCATTCGGTGCCACAATTGCGAAAGCGGTCGCGGGTGCGCTCGAGGCATCGCCACCACCGACGAGGAACTCATGAAGCTGATGGATTTGGAATGGGGAACCCGAAGGATCATCAATATGTTTCTAGCTTGGCGGGGAGAACTGGTTCGAATTTTGAAGCGCCTCGGCATGAAGAGCGTCAAGGAGCTGGTGGGCCGCACGGATTGTCTGGTTCATTTAGATTATGTGAGGAAGTAACGATGGAAAACGTGGAGATATCAGGTCCTCTTTATGAAAAAAGCAGAAATGGTTAATCGTATGATTCAATCGAGGGCGTCGCTGGCGGGCGATCTCCCGCTACCCAGGCGCTTTGAAACAGAGGCCGAAGGAGGCTGCGGAGTCACCGGTTTTGCCTGTTCGATCCCGGTGAGGGGCAAGCATATCTTTGAGCCGTCCAGGCAGATGCACAACCGGGGAAACGGCCGGGGCGGGGGAATCGCGGCCATGGGGTTCGATCATCGAATGCTGGGCGTTTCACATGAGATCTTGGAAGAAGATTATATCCTCCAGGTGGCGGTCCTCGAAGAAGGCATCATGGATGAGGTGGAAAAACGTTTCATCGAGCCTTATTACAGGGTGGATTTTTCCGAACGGATCCCACACATTGATGATTACCGTGATATCGCGGGTCTAGCTGTGAGGCCTCCCGAGGTGTGGCGCTATTTTGTCCGTGTCAAGACGGATGTCTTAACCGATTTCATGTCCCGAAACGTCTTGGAGGATCTGGATCGACGGGAAGGCGAAGATGAGTTCGTTTATCAAAACAGCTTCAAGTTGAACAAGACCTTTTATGACGCCTACGGCAAACAGCAGGCTTTTGTCTTGTCCCACGGCCGTAATTTCTTCATATTGAAGATCGTCGGTTATGCAGAGCAGGTGGTCCAGTACTACAAGCTTGACGGTTTCAAGGCCCATATCTGGATAGCTCACCAGCGCTATCCCACAAAGGGGAAGGTATGGCATCCCGCAGGCGCTCACCCCTTTATAGGGTTGAATGAAGCGCTGGTCCACAACGGCGATTTTGCAAATTACCATTCCGTTGTGGAATACCTGAGACAAAGAAACCTTTATCCTCAGTTTCTGACGGACACGGAAGTATCAGCCCTTCTTTTTGACCTTTACAGCCGTACCTATGGATATCCCGTGGAGTACGTCATCGAGGCTCTGGCCCCCACCATGGAAAGGGACTTCGACCGGCTTCCCGCCGATAAACAGACGATCTATAGAGCAATCCAGGCCGCCCACATTCACGGTTCTCCGGACGGACCGTGGTTCTTCATCATTGCCAGGAACGATACGGCCAACAAACGCCTTCAACTTATCGGCATCACGGACACGGCCATGCTCAGACCCCAGGTCTTCGCCCTTCATGACGGTCAAGTGCAACTGGGACTAATCTGTTCCGAAAAACAGGCTATTGACGCCACCCTTCGGAGCCTTTCAGATGAGGACCCTAGGGTGGGGACCGCGGCCGACCGCTACTGGAACGCCCGGGGGGGCAGCCACACGGATGGAGGCTCTTTTATCTTCAATCTGGAGAAAAAAGACGGTGAGTCTCTGGAACGCAGGCTCCGGTGCCTAGACAAGTTCGGCCGAGAGGTGAGGGTCGAGGCCGGGCAAACGCCCTATTTGCCGGGTCGCGTGTACTACGCGTTTGAGGAAGGGGATCGAGAGCGATTCCAGATTTCTAACTTTTTCGAACTCCAGCGGCCCGACCTTTTATTAAGGTATCTGACAGAGGGTATCAGATCATGGGATTATGCGGATTTTATGGAGTGCCTCAAGGAGATCCGATCCTGGGCATTCAAGGGAGACGCCCATCTCGAAGTCGCACTGGATACTCTGACGGCCCTGCTTGACCGGGTCTATCCCACGTATGACAAAAAAAGACGTTCCATCCTCCAGATGGTGAGCAAAAACCTTGAAAACATCTTTCGCCACTTGCCTTCCCTGGAAGCCAATCCTTTCGGGAAGAATGGCGGTGCGGGTCGATTCGGAGGGAACAAGACTTCCTACCGTTTGATTGACTGGGAGACGCGTGGTTTTTTCAGAGGCCCCGATTACGGGGAAAAGGTGCTTGTAATCGATGCCTCGCTTTTCCCGCCCGAGGGGGACTCCTCTGACAGCCGGCTCATGGCAGAGGCTTTTTTCCGGGGCTGGAGGCGGTTCATTGTCTGCGGGCTGAGAGGTCAACGCTTTCACGGTTGCGGATTCGGCCCTGAGACGGGAGGCGTAAGGATTGACATGTATGGCAGTTCAGGTGACTATTTGGCATCAGGGATCGACGGCATGTCCATCCATGTACACGGAAACGCCCAGGATCAGGTGGGTCAAATCATGAAGTCTGGGAAGCTCGTCGTTTACGGTGACGTGGGTCAGACTTTTCTTTACGGAGCAAAGGGGGGGGAGGTCTATGTCATGGGGAACGCCGCAGGCAGGCCCCTGATCAACGCGGTGGGGAAACCGCGGGTGGTGATAAACGGAACCTGTTTGGATTACGTGGCAGAATCCTTTATGGCCGGTGATCCCCTGAACGGGGGAGGGTTTGTGATTTTAAACGGGCTTCAATCTGATAATTCCGGGTGTTTCGTGCCTCAAATTACTCCCTATCCGGGGTCCAATCTTTTCTCTTTGGCATCCGGGGGCGCAATCTTTGTGCGGGACCCGTTTAAAAAAATCGAAGAGGAACAGTTGAACGGAGGAGAGATCATAGCCTTGGATGAAAAAGACTGGGATCTGATTCTCCCCTATCTCAAGGAGAACCAGCGACTCTTCGGCATAACTGTTGAGGATGATCTCCTGCGGGTTGAGGGAAAGAAGGCAGGCCCCATGGAAGTGTTCCGTAAGGTGAGGCCGCAATCGCCGAAAGACCTGGCCAAATACGGGCTTGATGAATGGGAGGAATAAGGACGACAGCAGAATGTTCCGAGATGTTATGGAAACATACAGCGTAGAAGCACTGCTCGCATTGGAGGATGGGAGGGTCTTCAAGGGACGCTCTTTTACCGGGAATGCAGAGGCGGTAGGTGAGATCGTCTTCAACACGAGCATGTCCGGCTACCAGGAAATTCTTACAGACCCTTCCTACTGCGGCCAAATGGTCACTATGACCTACCCGCTCATGGGAAATTACGGGATCAATGATCAGGATATTGAGTCCGAGCGGATTCAAGCAAGAGCCTTTCTGGTCAGAGAATACCAGGACTTGCCCAGTAACTGGAGGTCGCAGAAATCTCTAGCCAGCTACCTTAAGGAAGCAAACGTCCCTGGAATCGAGGGTCTAGACACGCGAGCTCTTACCAAACACATCAGGGAGGCGGGCGCCATGAGGGCTGCGCTATCGACCCTTGATCCGGATCCTGAGTCTTTGGTGGAGAAGGCCAGGCGTTGCAGTCCCATGATGGGGGCGGACCTGGTACGCGAGGTGACCTGCCGGGAACCTTTTTTATGGAAACAGGGGCAGCGAAAAGAAATCAAGGGGGGTCTCAGCCGTTTCGAATGGCCTGAGGAACAGGGGAAAAAGCGGGTGGTAGCCTTGGACTACGGGGTGAAGTACAACATCCTGAGGTCTATGGAGAAGAAAGGGTGCACTGTGCTGGTCCTGCCTGCGACAACAGATTCTGAAACCATTGACGAGCTTGCTCCGGACGGCCTTTTCCTAAGCAATGGGCCGGGCGATCCTGCGGCAGTCACGTATGCTCTAGAGACAATTAAATGCCAGATCGGTAAGCGGCCTGTCTTCGGTATCTGTCTCGGACACCAGCTTGTCGGACTCGCCCTTGGCGGAAAGAGCTTCAAGCTCAAGTTCGGTCACCGAGGTTCAAACCAGCCTGTGAAAGATTTGGAAACAGGTAAGGTCGAGATCACCTCTCAAAACCACGGCTTTTGCGTGGATATCGGCTCTCTAAAAGATCCCGATCTTCGCGTGAGCCACCTGAACCTCAATGACGGCACCCTCGAAGGCCTGGTTCACAAAAAACTCCCGCTTTTTTCCGTGCAATATCACCCTGAAGCTTCCCCCGGGCCCCACGATGCCGGGCACCTTTTTGACCGATTTATTGAGATGATGAAGAAGAAGTAGGAAGAACCCTAAAAGACAGCACAGTCGCTTGCCGATGGGAAGCTCGGTTGGATGGAGCCGGATACTCCGGCCCGAAGTTTCACGCAAACAGGAGCGATGACAAAGGTCAAAATCGCTATGTCAAATGAATGGCAAAGCTCAGCATCCGAAACATCCGGGATTGCATCTTGGGATTTCACTCTGCATTTGACGGAAACGTTGATCTGAATTCTCATACAGGGATGGCTGCGGGCAAAGAAACAAACGTTTGGAATGAGCTGCGACGAGCCACAGGAGGCCGGCAAACAAGGAATGCCAAAACGCACGGACATTCGGAAGATCCTCATAGTCGGTTCAGGCCCTATTGTGATCGGCCAGGCCTGCGAATTCGACTACTCAGGGACCCAGGCTTGCAAGGCCTTAAAGGAAGAAGGTTATGAGGTGGTGCTTATAAACAGCAATCCGGCCACCATCATGACCGATCCGGAAACGGCTCACCGCACATACATCGAGCCGATCACGCCGGAGTTCCTGGCTAAGGTTATCGAGCGGGAAAGACCCCAAGCGCTTCTCCCC
Source organism: Deltaproteobacteria bacterium (assembly GCA_016932115.1). Classification (GTDB taxonomy): domain Bacteria; phylum Desulfobacterota; class DSM-4660; order Desulfatiglandales; family HGW-15; genus JAFGDM01. Next base: position 25,261 of record JAFGDM010000044.1, on the reverse strand, counting down.
ACCCTGGGAGGCCAAACGGGTTTGAATACGGCCGTGAAAACAGCCGAGGCAGGCGTATTGGAGCGATTCGGCGTGGAAATGATCGGCGCTTCTCTTCCTGTGATCCTAAAGGCAGAAGACCGCGAAAAATTTCGCAACACGATGAAGAGTATCGGCTTGCGTGTGCCAAGAAGCGGCATTGCCAGAAATCTTAAGCAGGCTAAAAAGGTAGCGGAAAAGATCGGTTTTCCCATGATCATCCGAGCCAGCTTCACCTTGGGAGGCATCGGCAGCGGTATTGCCTACAATCGAGAGGAAATGGAATCGCTGGCAAACGCGGGGCTGGACGCCAGCATAATCTCGGAGATCATCATAGAAGAATCTCTTATCGGGTGGAAAGAATTCGAACTCGAGGTGATGCGGGATGTTAAAGACAACGTAGTCATTATTTGCTCCATCGAAAATTTGGATCCCATGGGTATCCACACGGGAGACAGCATTACCGTGGCGCCGGTCCAGACGCTGACCGACAGGGAATACCAGCATATGCGGGATGCTGCCATTTCTATCATACGGGAAATAGGTGTTGAGACAGGGGGTTCCAACATTCAATTTGCCGTAAATCCTGAAAGCGGTGAGATGGTGGTGATCGAGATGAATCCCAGGGTGTCCAGAAGCTCGGCTCTCGCCTCAAAGGCAACAGGATTTCCGATTGCCAAGATCGCGGCAAAACTAGCCGTGGGCTACACGCTGGATGAGATCGCCAATGACATTACCCGTGAGACGGTTGCCTCCTTTGAACCGACAATTGACTATTGTGTGGTCAAGATTCCCCGTTGGGATTTTGAAAAATTTCCCGGTGCCGAGGATCGACTCACCACATCCATGAAATCGGTGGGAGAAACCATGGCCATCGGCCGAACCTTTAAGGAGGCGCTGCACAAGGCCGTCAGGTCGCTCGAGATCGGAAGATTCGGTCTTCTTGGCGACTCTCCGAGAAGCCCGGAGCGTTCTGAGGATCTCAACCGAATCGAACAGGGTGTGCTCAACCCCAATTCAAGGAGGCTTTTCTATATTGCTGAAGCATTCCGCAGAGGGCTTCCCTTGGAAAGAATCAATGAGCTGAGCCGGATAGACCCATGGTTTCTTCACCACATCCGCCGGATGGTCGAGATGGAACAAAGTCTTGAAGCCATGGCACTCGAAGGGTTTTCACCTGAACAATGGGAGCCCGATTTTCTAAAAACGGTCAAAGAGTATGGATTTTCGGATGCTCACCTTGCGGAACTCTTTAACACGGGCGAGGAAGGTGTGAGGAGCATCAGGCGAAGCAAGGGCGTCAAAGCAGTCTACAAGCTGGTGGACACGTGCGCCGCCGAGTTTGAGGCGTACACTCCATACTACTATTCCACCTATGAAGAAGAAAATGAGTTGCGCTCCTCAAAGAAAAGGAAAGTGCTTATCCTGGGGGGAGGACCCAATCGCATCGGCCAGGGCATAGAGTTTGACTACTGTTGCGTGCAGGCATCTCTGGCTCTCAAGGAATTGGGGATTGAGAGCATCATGGTCAACAGCAATCCCGAGACCGTGAGCACGGACTATGACACCTCGGACAGGCTTTACTTCGAGCCTCTCACCAGGGAGGATGTGCTGAGCATTGTCGAGCAGGAGGAGCCCGAAGGGGTGATCGTTCAGTTCGGGGGCCAAACACCGCTAAACCTCTCCGTACCCCTGGCGGAAGCGGGCGTGAATATTTTGGGCACAGCACCGGACAGCATCGACAGGGCCGAGGACAGGAAAAGGTTTCAGGAACTCCTAAGCGAGCTTGGGCTGCATCAGCCGGAAAACGGGATTGCGGTGAACCAGAAGGAGGCAGTCGCAGTTGCCGCCAAGATTGGTTATCCGGTTCTGGTCAGACCCTCCTTTGTATTGGGGGGCCGTGCCATGGAAATCGTGCATGATCAAAAAGACCTGGAACGCTACATCCGCCATGCCATGGAGGTATCCCCCGGGAAACCCATTCTAATCGATCGCTTCCTCGATCATGCCGTCGAGATAGATGTGGACGCCCTATCAGACGGCAGGGAAACGATTGTGGGCGGGATTATGGAGCATATTGAGGAGGCGGGTATTCACAGCGGCGACAGCGCCTGTATCCTACCTCCCATTTCATTGACCTCGGAGGTTTTGGAAAGGATCAAGGAACAGACCAGAGCCCTGGCCGCGGAACTGAGCGTTGTCGGCCTGATGAACATTCAGTATGCGGTCAAGGAGGGCCTTGTTTATGTCCTCGAAGTCAATCCACGGGCCTCGAGAACGGTTCCCTTCGTAAGCAAGGCGACAGGCGTCCCGCTTGCAAAGCTGGCGACCAGGGTCTTAATGGGAAAGACGCTAAAGGAGCTGGGCATTGCAGGCGACGCTTCCCCATCGCATGTTTCGGTGAAGGAAGCGGTCTTTCCTTTTGCACGATTCCCGGGGGTGGACACGCTCCTTGGACCTGAAATGAAATCCACAGGCGAAGTCATGGGTATCGATCGCAGTTTCGGCGTGGCTTTTGCGAAATCACAGCTTGCGGCCGGCCAGAGGCTCCCTCTATCGGGGACGGTATTCATCAGTGTCAAGGACGAGGACAAAGCATCCATAGTGGACCAGGCTGCTCTGTTTTCACAGATGGGTTTCAGAATCGTGGCCACCAGGGGTACATCTTCCCTGCTCTTGAGGTACGGCATAGAAAATCAGGTTGTAAACAAGGTGCGCGAGGGAAGACCCCATGTGATGGATATGATCAAGAACAGGGAGATCGACCTGGTAATTAACACCACCAGCGGCAAGAAAGCGATCTCAGAATCCCTTTCCATCCGCCGAGCTGCGCTTACTTTTGATATTCCCTATACAACCACGATTGCAGGAGCTAGAGCCACGGCCCTTGCCGTCAAATCCATGATCCAGGGAAAACTAAATGTGCTTACGATTCAGGAGTATCATAGGAATAGCCGAAAAAGGAAAACCTAAAGCACGAAATCCGAGATATATTAAATGTTCGTAACAATTTAGCTGTTTGTAAAATCGCAAGAATCAGGCATGGGGATCTCTCTTAAAACTGAAAAACGAAGAGTATTCGGGGTTGAGCATCAAAATAGCAGGGTTAGCAAAGGCGGGCGGCGATACCCCGGACGACCTCCGCCCGCCTCACCGGTTGCCCGAAGCATAACATAACGATGTGGCTTCTTCGTTTTGCAGTTTCAAGAGAGACCCCCATGCTCAGGGCCGCCGGCTTCAGCGTTTCAAAAAGATAAATTGTTACCGGATTTTGAATTTGATGCATTCCTTCGATAAGGAAAATGTCAATGGGTTTAGAGGGCAAGTTTAAAAGATTCGTTTCGCAAGATCATCCGCGGGAGGCCTGCGGCATCTTTGCCGTATATGGCCACGAAGAAGCTGCGAAACTCACGTACTTCGGGCTTTACGCCCTACAGCACAGGGGCCAGGAGAGCGCCGGTATTGTGACTTCCGACGGCGGCAACGTCATGGAGCACAAGTCGATGGGTTTGGTGCCGGATATTTTTAAGGAGGAAATTCTGGCGAAAATGAAAGGCCATCTGGCGCTGGGTCACGTGCGATATTCTACGACCGGTTCCTCCCTCCTGGTAAATGCCCAACCTTTTAGGGTTCAGCATTTGGGTAATATGCTGGCCATTGCTCATAACGGAAACCTCGTCAATGCCCGCATGATTCGCGACGCTCTGGAAAGCGAAGGACATCTTTTCCAGACCACTACGGACAGCGAGGTTGTGCTTCACCTGGCTGCAAGGGCGATGAAAAAAGGTCTTGAAGAGGCGATGTGCGAGACCATGAGCCAAGTTAAAGGGGCTTATTCCATGGTGATCATGACCCAGGACACCCTGGTCGCTATGCGCGACCCTCAAGGGTTTCGCCCCCTTTCCCTAGGTTGTCTTAATTCATCAACTTATGTGGTCACTTCCGAAACATGTGCTCTTGACCTGGTTGAGGCGGAGTTTATCCGGGATATTGAGCCGGGCGAAATCCTAATTATAAACGAAAAAGGACTGCGCAGCATCCGGCCCGAGGAAGCGGTTAGGAAGGCTCATTGCATCTTTGAGCTGATTTACTTTGCAAGGCCGGATAGCACAGTTTTCGGCCAAAACGTCTACCTCTTTCGCAAGAAACAGGGTGAGTTGCTGGCCGAAGAGTTTAAGGTGGACGCCGACTTGGTCATGCCTTTCCCCGATTCCGGCAATTACGCTGCCATCGGGTATGCTCAGGCATCCGGTATCCCTCTGGAAATGGGCGTGATCAGGAATCACTATGTGGGAAGAACCTTTATACAACCCTCCCAGAGCATGCGCGATTTCAGCGTGAAGGTGAAACTTAACCCGGTAAAGGATCTGCTGAAAGAGCGGCGTATTGTGATCATCGAGGATTCTATTATTCGGGGCACTACAGCGCGCACAAGGATCAAGACGTTGCAGAAGATCGGCGCAAAAGAGGTTTATCTTCTTGTAAGCTGTCCACCCCATCGATTCCCTTGTTACTACGGTATTGATTTTTCGTCCCGTGGTGAGCTTATCGCGCCCCTAAAAACCGTGGAGGAGATCCGGGAGTTTATCGGCCTGGACGGCCTTGGATACCTCTCAATAGACAACCTTGTTAAAGCGACCCACATTCCAAGAAGCGATCTTTGTTTTGCCTGCTTTGACGGAAACTACCCGGTTCCGATCGACGAAAGCTTCCACAAATTCTGTCTCGAGAAATAATCCGGAGTAAAAAAGCGCTTGCCAACGATGCTACATTTTTGTATTTTCGTAGGATTTAGAGAAAGCGTTTTTCCATGACCCGAAAGCCTCTTTCAAATGAATCGGAGCGGATCGCCTGTCTTTACGAGGTTACAACCGCCATTCATTCCACCCTTGACATGAGGGAATCCCTTTACAGAGTGCTGCAGATCCTCTCCGAGCATCTGGCCATGAACCGGGGTTCTATCACGCTTCTCAACCCGGACACTTCCGAAATTCACATTGAAGTCGCTCACGGGATTTCAGCGACTGCAAAAGGTAAGGGCAAATACCGGCTGGGAGAGGGCATCACCGGAAAGGTCATTGAGTCAGGGCGGCCCATTGCGGTACCGGATATTGAATCAGAGCCTCTTTTCCTTGCCCGCACCGGCACAAGGAGTCGACCTGAAAAAGGGAAGATTTCTTTTATCTGCGTTCCCATTCTGGAGGGGCCGCGTGTTATCGGCGCGCTGGGTGTGGACCGCGTTCACGATGAAAAGAAGCCTCTGGATGTAGAAGAAAGATTTCTAACCATAATCAGCAGTCTCATCGCTCAGAAAGTGTCGCTTCTGGAAAGAATCGAACGAGAGAAAGAAGAATTGAACAGGGAGAACCTGAGACTGCGAAAAGAATTGGGCAACCGATACAGCTTCAGCAACATTCTCGGCAACAGCCGCAAGATGCAAGAGGTCTTCTACCTGATTACCCAGGTTGCAAAGAGCAATGCAAATGTTCTTCTACTGGGTGAAAGCGGAACGGGCAAGGAACTTGTAGCCAATGCGATCCATTACAACAGCCACAGGACCAGCAAGCCTCTTGTGAAGATCAATTGCGCGGCCCTCCCGGCCAACCTGGTGGAAGCAGAGCTTTTCGGTTATGAAAAGGGCGCTTTTACTGGCGCAGGCCGGCAGAAGGAAGGAAAATTCGAGCTGGCCGACAGCGGTACAATTTTCCTTGATGAAATCGGGTCCCTGGCGCATGAAAGTCAAGGAAAACTTCTTAGGGTTCTCCAAGAAAGAGAACTGGAGAGGCTTGGCGGCACCAGAACCATCAAGGTCGACGTCCGTATTATTGCCGCGACCAACAGAGACCTCACAGTTGCTGTCGAAACAGGGGCCTTCCGCGAGGATCTCTTTTACCGTCTTAATGTCTACCCCATTTACATGCCCCCTCTTCGTGAAAGAGAGGCTGATATCCTGCTTTTATCGGATTCTTTCCTCGATAAATATGCAAAGGAATATAACAAAAACATCAAGCGGATTTCGACCCCTGCCATTGATGCATTGATGCGGTATCATTGGCCGGGAAATGTGCGGGAGCTTGAAAACTGCATTGAAAGAGCCGTGCTGCTGTGTGACGACCAGGTTATTCACAGCTTTCACCTCCCGCCTACGCTTCAGACGGCGGAAAACACGGGAACCCAGCAATTCCAATCCCTTGAGGACGCGATTGAGAGATTTGAGCGGGAATTCCTGATCGATGCGCTGAAGAGCAGTCGTGGAAACATGAGGCAGGCGGCGATGAATTTGAAAACTACAGAGAGGATTTTTGGTTACAAGGTCAGGAAATACGGCATCTGGCCCAAGCAATACCGATAGCGCTTCACTTGAAAACAATGAGGACGATATGCCCTACTTAACCATATGCAACCTGAAAGTATATTATGAAATCCAGGGAAAAGGAGAAACCATCATCCTTCTTCACCACGGTTTCGGCTGCACGAAAATGTGGAAAGATGTCTTTCCCGCCCTTGTTGAGGCGGGTTATCAAGTCATTATGTATGACAGAAGGGGATATGGCAAGTCGGAAAAGGGAGATGGCTACGGGGAATTTTATGTGAGCGACAGGTTTCGTGTTGAAAGTGCGGAGGCTCTTGCGGATCTCAAGGCCCAACTTGGGATCGGACCCTGCCACCTCCTAGGACAGTGTGAGGGGGGGGTTGTTGCAGTCGACTATGCTGCAGTTCATCCGCACCTGGTCAGGAGTATTGTCACATCGAGTACACAGTGTTTCAGCAATGTGCCCATGGCTGAATTAAACGCCATGAAGTTCTCAAAAACATTTGCTGAACTCAGTCCTGAGCTGAGGGATAAATTTACCGACTGGCATGGCAAGGAAGCGGGAACTTCTTTCAATCAGTTCCGTTTATATGGGGGAGAATACGGAAAGGAGTGCTTTGACCTGAGAGACACCTTACAAACCGTCGCGTGCCCGGCCCTTGTCATTTATCCTGACAGAAGCTTTATCTTTGAAGTAGAACAGGGGGTGGAATTCTATAGGCATCTCAGATTCGGGGAACTCATGGTGATCCCTGATTGCGGGCATAATACCTACGAAGAGCGGCCTGGGGAATACGTGAGGGCGGTGCTGGATTTTATGAAAAGACAGGCCTCCCCCTCGCCCAGGCGAAGAGCTCAAATATCCTGGCCGGTGTAGAGATGGTTGTTAGATGCTCGTGAGGTCAAAGAAAACGGTCTTGTCCAAACAAAAGACGCCCTGGAGCCGGGTGCTTTTATTGGTTGGCGCGGGTGTTGTGACCGCATTTCAGATAGGCAAGGCGCCGCCGGTGCTCCCGGCTATACGCGATGAACTGGGCATGAGCCTTTTTCTTGCCGGCTGGGTCTTGTCTACTCTGAACATTATCGGGCTCCTGCTGGGCTCAGTGGCGGGAGCCATGGCTGACGGTTTCGGCTGCCGCCGTGTTCTCATAGCAGGGCTTATCTGCCAAGCTTTCGGCAGCCTTGTGGGTTCTTGCGCTGAGGGGCCGGTTCTTCTTTTTGCTACGCGCATGCTGGAGGGTCTCGGCCTTGTGGGAGTTGCTGCGGCAGCCCCGGCTTTGATCTTTCGTCTGACTCATCCTTCGGATGTCCGCATTGCCCTTTCTATATGGAGTTGTTATGTCCCTGCGGGGATAGCGATCGTCATGTTCCTTTCGCCGTTCATAACAGGCATTTTCGGCTGGAGAGCTTTGTGGCAGGCAAACGCAGCGATTTTGGCTGCTTTTGCCTTTTTCGTTGTCTTATCGAGTGGGAGTCTTTCCAGCCGCTCTACAGGTCGGGTGATCCGTCCGCAACGGCTATGGGAGGATCTGCGCATGATCACGGTATCGACCGGGCCGTTCCTTCTAGCCGCAACTTTCTCCATGTATTCTCTAATGTGGCTGGCCGTTATGGGTTTTCTGCCCACTCTGCTCGTTGAAGGATACGGGGTCAAGACGGCTCATGCGTCTTTCCTTACCGCCATTATGGTGGCTGTTAACGTGCCCGGCAATCTGGCCGGGGGCTGGCTGCTTCAGAGGGGTTTAAGGCGTTCACGACTGATTATTTCGGCCATCGTGATCATGGGGCTTTGCTGCGTAATCATTTATTCTCCCTCCCTGCCTTTTTTCTACCGCTACCTGGCGTGTCTGGCATTCTCGGGCTGCGGGGGCGTGTTGCCGGCTTCGGTCATGAGCGGTGTGCCCCTTCACGCGCCCGACCCGAGACTTGTGGCTACTACGAATGGGTTGATTATCCAAGGCTCCAACCTGGGACAGGTCATCGGTCCGCCCGCCCTGGCTTTAATCGTCTCCTCCACCGGCTGGGAAGGGGCGCCGTGGTTTCTCGTAAGCGTAGCTCTGGCAGGAATTTTTCTTGCCTCTTCTCTTGCGCGACTGGAAATACGGCACGAGAGAAAGTGTGGTCTACAAAGCGGCTGAAGCTTTTTTGCCGCGATCTTTGCCTGATCCCGAAAAGAGGGCATGAGAGTGTACTTGACAGGGGTAATTTATCTTTCGTATGAGTGATTCTCCCCGGTGCCGGCGATTTTTCAAAAAGGTTAATTGTTGCAAAAAAAGGCGTAAGGAGCTTCAAAATGGATGGGATTGTTGGAGTCTATGGCATAGGTGACCGGGAATTGGTCAACAAGGCCTTTTTGGCAACGGGCGCGTGTCAGCATAGGGGTAAAGCCAGCACAGGCATTGCTGTAGTTAACAGAAAGGACATCTATATCCACAAAGGGCTCGGCCGGATTGCCGATATCATCGACTACAACATGGTTAAGACCTTTCAGGACCTGGAGCCGTTCGGCGCCATAGGGAACATTGGTTACACCAAAAGGAAGATTCCGGAAAAAATCAACGCAGAGCCGATCGAAATCCATCCAAAGAAGGACACTTTCCTAAAAATCGTCTTGACCATGGACGGGTATCTTATGGCTGAGAGGGATCTCATTTCAGAAATCGAAAAGGACTACTCGCTGGATACGGAAAACAAGACCGAAGTGGTCGGTGCTCTTCTTCACAAGTACATTACAGAGGAAGGAATAGGTTTTGAAGCAGGGAAAAAACTGGTGGATAAGCTCTATGGACGGGCCACCTTTGCGCTGGTGGCACTGGTCCATGACGGAAAAGAAGGGTACCTGCTAACCCTCAACGACGCCAAGGCTTTCGAACCTTTCTGCTTTGCCGTGATTGACGGCACTTTTGTGGTGAGCTCCGAATCCTGCTCTCATCGAAGACTCCATGGAGTTACGGAAAGGGAATACGATGGAGCCGAAATGACCCTGTGTTCATCGAAGGGCGTCCAGACACGCAGACTTCGTGAGGAAATCATTATGCCCGATATCTTTCAGGGTGTTTACTTCGGCAATGTGGGCTCACTTTTCAGAGGTAAAGAGGTCTTTCAGATCAGGAGGGAACTTGGGCTTCAGCTAGTGCATCATTACAGAAGTTCTAAGGCTGACATTGTGATCCCCAACCCGGAATCAGGCTGGGGCGTTACCGTTGGGATTGCCGAAGGACTGGGCAGGACACTTCTTCCTGCTCTGATCAAGTTACCACAGGCTGTGCGTACCTTTCAAGAAGGAGAACGGCGGACCCGCTACCAGGAAGTGGGGCTGAAATTCGGAGGTATTGATTCCCTGTTGAAAGGGAAAAATGTGGCTATGGGAGATGACAGCATCGTTCGGGGAAGCGTCAGCGAAGGGGGGTCAGTGTGGGTTGTTTACAACGCCGGAGCACGCTTCATTGAATTCTGGGTTTCCTACGGGCCTATGTTCTTTCCATCCTTTAAGGAATGGCACAGGGGTAGGGAATGTCTTAATGAACTGGCAGTTCAGAGAGCGTTTCAGGACGGCAACCCTTATGATAAGACTGAGGAGGAAATCAACAGAAGCGTTGCTGAACTTGTTGGTGTGGACGAAGTCAAGTATAACCTGCCGGATAGAATTGCCGAAGTGACGGGCGCGGGGTCTTTCCAGGCCCTTGATGCGAGCTATCCGATAGAGGAAACCCACTGGCCGGACTGGCTTAAAAAGGAAGTGGAGAGGTTTCAGAGGTACAGAAGTTCCTAGTGCTTTATCGTCCCTACCTTTTCAGGCGAAGGATCACTGATTTTCATTGATCAATGCAAACCCCCGTTCGATGCCCTTTCGATTGAGGTTGAAGAATTTTTCCTTCCCTTTGAGCGCGGCCTCCATGCCCATCATCGCATCTGCGGCGGACAGCAGTCCGCTCTTCGCGCATAACGCCCCGATCATGACCATGTTGATGGCACGATCCGAACCGGTCTCCCGGGCAAGCTCCAGAGTGGGCACCCGGATCACTTCAACATCCGATCGGGACGGGTTTTCGTTAATAAGAGAGGTATTTAGAAAAATGAGGCCCTTCTTTGCCACGGCCGATTCAAATTTTTCGAGAGAAGGGTAATTCATGGCCACGAGAATATCGGGGCTGGAAGCCACCGGCGAAGCGATTTTTTTGTCCGATAGGGTAACCGTGCAGTTGGCGGTTCCCCCCCGCATTTCCGCCCCATAAGAAGGAAAGTAGGTCACATTGAGGCCCTTATGCATCGCTCCGTGGCTCAAGACATAGCCCATGAGCAATACGCCCTGCCCGCCGAATCCTGCAAAGATCGTGCGTTTAATCATCTCTTTTCCTCGTATCTTTCCGCGTTTCCTCCCGGTACCAACCGGCCATAGCCGGTGCCTACCGCAAGACTGAGCAAAATAGCCGCTTACTCCGGGAAGGTCAAGAATTTTGTGTAACGCCGGAAGGCAGCCTGGTATTTCCAATCTTGGCGTGCGCTTTAATGGATAAGGGAAAAGAGCGGAAAAAATGGGATTGTTCTGGTTAAATGGGATTCCACTATTATGTGTATATAAAATAATACATATTTATCCAAAATGATTAGCAAAAAATGCTACAGAAAACCCAAAAGAAAAATAAAAAAGGTATTTAACTTACAATATCAAATACATAATGCTATGGCTATTTTTTGGCACAGCTATTGCTTTCTCCTTGCCGAAGCATACTACTTTTTTATACAGATCAGATATGAGGTGCTGGACGGGTATGACATCAACAGGGAGAATAAGACGCTTTTCGTGTCTTCTGGCAACGACTTTTGGATTGGTGATGGGAATCGCAGGTATGGCCAGTGCAATGGATGTGACACTTGCGTGGGACGCTAATACCGAAACAAATTTAGATGGTTACAAGATTTATTATAGCCTGAACCAGGGCGGTCCATATAAAGGTTCGGGTTCTGCGGAAGGAGCATCGCCGATCCTCGTTTCCTTAAACAGCCTTTCAAACCCGAGCAGCCCTGAATTCACAATTCATGGGATTTCAGAAGAAAGGTATTATTTTGTAGTCACAGCCTTTAACTCAGAAGGTCTTGAGAGCGGCTACTCAAACGAAGTGTACACCGAACCCTCTACGCCCTCGGCGCTCAATGGCGAGCCGGTTTTGTCGAGCCTCGAGGTAAACGGCAAGAGCGGGAGTACAATTGTATACACCAACGGACGAAATGTGGTTGTGAGGATGGTGGCCGCCGATGATGCTCTGGTCAGCGAGTATATTATCCTGGATGGAAAAAGTGATCCCGCCGGAGAAGCATTCTTACCTATCCCGGGGGGGGCAAAACAAAACCCGATTGTCACGGTCAATGATTTTCTTTTAAAGGATTTGGACGGCAGTCACACGATTTATGCCTGGGTCAAGGATGATCAGGGCCTTTTATCGGGTCCGGCGTCCAAGGCAGACGTAATACTTGATAGATTAGGGCCGACAGTCGCGATGTCTTACAGCAAATCCAACCCGGTAAAGCCGGGAGACACCCTAACCATCACCGCAAACTTCACGGATGCCGCACCCATTTCGGATATCCCTCGGATAAGCATAGACTATGCAGGTATCGGGAATGATCTGTCCGGCGCCGAGATGAGTGAAGTTACCAACAAGCAATGGACCTACACAACGATCATCCCTTCGGGAGACGACGGCAAGGCGATTGTGACGATTGCGGCTACCGATGCTGCGGGAAATCCTGCAGCAGGATACAGTGACAATAATTTCGAGGTCTATGGCGGAAATTCTACACCGGCTACGCCTACTCCTTCCAATCCTGGATCTTCTTCCAAGGATGAACCTACTCCTTCCGACCCCGGATCTTCTTCTGCGGACCAGCCCTCTATGCCGGATTCAGACGGAGACGGCATTCCGGACGCTTACGAAGAACTTAACGGGTTGGATCCGGTGGACGCTTCGGACAGAGACCTGGATACGGACCAGGACGGTTGGACCAATTACGAAGAATACTTGTCCGGTACCGCTGCGAACGACCCCGGCTCTCATCCCGACGCCTGGAATGATATAGAGGTCATCGGGGTTATTCCAGTCAATAACGCGGGCATCTCGCCTCAAGAAAAGGGAGTTCAGAGCAACACGGGATTTTCCGTTTGTATTGACTCCGTAAACGGTATTGATATGAGCGATCCGAATTCGATTACACTCACCGTGAAGGATGAGAACAGCACCTACACGCGGAAGCTCAATGAACTGAATGAAATGAATCAAAAGCTCGTCAACTGGGTTCCCCTGGATTGTGACGGAAATATTTCTTACATTCTCTGGGCCGTATATTACAGGAGCAACGAGACTGCCTTCCCGAAAATCTACCCACCAGGCTCCGTTGTGGAGGTGACGATCAACGTGAAAGACAGGATTGGTGTGGTGATGGAGCCCCTCACCTTTCGCTTCAGGATTCAGAGTGAGCAAGAAAAAAGCGCAGAAGCGGCTTTGCTGCCGGAGACATCGACAAGCATCGACAACACAGGCTCAAAAAAAACCATCACCGTGGAATCCGGATCTCTGATGGGGGCATCAATCATTTTTCCCAGCACCTTTTTAGAGGAAACAGGAGTAGAGCCTTACTTTGGGCCGGTGGAAACCATTCCTCCCCTAAGCGGAGTAAAACCAGTGGGTTCTCCGCTGAATCTTCTTCCGGATATGGTGTTCCCCGCCCCTGTGACCTTGGTGATTCCGTGCCCCGGATACGATGATGTGGGCAAGCTGCAAATTTACTACTATGACGGCCAAAATTGGTGGGTGGCCTGTGACAGCCAGGGAAATGTTACAAACGATGGTGAAGGCTGGATGGTACCCGGATCAAGGGTAAATCACAACAACGTGGAAGGCTCAGGGTACATCGAAATTCAGGTGTATCATTTCAGCGCTGTTGCGGCAGCAGGGTCGTCAGCGTCTGAGGGTCTTTTTGTGAAAGGGGACGGCGGAGGGCCCTGTTTCATTTCCAGCCTCTGGAGATAGATAAAAAGCAATGGGGCACGAATTTTTGAAGATCCGCACAATTTCAAGCGTGATTGTCTCTTAAAAAGTTCCACATCGTCTTTGGAAAGAGAATAGCGCCTCGCATGCAAATAGAATTGCTTCACTCGCAATGACAAGTTGGTCCCTATCATTCCGCATTATTCCCTTTTAAAATTCCGGTTCAGGGAGAGGGCTTGCACAGCAGAGCATAGTAACCTATAATTCACCGCCACAATGGGGAAGAGGTTGATTCATGAATGTCTTGGTGACAGGCAGTGCAGGATTTATAGGATCTTTCACGGCGGCGAGACTCGTGGAAAGAGGGGACGAGGTCGTCGGCATTGACAACATCAATGACTACTATGACGTAAACTTGAAGTATGGGCGCTTGGAAAGAGATGGAATTGCCCGGGAAAAAGCCGAATCCGGAGAATGGGTTAAGAGCGCAAAGTATCCGACTTACCGGTTCAGAAGAGTGGACCTTCAAGACCGCGAAGCCATTACGGCACTTTTCTCGATGGAAAAGTTCGACACTGTTTGCCATCTCGCAGCCCAAGCCGGAGTCAGGTATTCTCTTGTCAATCCCTATTCCTATATAGACGCCAACATCGCGGGGTTCATGAACATTCTGGAAGGATGCAGGCATCAATCTATAAAGCATCTGGTCTATGCCTCTTCAAGCTCCGTCTACGGTCTCAATGAAAAATATCCTTTTTCTGTGCGAGACAACGTGGATCATCCCTTGTCCCTTTACGCGGCCACCAAGAAGGCCAATGAACTTATGGCCCATACGTACAGCTATCTTTATGGATTACCTGCGACGGGACTTCGCTTTTTCACAGTCTACGGACCGTGGGGGAGACCTGACATGGCGCTTTTCCTTTTCACCAGAGCAATCCTGGAAAACAAGCCGATCGACGTTTTCAATCACGGGAGAATGAAAAGGGACTTCACCTATATCGACGATATCGTAACAGGGGTTGTGAAAGTGCTGGATCGGCCGCCTGAGGAGGATATGAGTTGGGATGGAAAATTCCCGGACCCATGTAGATCAAGGGCGCCATACAGGCTGTACAATATTGGGAACAATTCGCCCGTTGAGCTCATGGGGTTCATCGAGGCGATTGAAAGGGCTCTAGGTAAGAAGGCAAAAAAGAACTTCCTCCCCATGCAACCCGGGGATGTGCCGGCGACATGGGCCGACGTAGACGATCTCGTGCGGGATTTTGGCTACGCTCCGACAGCGAAGGTTGAGAAAGGCGTGGAAACCTTTGTAACGTGGTACCGCGAGTTTTACGAGGTTTAAGAGAGACCACTATGCTCAGGGGCGCCTGCTTCAGCATTTCAAACAGCTAAATTGTTACTATTAGCGAGTTTTGCCGGCTCTCCCGTCAAACAGATGTTAGAGCATTTCAAGTGCTGTGGCCATGCCCACGCCTCCACCTCCGCAGATCATTGCCAGCCCCAAGCTTTTGCCCCTCTTTTTCATGGCATAGAGCAGGGTCACCATGATCCGGCAACCTGTGGAGCCCACCGGGTGGCCGAGTCCGATCCCTGATCCGTTCACATTCGTGATCTCTCGATTGAGTCTGAGCTCCTTCTCAACCCCAATGTATTGGGCCGCAAAAGCTTCGTTCAACTCGATGAGTTCAAAATCACCCAGCTTGAGATCCGGATTCCTTTTAAAGAGATCCTGCAAGGCCGGCACAGGGCTAAGACCCATGACGGAGGGATGGCATGCACCTTTGCCGGTTGCTCTTATTTTCGCCAGAGGTTTCAGCCCGAGTTCTTTGGCCTTATCCGCAGACATGACGATCATGGCACTGGAGCCGTCGTTGATGCCGGATGAGTTGCCTGCTGTGACTTTGCCGATTTTGGGAATGAAAGCAGGAGGCAATGCTGCAAGCTGTTCCATGGTGAGGCCGGGTCGAAAATGTTCGTCTTTATCAATAACAAGGGGCGGTTTACTTTTCTTTTGAGGAATTAGGACCGGGACGATTTCCTCCTTAAAATCTCCTTCCTTTGTTGCTCTTTCTGCATTGTTATGGCTTCTGAGGGCCACTTCGTCCATTTCCTCGCGGCTGATATTGTGATACTGAGCAACGAATTCTGCAGTCAAGCCCATAATATAGGGTTTACCCTTGAAAAGATCCAGAGGCATTCCCTCCTTGACAGGGCCGTCTTCGGGGTGAGGGATGAGGTGCGAGCCGACGTGAAGAGCCTGAATCATCGTATCCACAAAAACGTGATCTTGTAAGCGACATCCCCACCTTGCGCTTGGAACCGTGTAAGCGATGCCGGACATGTGCTCTGTCCCGCCCGCCAAAATTATGTCGGCCATTCCCACCTGGATCATCATCATTCCGGACACCACGGCATCCATGGCCGAGGTGCAAACACGATTGATCGTGACAGCGGTCACATAATCGGGAATACCGGCCAGTAGCGCTCCGATACGGGCTACGTTAAGGGCATCGCCCGGCTCCAGGCAGCAACCGAATCGAACATCATCGATCATGCCCGGTTCGATGCCCGCTCTTCTGATCGCCTCCTTCATGGTCACTGCGGCAAGCTTGGCGGCATGACTATCGCGCAGGGAACCTCCAAAGCTCCCTATTGCTGTTCTGCAAGCGGATACGATGACTACATCTTTCATCTCAAATCCCCCTCTTCTGATGCTGATACAAGCTTATAATTACAGACTTCCATAAAAAGATTTTGGACTGTCTTATCGAGCTTATTCCCTTGGGTGGCTTAGTGGTTTTCTTCCTCCGCGGGTTCCATGCTCCGGCCTTTCCAAAATCATTTTCTGAAAGTCTGCAGAATACATCGAAGCCGCAAAAAGAATGAATGGCTATTCATTCATTTTGTCGAAAGATATAGTGGAAAAAGAAAAGCATGTAAAGAAAAAAGAATCCAAATCCGAAGTGCGAAATCCGAAATGATTATGGCTTCTCGACGAGGAGATATCGGTCCGGCTCGAGGCGGGCGAAGATGGTTGCGCCCGGACAGGGTGCCACAAGCTTCTTGGGATGTTCGTCACCAAGAACTTGAAAAAGCTCGAGGCAACAAGAGCAAAGGTGGGCGCTACGGTCAATGGAATAGGGTATCTTGTGGCCGTTCTCCTCAATGAAAAAGCGAGGTTTGATAAAATTGGCATGATTTGCCGTTTGGGTGAGGTAAAGAAAATCATAATCATCGATATCCGAACCCAGTCTGGCCGCCCATCGTAGATAGACCCTTTTTTCAAAATCACTGATTTCTCGCCACCCGGAGGGGACTTTGCTCAAGAAATCTAGTTCTCCGGTCATTTCAAGCTTCTCTTCAAGATCCGCGAGCCGGGATGGCCGGAAATCAACCGCCCTGATGGTAGCGGCTTTTTTTCCAGCAAGCCCTTCAACAGCATTGGCGCTGATTAGGAGAAAAAGGCCGTTTTTTTTTGAAGCCCTGTACCAGCTCCCCTGGCGAGCGCAGGTGTCATCCCACACTTCGGGGGCTACAATGGAGATCTTGTTGATTATGTCCAAGGGGGTGCACACAACGCCTTTTGCTGATTTAATCTTTATCCCCTTGGCCGAAAGCGATTCGCGGAGCAGGGTCGTCTCGTCGGGAGATAGCCAGTAGATATGTTTGATATAGTCCATACAAAAAAAGTATACACAATAAAAAGGATACAATCAAGAGTGCGGTCTCGGCGGCTTTTTTTATTGTTTAATTATATCAATTTAGATTATACATTGATAAGGAGGGAGGAGATCAAGGAGGAAGTGCCCTTTTGTTTTTCAAGGTGAAAACAACTGAAGAAGTTTTGAGCCTGCTCAGGGAATTCGAACCGGTGGGCAGAGAGCATGTGCCGGTCTCGAAAGCCTTGAGCCGGGTCTTGAGCGAGGACATTGTATCACCCGAAAATCTACCGGGCTTTCTGCGCGCTACTGTGGACGGGTATGCGATCCAAGCCAAAGACTCCTTTGGTGCAACTGAGAGCTTCCCGGCGTTTTTGGAAATCGCGGGGGAAGTGAAAATGGGAGAAATCCCTTCCGTCACCGCAAGTTCAGGCAAAGCCGTGAGGATTGCTACGGGAGGTATGTTGCCGCAAGGGGCCGACAGTGTGATCATGATTGAGTACTGTCATCTTCTTGATGAAAGCACGCTGGAAATCAGTCGAGTCGTTTCTCCTCAGGAAAACGTAATTCAGCCGGACGATGACTTTAAGGAAGGGGCGCTTGTCCTCAGAGCGGGTCGAAGGCTTCGTCCTCAGGATGTCGGCGTGCTGGCAGGTCTCGGAGTGTTGGAGACGGCCGTGTACCGGGTCCCCAAGGTGGCTATTATTTCCACAGGTGACGAGGTTATTCCTGTGGAGGAGAAAGCCAAACCCGGGCAGGTAAGGGATATTAACACGTATACCCTTGGCGCGTTCTGTGAACAGAAGCGTGCAGCGCCGGTTTACACGGGGCGCTGCGGCGACGATTTCGATGATCTTTTGGCTATGGTGAAAAAGGGCCTGGAAGGGGCCGACACCGTGTGGGTTTCCGGAGGAAGTTCAGTGGGAACGAGGGACCTGACGCTCAGGGTTTTTGAATCCTTGGAAAAGGTGGACCTCCTTGTGCACGGGATTTCAATCAGCCCGGGTAAGCCGACCATCATTGCGCGCACAGACAGCCGTGCTCTGTTCGGTCTTCCTGGCCACGTGGCTTCAGCCATGGTGGTAGCCGAAATATTTCTGGCCCCTTTCCTGGCAACCCTTTCCGGGGAGGCGTATTTGGAAGTCAAGGGGCGCGATATCGTAGAAGCGCGACTGGCGCGGAATGTGGAATCCGTGAGTGGTAGGGATGACTTTATCCGAGTGCGCCTTCTGAAGGACGGTGAAGGTTGGCTTGCAGAGCCCATCTTCGGCAAGTCCGGACTTATTTCCACACTTGTTGAAGCGGATGGCCTTCTTCGGGTCGGACGCAATAGAGAAGGACTTTACCGGGGGGATATCGTGGAGATTATGATGCTTCGGTAGGGAATGCCTCAAATGCTTAAAACGCTTTAAATAGGAGAAATGCTTTGAAACGGAATGTCTATCTCACGATGAAAACGTTGGAGGAGGCGAAAGCAATATTTTTTTCCAGGTTTGGAATGGATCTTAGAAGCGGGGAGGAGGAGATCCCAACCGAAGAATCTCTCGGCCGGATTACTGCAAAACCGGTTTTTGCAGGAATTTCAACGCCAACTTACCACTCAGCAGCCATGGACGGCGTTGTGGTGAAAGCTGAGGAAACTTACGGCACTACTGAAAGGAACCCCAAGGTCCTTATGGTCGGCAAAGACGCCCTGTGGATCAATACCGGGCAGGGCATACCCGCAGGATTCAACGCAGTGATCATGGTGGAGAAGATTTACCAAATGGATGAAGACCGGCTGGAAATCCGCTCAGCTGCTTACCCTTGGCAGAATGTGCGAAAAGTGGGCGAAGATATTGTGGCAACCCAATTGCTGCTCCCTCAAAATCACAGAATCCGACCCTATGATTTGGGCGCCATGATATCGGCCGGCGTTTTTTCCGTTAAAACGTGGAAGCGACCTCAAGTGGTGATCATCCCCACGGGATCGGAGCTTGTTAATCATCGCGAGCTTGGAGATCTTTTTGAGTTGGAAAAGAATCGGATCATCGAATCCAATTCTCTGATCCTTGAAGGATTGGTGCGTGAGTGCGGCGCTGCTCCTATCATCTATAAAATAGTACCGGACCTCCAAGAGGATATTCGCGCTGCTCTTGAGCGCGCTTTAGATTCCGACGCCCATATGGTGCTGATCAATGCAGGCTCTTCGGCGGGAAGCAAGGATTACACCGCACACATCATTGAAGAAATGGGAGAGGTTCTCGTGCACGGTGTGGCCATGATGCCCGGAAAACCGACCATTCTAGGGTGCGTGAGAGGAAAGTCGGTCGTGGGGAACCCTGGATTCACGGTTTCCGCCACCCTTTCTTTTCAGCAATTTGTAAGGCCGCTACTCTACTCGCTGCAAGGCAGTAAAGCTCCAGAGACCAAAACCATCAAGGTAGAGCCGTCGAGGGATTTGCCTTCCAAACTCGGCATTGAAGAATTCCTGAGGGTGAACATCGGCAAAGTTGGGAACAAAACCGTGGCAACACCTTTACCAAGAGCGGCCGGGTCCGTGACAACCTTGACCAGAGCGGAGGGAATTATACGCATACCGAACCTTTCCGAGGGTGTGAAACAGGGTGAGGAGGTGGAGGCGGAACTTCTTGTAAGCGAAAGCGAAATCATGAACACCGTGGTGATTATCGGAAGCCATGACAACACCATAGATCTTCTGGCTGATGAAATCAGACGCAGGGGACATGATATCCGAATCTCCTCAGGCAATGTGGGCAGCCTTGGAGGTTTGACGGCCTTGAGGAGGGGAACGTGCCATGCGGCAGGTTCTCATCTTCTCGACACGGAAACGGGTGAATACAATATTTCCTACATCAAGAGGTATCTCAAGGGTGTCAAGGTGAGCGTCTTTCATCTTGTTCTCAGGGAGCAAGGACTCATGGTGGCCAAGGGCAACCCAAAGGGGATCAAGAGCATTGAAGATCTGACCCGCAAAGACGTCACCTTTGTCAATCGCCAAGCAGGGTCGGGAACCAGAGTGCTCTTGGATTACAAGCTGAAACAATTGGGTATCAAGGCTGAGGCGATTCGCGGTTACGATCATGACGAATTTACGCACATGGCTGTTGCCGTGGATATCGTCAGCGGAGCGGCAGATTGCGGCGTGGGGATCTACGCTGCGGCAAAGGCGCTAAACCTGGATTTCATTCCCATGGAACGGGAACAATACGATCTCATCTTCCCTTCGTTTGTGATGGAGCAAGCAGCGATTCAAATGGTGCTTGAGACGATACGTTCTCAGGAGTTCAAGGACAGGGTTATCGGCCTTGGGGGATATGATCCGGCAAAAAGCGGAGAATTGTGGATGGAAATCGGGTAGGTTAAGAGGAGGGGAAGGATGGTGGACCTCGCATTAAGATCAAGACATTGGATCATCAACGAAAAAGGGGACATTATAATCGGGGAAGGGCGAAGCGAAATCCTGGAAAACATTGAAAAGACGGGATCGCTCAACAGGACCGCCAAGATCATGAAGATGTCTTACAAAGGCGTTTGGAGCAAGATTAAGGTCACGGAGAACTACCTGAAGGTCAGGCTTGTGGCAACGGACAAGACAAGGGGCTCCAGCCTGACACAGGAGGGCAAGGAGCTTCTTGAAAAGTATCATATACTGAAAGCAAAATGTCTCGAGGCGGATGACAAGATTTTCAGAAGGGTTTTCAAGTAAACGGTCCATTGCGGATATTTGAAGTCCATAAAGTGATGTGGGATTTTTTGAGGAGACCAGTGGGTCTTCGGTTTTTGTTTTGAGAGAGACATCTATACCCAAGGTCAACGACGATGTATTTTGAAAGTTAAAATGATATGGTTTCCGAAGCGAGAGTGTCGAATAATTCTTGCAATCGGTATTTTTATAAGGAATCATTCCAGAATCATATAGAGATATAAGAGGACCAGATGAGCGGGATTTCGATGGGCGGCACTTTTGGGGGCGACATTTTCCAGATGATTCTTCATGCGGGGACCGTGGTGAAGTTTGTTTTGTTCGTTCTCGTTTTTTTCTCCGTCACTTCCTGGACGATCATTTTTATGAAGTGGAGAGCCATACGCAGAGCCAATGAGGAAAACGCCTATTTTCTTGATCTCTTCTGGGAGAACACCGCTTTCACCAAGCTTTACGCGGAATCGGAGGAACTCCTTTTTAGCCCGGTGGCTCAGCTTTTCAGAGCGGGTTATTCGGAAATCAACCGATTCGCCAAGTTGCAGAACCCGACCGGTGCTAAGGAAGGGGACGCTGCCAGATATTCTTTGATGGATGTGGTGGAGAGAGCGCTCAGGAAAACGGCGATCGACCAGTCCAACAGACTTGAAAAGGCGATCTCTTTTCTAGCTACCACAGGAAACACCGCACCTTTCGTCGGGCTTTTTGGAACAGTTTGGGGGATCATGCAGTCCTTCCGAGGCATCGGGCTGACGGGCGCTGCCAACCTTGCGGTCGTAGCACCCGGAATCTCTGAAGCCCTTGTGGCTACTGCTGCAGGTCTTGCGGCGGCGATTCCGGCTGTAGTGGCCTTCAATTTTTTTAACAGCAAGGTTGCTCGGCTCAAGTCAGAAATGGATCTTTTCTCGGCTGATTTTGAAAGCCTGGTTGAAAGGCAGATGGTGAAAAAGAGCATGGCTTCCAAAGAAGGAAGCTGAGGGTCTTTTGCGAGGCCTATAACAAGGTTACGGTGGGGTAAATGACGATATGATGACGAACTCCAAAAAGACCTTCATGTCGGATATCAACGTCGTCCCCTTGGTGGATGTGATGCTTGTATTGTTGATCATCTTCATGGTGACCGCGCCGATGATGATGACCGGAGTGGAAGTTAATCTTCCTCAGACCAAGGCTCAGAGCATAAAGACCCAAGAAGATCCACTTATCCTCACGGTGAACAAGAAGGGGGAAATTTTTTTGGAAGAGCATGCCATGAAACTTGAAGAACTGGGGACAAAGATCGAGACCATATTCAAGTACCGAAGGGTTAAAGAGCTGATTCTGAGAGCGGATAAAGACATTCCTTATGGCTTTGTCATCAACGTTATGGCCGAGGTTAAGAGGGCGGGAGTGACGAAACTGGGGATGGTTACCGAGCCGCTTGATTAGGTGTCATCCTATAGAGATGCAACAAGCATAACGTAGCGTGGCCGGAATTAAATCCGAATGGATGGAAAGCTTAAAGATGATCCCAGGGGCTTGATGGAGATGCAATGGAAACCGATGGCGATTTTGTCGGTTCTTTTCCATGTTGCCGTCTTCGCATCGATTCTCTTTATCCCTGAGTCGCTTCCTGCCGGGAGATCTTTTGACGGAATGGTCTATGAGGTGAATCTCGTGGAGATGCCGAGGGGAGGAGGGGGCGTACCGGAATCCGGCGGGGTGCCCATCAGGGAAGCTCATAGAGCGGTTAAAAAAGAAGCCGCGGCAAAACAGGTTCCTGTGGAGCCTGCGAAAAGGATCACTCAGGCTCCAAAAAGGGAAGAAAAGCCGGTAATCATTGCGAAGAAAACTTTGGACAAACCATTGCCTGCACCGGAAAAACCGAAGGTCGCGCCTTCAGAGTTAATAGACAAGGCCATATCCAAAATCGAGAGAAACGTGAAATCCGAAGAACATCTAGACACAGCTCTGGCCAAGCTGGAAAGCAGGGCGCTGGAAATCGATAAAGATGCCGGACCGTCTCCCTCGGGCGGCGGCCTAGTGGGCGGAGGTCCAAACTATGGGGGTGGAATTGCCGGAGGCACGGCTATCCAGATTTACAGGATGCAGGTGGATAGTCTGATCAAGAGTAACTGGCACTACCCTGTGGCCACGGATAACCAAAAAGAAAGGGAAGCCATACTGTTGCTGACGGTCAAAAGGGACGGGGCTATTATCTCCACCCGCTTTGAAAAGAAGTCCCAGAACGTTCTTTTTGACGAATCGGTGCTCAAGGCTATCGAAAGATCAAACCCCTTACCCCCGTTTCCAGGAAGCTACAGAAGGAGTCATGAAGAACTTATTATCAATTTCAATCTTAGGGAACTTGAGAGGAATTAAGAGAAGCAGACTGCCCTTTTTTTGGTATTTATGGAGAGTCATGGCTTTTGTTTCAGCCTTGTGCTTTTTCCAGAATACGGTATGGGCGAGGATCTATATCGACATTAATGCACCCGCCGTTGATAGGATCAAGATCGCAATCCCTGATTTTCGGAATCTTTCTTCGGACGGCGCAGGTCCGCAGTTTGCTTCCGATCTGCCCCAGGTTCTGTCCAACGATTTGGACCTAAGCGGCTATTTCAATCCAATAGAAAAGGCGGCTTTCCTTTCTGATGATGTGATCGCCTTTACAGCAGAACAGATTCGGTTCAAGGATTGGAGCACCATCGGCGCCGACCTTTTGGTAAAGGGGGGGTACAGCGTTATCGGGCAAAGCCTCGAGGTAGAGGTGAGGCTCTTTGACGTATTCAGAGGCCACCAAATTCTTGGAAAAAGAATTTTCGGGAGAACGGATGATTATAGAGGTCTTATGCACCGGCTGGGAAATGACGTTGTGTATCTCCTCACAGGACAAAAGGGTATCTTTCTTAGCAAACTGGCGTTTGTGGGGACGGCGACAGGGCATAAAGAAATCTATGTCAGTGATTACGACGGGCACAACGTTAAGCAAATTACCAAAGACAAAAGCATTGCTCTTCTCCCCAAGTGGTCTCCCGAGGGAGACAAGCTCTTTTACAACTCTTACAAGGAAGGCGGAGGGCCTGCGCTCTATCTGTTTGATATAGTTACAGGAAAAACCACCAAGGTGTCGGCCAGGGATGGTTTGAATATTGGGGCGGCCTGGGCGCCGGACGGTAAAAGCGCAGCCCTTTGCCTGAGCATGGACGGCGAACCCGACATTTACAGAATCGATCTTACCGGCAAAATTTTGCAGCGCATAACAAAAAGCTGGGATATCTGTGTATCACCCACCTTTTCACCGGACGGGAGCAAAATCGCTTTCGTTTCAAACCGGGCAGGCAGTCCCCAGATCTATGTTCGTGAGCTTCCGGAAGGCAGGGAGGACAGGATCACCTTTGAAGGGAAATACAACACTTCCCCAACGTGGTCAGTTTTGAATCGCATTGCCTTCACAGGGAGTGAAGAAGGCCTCTTCAACATTTTCACCGTTGATACCAGCGGTCGGGATCTGAGAAATCTGACGGTCGGCCAGGGCGACAACGAAGATCCCTGCTGGTCCCCCAACGGGCGCTATATCGCATTCAGCTCAAGTCGAGCAGGAGCTTACCACATTTACATCATGACTGGGAGCGGTCGGAACCAGCGAAGGATCACTTTCTTAAAGGGTGAGCAGACATCACCGTCGTGGTCGCCTTAGAAGCGTATATCGGACTTTCCCCGTAACCTTTTAAAATTGCTCGATGTGAGGTTTTTTCGAGTTTTTACGAAACCGCCGACCTTCGTTCTTGAAATATATTTTGGAAGATGTTATTGTATTAATATTTTGGTTTTAAATTGGATAGCCGGGGTGTAGTGCTTTTAATTCTAAAAACTTAGGAGGTTAGAGAGAATCATGAAAAAGGCAATTACAGTATTCGTTGTGCTTGCGTTTGTCGGCATTTCAATGACCTTGATGTCCTGTGCAAAAAAGCAAGTGGGTGTCGTTGAGCCTGCGAAAGTGGAGCCGAAACCAGCGCCGGCGCCTGCACCTGCACCAGCGCCTGCGCCCGCCAAACCGGCCCTTCAAGATGTTGACAAGGCTCAAAGGCTGAGAGCCGAAATACAGGCTTTTGAATCAACCCACATTTATTTCGATTTTGATAAGTCCGACATCAAACCTGATGCGAAAGCCGTGCTGGAAAAGAAAGCGACGTGGCTCCGAGTAAACCCTGAATACAATGTAAGGATTGAAGGGCATTGCGACGAGCGTGGGACTGCAGAGTACAACCTGGCTCTTGGTGATCGAAGAGCCAAAACAGCAATGAGATACCTGAATGCTTTGGGTGTCTCGGCATCCAGGATGTCTACCGTCAGCTTTGGTGAGGAGCGACCGGTTTGCATGGGGAAGGATGAAGCATGCTGGTCCAAGAACAGAAGGGCTGAGTTCAAACTATCCAAGTAATAGCCTGAAACGGAAACGGACCGGCGGGATCGAGACCTGCCGGTCCCTCAACCATGGATCGGAACGAGCCGGCTCAACAAGGGTCGGGATTGCGTGATTCGATAAGGAAAGTCTTGCCATGAAACCGACATCCTCTTGCATTTTCTTGGTGCT
>JAFGDM010000043.1 GCA_016932115.1 Deltaproteobacteria bacterium | reverse complement strand
TGGTCGGGGCGAGAGGATTTGAACCTCCGACACCTTGCTCCCAAAGCAAGTGCGCTACCAGACTGCGCCACGCCCCGTTACCAGTTTCTACCCTATACTCGGATGCTTTTAAAAGCAAGGTGGAAATTGGCTGGCTCTTCTTCGGACAGCCCCTTTCGCAGTTTCATGTCCTCATGTTATGGTCCTGTCTCTTGTTGCCCTGTTTTTGCTTGTTGACTTTACTTTAGAGGATATTAAATAATGGCGCCGGCAGAGGATATATTGGGCAGGTATAGTCGTGGAGGATATCCAAAATCATAAGGATGATAGGGAGATTGACATTGACCAGGTCGGGGTCAAGGAGATCGGCTACCCCATCACGGTTTTAGACAAAAATGAAGGCGAGCAGCAGACGGTCGCCAAAATCAGCATGTATGTGAGCCTTCCCCGCTATTATAAGGGAACCCACATGAGCCGGTTCGTGGAGATCCTAAACGAGCATTCCCGCCGCATCTCCCTGCAGAACTTCATCGAGATCCTTGAAGAGATGAAAAGGCGGCTGGATGCGGAAAGTTCGCACATGGAGATTACCTTCCCTTATTTCATCAACAAAAAAGCCCCGGTTACCGGTTCTCAGGGATTCTTGGAATATCAGTGCACCTTCAAGGGTACTTTGAACAAAAAGCCCGACGTGATCCTTATCATTCACGTCCCTATCAGCACTCTCTGTCCCTGCTCCAAGGAAATCAGCGACTACGGCGCCCACAACCAGCGAGGAGAAGTCAGGCTTCAGGTCCGATTCGGGAAATTCATATGGATCGAAGATCTCATAAGGTTGGTGGAAGAGACAGCTTCGAGCGACGTTTATTCGGTGCTGAAGCGGGAAGACGAGAAATTCGTCACCGAAAAAGCTTACAACAATCCCAGGTTCGTAGAAGACATCGTTCGTGAAATCGCCCAGAAGCTGAACCGCGATCAAAACATTACGTGGTTCGCCGTGGAAGCGGAGAATTTCGAATCCATTCACAACCACAACGCCTACGCGTACATAGAAAAGCGCAAAATTTGATCTTTTGTAACAATTTGGCTGTTTGAAAAATCGCAAGCATCGGGGCCGCCGGCTTCAGCATTTCAAACAGTTAAATTGTTACGATCTTTCACAAAGCACGCAGACTCGAAGAACCTTTGGCGCGATTGCCGAGAGGGAAAAATCAGGAGTGATAGGATGGGTGAAGACCTCAAGAAGATGTACCGCACGGTCATGGATGACCACTTCCCTGCTGAGATAAAAGTTTCTTTTGGTGATCAGGTTCTTGTTTACAGAAAAAGGGTCTGGAAATTGCCCGACGAGAAATGCGGAAAATTAATCGAAAAAGGACTTCGTTACGGAGAGAACCCGGGCCAGGAGGCGGCCTTGTACGAATTGGTGAACGGCAACCTTATTCTCGGGCAGTGCCGGTTCATCGAGCCCGGCAAAGGGTTGGTATCAGCCATTACAGAAGAAAATATGATCCAGGAAGGAAAGCACCCTGGAAAGATCAATCTCACAGATGTGGATAATTCTCTCAACATTATGAAATATCTCATGGAGAAGCCCCTTGCAGTAATTGTTAAGCACAATAATCCCTGTGGTGTCGCCTACGGAGAAAACCTCGCTGAGGCTTTCGGAAAGGCCAATATGGCCGACCGGATTGCCGCTTTCGGCGGAGCGGTTTCATTGAACCGCCCTGTGGACCTTACCACAGCCGAGATGATCGCACAAAACTACCTTGAGGTGGTAGCGGCCCCTGATTTTGAGGAGGGCGCCGTCTCTGTTCTGGCTAAGAGGGCAAACCTGAGGATCATTCGCATAAAAGAAATTGATCAGCTTTCGAGCTATGCGGGCGAGCGGTTTTTGGACTTCAAGAGTCTCATGGACGGTGGATTAATTGTGCAGCAGTCCCCCTTCAATCGCATCAAGTCTGCGAAGGATTTTTCCCTTGCCGCAACGGAGCACAAGGGGAAAACCTACATAATTGAAAGAAAGCCTACTGAAGCGGAGTTCTCGGATATGCTTTTCGGCTGGCATGTTGAACAAGGGGTCAGCTCCAACTCCGTCATTTACGTGAAGGATGAAGTGACCGTGGGTATTGGAACCGGCGAGCAAGACAGGGTGGGGGTCGCGGAAATCGCCGCATACAAAGCCTACACAAAACACGCGGATCGTCTGTGTTTTAAAAGGTACGGTGTTTCTTACAAGGAAATGGAACTCAAGGTCAAGAACGGGCTGAAGGAAAAGCTCATTTTGGAAGAAATCAACGATGAGACCGAGAAGGCCAACGGCGGCTTGATCAACGCCACGATGGTTTCAGATGCTTTCTTTCCCTTCAGGGACGGGGTAGATGTGGGAATCAAGGAGGGAATAAGGGCAGTGGTGCAGCCCGGGGGCTCCATGAGAGACTTCGAGGTCATCCAGGCATGCAATGAAGCCGACCCGCAGGTAACAATGGTCTTTACCGGCCAAAGAGCCTTCAAGCATTAGGAGACGTATAGGGAGCTCTTTTCCCAGTCCCTGTGATCTTCTTGAAAGGATTTAAGAAAACATCTGCCTTTCTTGTTCTTGAGGTCATAGATGCTGTGCCTGAGAATTGTCACAAGCAAGCCTCCCTTCATACTTACAGTGACATCATACCTGCTGAAATCCGCCAAAATACCCCGAAGTACCTCTCCGTCAAGCAAGGTAAAAAGTAGGACTTCTTTTTCTTTCATCAAAGGGAAAAGGGTCTTGTTTTTCACAAAGCGGCGTCTACGGGGAGAAATAATGGGTTCAAGTTTCATGGATTCCACTTCCCTGTCCAACTTGACCAGGGGCCTGACGGATTCGCTTATATCCGCAGGATAAAGATACCTCACCTGTATTTTCTGAAGTTCCTCCTTTTCCTCGCCGCCAAGGTCAAAGCTTATATCCCACTTGCGATTTTCCACCACAAACCCTCTCCGGACGGAGCGGTCGTGCATACAAAGCTCCCATGCCTTTCCTGAAGCCACGGCAAAGTCAAAAACAGAAATCTCATAGTTTTCCGCAAGGTATTCATCCAGACCTTCGAGGTATCCCATGTCTCGCCTTCCCCGTTCACTGTGATAGAGTGTAAAGGAGCAAAGAAACCTCTGTCAATAGAAGAGTAAAACTATCCGCACGAGGCTGACGAAAAGACCCTTGCTCATAAAAAGGGCGTCCTTCTCGGAATAGATGGTGAAGTTTGAGGCAAGGTTGAGTCTGCCTTGGTTTTGCCCGCGCACGGGGAGGCAAAAAGCGTGACAGGCGGATGCGCAAGCTCCCGCTCCGGAAACCGGTGCGGCCGGCCTTTTTCTAATTTCTCGGCTCTGTCGAAAAGGCGGATCACCCCGTACTCGCCGTCATATCCTTCCTCCTTATACACCCTGTTCTCCCTCATCCGCAGGACGGCTTCCGCAAGCACCGGTCCACCCGCCCTGTTGATGTCATCCAGGGAAGTGCGCATCAGGATCTCAATTTCAGGCCCCAACCGGGCCAGAAGATCCTCATACAGAGCGACTGCTTTTTTGGATGAAGGACCGCAGTCGAGAACCTCAGATAGAATTTCGAGAAGCGGGATAAGGCTCCAAAAAGGCGATGCGCCGCAAGGGATCTTCCGATCCGAAAGCTCGTAAACCCTGTGGAGCACTCCCACGGTGAGGGGCTTGCCGCAGACGGGGCAGAGACCCTTCCTCTTTCCGGTCTGCTCCGGGTAAAGCCTCGTCCGGCACTTCCGATGTCCGTCGAGATGGTACTTCCCTTCTTCAGGAAAAAACTCGATGGTCCCCTCAAATCCGGCCTTATGCTTCATCGCTTGCAGGAGTCGATCGTAGTCCATTTCCGTTTCGAAGAGGTTAGCCTCCCGGCCGAGCTTGGCAGGAGAGTGGGCGTCGGAGTTGGAAACGAGAAGATAGGGATCAAGGGCGGAAAGCCGGCGGTTCATGAACGGGTCCGAGGAAAGCCCGGTTTCGAGGGCGTAGATGTGATCCGTAAGATCTCCGAAGCATTCCACAATCGTGTCAAAGCCCGACTTTGAACCAAACAGAGAAAACCACGGCGTCCATATATGAGCTGGAATGAAAAAGGACCGATCGCTTATTTCCAGAACGATCTCGAGAAGGTCACGGGAGTCAAGACTCAAAATCGGACGGCCGTCCGAGCGCAGATTCCCTATGCGGCTCAAGCGGTCGTTGAGCTTGGCCACTGCCTCAAAATCGGGCATAAGGACAAGATTGTGAACCTTCCTCGTTTTTCCGGCCCGTTTGTAAATGCAACTGATCTCGCCGGAGGGAATGTATCGTGTCGCCGAACGGCAGGACGGTGGAACAAGAGCCTCGAGTGCTTTCTCCAGGTCCGGCCTGAGCCGATAGAAGCCCCTTTCCGATTCCACTAATTTTTCCCGCAGTTCTTCCAGCCAACCCGGGTGGGTGAAGTCCCCTGTTCCGATTACTTTAACGCCCTTCTTTTGCGCCCACACGGAAAGCATTTCGGGCACGAGATCTTGAGAGGTAGCCCGCGAAAAATGAGAATGGATGTGCAAATCGGCTATGAACTTCACGCACGGAACTATCCATCATCCAAGAGCCCCTGTCAATCCTTCACCGAGCCTTAAAATCGTGCTGGCACACTACGCCCGAATCTGATAACCATAATCAGGGAAGTGACAATAAGATGAACGAGGCTGACCATGTCCTGGCAAAAAGAAATAGAGGAACTGGAAAAGAGAAAACACCTGGCCCGCACCTATGGCAGGCGAAAAGACATTGCTCATCCGCAAGGTCTCAGGAAGAATAATGTAAGGGAGCGCATCGCCGCTCTTGTGGATCCCGGAGCTTTCCTGGAGCGAGGGGGTCTGAGCGGGCTGGCTTCCTATGATGATACGCAGGGAAAGGAACTCCAGGATGTTGTGCCTTGCCCTTTTATCATGGGCATTGGAAAGATCAACGGCCGCAGAGTGGCCGTCCACGCGGATGATTTTGCGGTAAAAGGGGCCTCTGTGGGAAGAATGTACAAGGCCAAGCGCGGATACTTCGCAAAGATGGCGAGATCCTTGAGACTCCCAATCGTGAGGCTGGTAGAAGGGGCAGGAGGATCGATCCGGGAGATTCTTGAGTTCGGATACACGGAACTGCCTTCAGGAAACGACGAAGGAACTCAGCACGAGGTGGAAGCCCTTTCGGAAATACCGGTCGCAGCGGCCGGGTTTGGCGCTATAGCCGGGCTCGGCGCCCTCTTTATGGTCAGAAGCCACTTCTCCGTCATGGTCAAAAAAGAAGCTCAGGTCTTCGTCGGAGGGCCGCCTCTCGTCAAAGCCGCAACAGGCGAAACCTGGAGCAAGGAGGAACTGGGCGGGTACCGCATCCACACCCGCATCTCGGGTGTTGTGGACAACGAAGCAGAAGATGAAAAGGACGCACTTCTTCAGATCAAAAAATTCCTCTCTTATTTACCTTCCAGCGTCTGGGAAATGCCGGAGAAAGAGCCTCATGCCGCGGATTTTCCGGGCCGGCGGGAAGAGGCCCTGCTTTCCATCATACCCAGAGACCCCAAGCACCCCTACGATATGCGAAGGCTTCTCGATCTTGTCCTAGACCGGGACTCGTTTTTCGAAATAGGGAGGTACCAGGGGCAATCGCAGATAACGGCGCTCGCCCGGTTAAATGGATATGCCGTAGGCGTTCTGGCCAATGATCCAAGGTTTCTGGGCGGGGCCTTCAATTACGATGTGGCGGAAAAGTACATGCGCTTCATCGACATGTGCGATACCTTCCATCTTCCAATTGTAAATTTTTCAGATCAGCCGGGATTCATGATCGGCCGAAAGAGCGAAGAAATGGGCCTGATTCGCAAAGGTGTAAGAGCCGGCTTTGCTATGGCTCAGGCCACTGTACCTGTAGCGGTGCTCTATCTGCGGAAGTGTTTCGGCGTAGCAGGGGCCGCTCAAAAGACCGCATTGCGTTTTAGTTGGCAGTATGCATGGCCCTCGGCCTTGTGGGGAAATATCCCGATCGAGGGGGGGGTCTATGCCGCCCATCGCGCAGAAATAGAATCGGCAAAAGACCCTCAGGCTTATTTGGACTCCTTGCACGAGAAGTACCGGGCCGTGGCTTCACCCTTTCGAACGGCGGAACATTTCGGCATCGAGGATATCATTGATCCCAGGGATACAAGGCCTCTTTTGTGCGATTGGGTGAAAATGGCCTATAATGTTGAGAAAAATCATCTCGGCCCCAAGAAGCGAGGCCTGCGCTGCTGATCAGGCCAGAGCTCGGTTCAGGATTTCCGAAACATCCAGAACCTCTAAGCGCTCCGTAAGGTTCTCAGCTTTCAGGGCGTCATCGAGCATCTTGGCGCATTGGGGGCACGATACGGCGATGATTTGAGCGCCTGTGTCAAGGGCCTGTCGGACCCGGATGCGACCAGGACTGTCCTTGCCGCCGCCGAGTATATCGGTAAAAAAATTGCCTCCACCGCCGCCGCAACACAAAGCATCGGCCTTGTTCTGCCGCATTTTCAACAGTTCAACGCCCGGAATAGATTGTAAAATCTCCCTGGGCGCGTCGTAAATCCCGTTGTGCCTTCCCAGGTAGCAGGGATCATGGAAAGTGACGCGCGCCTCGTAGGATGAGAGGGGAATTTTACCGGACCGGATCAAGTGGGCCAGGATCTGGGTGGAATGAAACACCTCGAAGGTTGCACCAAGCTCCCTGTAATGCTTCTTGAAGGCGTTTAAGGCGTGGGGATCGAGGGTGACGATTTTTTTTGCGCCTATTTCCTTAAACTGGGTGATATTCCGCTCTGCCAGGTATTGAAAAAGCCCCGCCTCTCCTAAGACTTTCACTTCATTGCCGTCACAGTGTTCTTTTTCCCCCAAGATACCGAAGGAAAGGCCCGATTTAAGAAATAAATTTCCAACGGATCGGGCGATTTTCTTGGCTCTTTCATCGTAGGAACCCACGCAACCGATATAAAAGAGATACTCCTGACCTTCAAAGGCTTTGATGGAGGTGCCCTCCGTCCATTTTCCTCTTTCGGCTTCAGGCTCCTTGTAAGGGTTGCCGCCGATGTAGATATTTTTGAGATAATCCCTGACCGCAGGGGGGATGATGCCTTCACTTACGAGCTTTTCCCTGGCAGCAACAAAAATGTTCACCAGGTCGTCCTTGAACGTAAAAACGCAGTGCTCGACGCAGTTCGCGCACGTCGCACAGGAGAAGAGAATCTGCTGGAACCGCTCGCTCGTTTTTATCTCGTTGTTGAGCCAGGCTCTAATGAGCCACATTCTGCCTCCCGGGGAGTAAGTTTCAAACCTGAACTTACGGTAGGTCGGGCAGTTGAAATCGTGATAGTCTTCAGTAAACTTGCAGTAACCGCATCGGAAACACCTGTGAACCAACTCTTCATATTTCATCTAAGCGACCTCCCAGTTTCCAGGATTCATAATGCCCAGGGGATCCAGATTGGCTTTGATCATCTTCATGAGAGCCCGCGTATTCGGGTCCATTTTTTCAAGGGCCATTTTTTGTTCCTCGACCGTGGGTTTCCAAAAAACACCACCAAGCTCCAAAACAAATAGGCTGATCTCACACAAAGCACTTCTGGTTCTTGCCATCATTTCGGAATCTGCTCGATTGAACGTGAAGGCAAAACCGTACATCATAGAATGTCCTCTTCCGATAATTCTTGCCATCCCCGAATAGCCCAGATCATATCTGGCGGCCAGTTCCACGATTTTACGCGCGCATTGGGGATATTTCTCAACCAGAATAATGGGCCCGGAATATTCGAAGCCGCCTCCCTTCTTCACATCCGCGAACCGGCTCACGCTCTTCTGAGGCATGTCCAGAAGCGTGGGTTTCATCACGGGGGGGATGCCCATAAAGCCGCCGTCCTTGCTTTTGATATAAGGGTCAAGTGCGTGCCAAATGAGTTTCCGCTTGAACTCCAGCTCCTCATCCGTATCACCGGTGAAGAAGAGCGCGATATGGTGGTTGCCTCGAAATATCATGGGCCGGGGCTGGACAAAGATATTGATGTCTTCCACCATCTCCGTGTGTGTCAGTTCATAAATCATGGAAGGTACAAGCTCTTCGTCATCGGTTAGGAAAATCTCCACATCCCTCATTTTCTTCCTGGGGTAGAGCTTGACGGCGATCTTGGTAATGATGCCGGTTGCGCCGAACCATCCTAAAAACAGTCCCGACAGATCGGGAAAAGGCGCCCCCTTGGAAAACCAATCCGGAGAAACCGCGCAGGAGCCGATTCTGCAAATCTCTCCCGATGCGAGGACCACCTCCAATCCTGAAACCATATCGGAATTAAAACCGTATTGCTGGGTGAGCCTTCCCTGGCCGTGGATCATGACGTTTGCAGCGATGGTTGCTGTTGCGGGAGAATCGGGAATGCTGTGGCGTAATCTCGGGTGGTGTTCTTCGAGGTACGATTTGAGGAAACCCTGAGACGTACCTCCTTCCACAAGAGCGTAGCGGGCCTTTTCATGGACCTCCAGGATCCTGTTCATTCTTTTCATGTCCAGCACGATTCCGCCCTTGAGGGGAATGATGAGGCCGGTCAACGCCATGCCCGCGCCCATGGGAACGATCGGGATCTTTTCTCGGGAAGCCAGCCTTACGACGGTCTGTATCTCTTCAACGGTCCCGGGAACAACCACATAATCCGGTTGATGAGGGGGCATGAGCCCGGGATCGCGGGCATAGAAATACATTTCTTCGGGTTGATCGGACACATAGTCTCTCCCGACCGCATCGGCAAGCGCTTGCAGGATGTTCTTCATGTGGGCCTCACTCCGTTCGGAGATTTTTCACCGATCGCCATGCGGCAGAGATCGATCATATGGATAGGCCTGATGCCCATCTTGGCAACCTCGGCTCCAAGGGTATTCTGGCAGGCAGGGCAGTTGAAAACACAATACTGCGCGCCATGCTTTACCATATCCGCCAGATTCCTTGCCTTCACGTCATGGGCAATATCATAACCAAAACAAAGGCTTAAAATGCCGCTGCAGCACAGGGCATTCTCGTCCTGATATTGCCTTTCAACCAGCTCCACCCCGATCAGATTCATAATGTCGCGGACAAAGTGATGTTTGTCGGGGCAGAGCCTCGCGGAGCACGGCCTCTGATAAGCAGCTTTAAGTCTCAAGGGGCGGATCTTGTCGCGCAAGTCCCGGAGCCGCTGATAAAGGTACTCGAAGTAATGGACGGCTTTGAAAGGAACCTCCATACCGTAGGCCGGGGCAAGAGAGGCAAAGGCACCGTAACACTCATCGTGCATAAACACCACTTCCCTCACCCCCAGGCTCTTAAAATGATCGATCACCCGGGGCAGTCTTTGCTTAATGATCGCCGTGTCGGCAAAGTGGATGTAGACGACATTGCAGAAAAATTCTTGCCCGAATACATAAGAGGGCATGAGGTCTTCGAAGAGTTCCCCTTTCACTGATTCCAGATATTCAGGCATAAAGCCTAGGGACAAAACCTTGTCCCTGATTTTACCCACTTTATATTTTCCCTGGGGCTCTCCGATATTGACCCACTGCCGGGTGATCGCCCTTGGAGCTACGAGAATCCCTTTTTCCTGCCGCCTCTCGGTAATGAGGTAAAAGGGGTGATTTCCTCTTTTGCAGTACTCCTCACAGGCATAGCAGGTAACGCAGTCCTGCAGCACAAAGGAATCCTTTCCTTCACTGATCTTGACCATCTCCTCTCCGGCTTTTTCCCGGTCTACATCAAGATACTGACATTTGACAAGACAGTCACCGGTTGGGCAGGTCTTGCAAAGGTGGGCATCGAAGCTGAGCTGAACCATACGTCCTCCTCACAGGGTTACTTGAAAAAATTTCGTCTCCAGCCTTCAGGCTAAGAAATCGGCGTTACGATACCTCGCGCAAGTTTCGAGTGTCAAGGCCCCAAGCCTTGATTCGGGGTTGACATAGCGGCGGTGTAAGCATAAGAGATGGACTCGGACTCTCAATGAATCCCCCCTTGGAAAATAGATAAAGAAGGTGCTTACATGGATATTATGAGCGCATTGACCCGCATTGTGGGAAACGATAGGGTGTCGAATAATCCGGAGGAACTCTTTATCTATTCCCGGGATTCAGGAGCCCAGCCCCCCCGCCATGTGGACTTCGTGATCATGCCGACGACGGTGGATGAAGTCCGTAGCATCCTTCTGCTCGCCGATGAATTCAAGATCCCGATCACGCCCCTGGGCGGAGGATTTACCCTTTCAGCACTTGTTGTGCCGAACCGAGGCGGGATCGTCATGGATCTGCGAAGGATGGACAGGATCATTGAAGTGGATGAGATCAATCGTTACGCTCTGATTGAAGCGGGCGTCTCCCAGGGGTCTCTTAAGTCCTATTTAGAAAAAAATCATCCTCGGCTCCAGCATTCAACGCCCGAAGCCCCGCCGACGGCCACGGTTGTGGGAAACGTCCTAATTCAGGGACACGGCCATATCTCGCCAAGGTACGGGCTTAATTCAGACATGGTGAGCGGGATGGAGGCAGTGCTTCCCACAGGAGAAATCTGCAGAATAGGCTCCTGCTCTTTGGGTTCTTCCTGGTTCACGAGAGGACCGCTCCCCGATCTGTCGGGCCTTTTCATCGGGTGGTTGGGAACAACCGGCGTGGTCACCAAGCTGTCCATCAAACTCTATCCCAAACCGACTTACCGGGAAGTGATTGTGTTCAAAAGCGATGACGTGAATCTTATGACGGATGCGATTTTCGAAGCCACGTACCTTGACATGCTGGAGGATTTTTTCATTATCAATCAGGAAAAGCCGGACTGGCTGAACCATATTTTTTACGTTCTGATTCTGTCGGGCCATTTCAAGGAAGAGCTCGAACTCAAAAAGACCGCATACAAGCGGCTCTTCAAAGAATTTAAGGACGGAGGCCGAGTGGAGTTTGTCGAACATCTGCACCCGGCTCTTGAGAAAAGATTTCTGGATGTGCCGCCACTGGCAGCTCTGGCTGCGGATTTCCGAAAGGGAGGCGGGTTCGAATACACGGGGGCCATCCTGCCCATAACCAAGGTCCCCGAAGCATGGCGAAAAGGAATGGAAATTTTTCGCAAGTACGACATGATGTGTTCCTACGTCCATCAGGTCCTCATGGGAAACAGCATTATGTTCGGATTCAACTATTCCTTTAACCGGGCCGACGAGGTCGAGATCCATAAGACACGAAAAGCCCTGGAAGAATCCAACCGTCTGACCTATGATTTGGGAGGGATCGTCTGGAAAGGAGAGGTAGCCGCGCAAAAGCTCGCTTTGGAGCGAATGGATTCCAACACCGTCGATCTCATGAGGAGGATTAAAAAGGTTATGGACCCCCGGGGCATCATGAATCCGGGGAACTGGGATCTCGGTTAGAAGCTATGGGAGTGAGGGCAAACGGGATAAAATCCGCACATCTGGTTGTCGGGGCCACCGGGGGCATTGCCGGCGGCAAGAGCACCGTGGTCCGAATGCTGCAGCAACTGGGTGCCTCTTCTGTTGATTTTGATCTCATTGCCAGGCAGGTTGTCGAACCGGGAAAACCGGCGTTCAACGAGATTGTCGCATTTTTTGGGGAAAGGATCCTTCAGAAGGATGGAGAGCTCGACAGAAAAAAGCTCGGGGCCATTGTGTTCCACGATGAGAGCAAGAGGAAAGTCTTGGAAGCCATCACGCATCCTCGCATTGTGGCGGCCTTCCTTGATCAGGTTCGAAGGATCACGAAAGAAATCCCCAATGCAATAATCCTGGCCGACATCCCGCTCCTTCTCGAAGCCGGCCTGCGCCATTTGGTCCACAAGGTCATCTTGGTCTATATCCCCCGTGAGATACAGATCGAGCGCCTGATGAAAAGGGACGGCATCAGCCTGGAAGCGGCGCAGAATATCCTGAAAGCCCAATGGCCCATTGATGAGAAGTTAAGCCATGCGGATTTCGTGATTCACAATGAGGGAACACCGGAAGAGACGAGACGGCAGGTTGAGGAATTGTGGAAAGAGTTAAAAAAGTGCCAAAAAGCAGAAAGCGGAAGGCGGGAATAAAGAGGACCGGCGGTTCACTGCACACAGTATAGTTCCTCGTTCCTGCTTCATTGAAAGTCCATTATGTGATTGTTGATTGTTCGAAGAAAGGGGATACGATGATGCTTAAAGAAGTTGACCGTGTGGAAGTATTGACGCTCATGGATAATTATGTGGATGTGCTCCTCGGCGATACAAAGACAGTCCGTCGTGCGGCCCACTCAGGGGGCGGTGAGATTTTCAGCGACACCGTTATAGGAGAACATGGTCTTTCTCTACTGGTGACGGTCTATGAAGGGGCCAAAATGCACACCATCCTTTTCGATACAGGGTACAGCGCCGTAGGCGTACCCCACAATATTAAGCACCTGGGAGTAGACCTCACGAAGGTGGAAGCTATTGTGCTCAGTCACGGGCACATGGATCATTTAGGGTCCTTAAACGTTTTATTGGAAAAGATGCCTAAACCCATGCCAGTGCTGGTCCATCCGTATGCATTCACTTCTCCGCGTTATGTGACCCGTAAGGACGGGGGCAAAGATCGCTTTCCCGTAATGCTGGATCGTGGAGAGATTGAAAAACGGGGAGGCCGAATCAAGGAAACTGCAGAACCCACACTGATCTGTGATGACATGATCATGGTGAGCGGGGAGGTGGAGCGAACCACATCCTTTGAAAAGGGAATGCCCCACGCGCTTGTAGAAAAAAACGGGAAGCTGGAAAAAGACCCGATCCTTGATGATCAAGCCCTATTCGCTCGTTTGAAGGGAGAAGGGTTGGTGGTGATCGGCGGTTGCAGCCACGCGGGCATCGTCAACACGGTAGTCTACGGGAAGAAAATCACAGGCGCCCAAACCGTCCACGCGGTCCTTGGAGGATTCCATCTCGCAGGTCCTTTTTTCGAGCCGATTATCGGGGATACACTCGATGCCTTAAAGGCCATGGACCCCAAAGTGGTAGTGCCTATGCACTGCACGGGCTGGAAAGCGATCCATCGATTCGAAGAGGCGTTTCCCGGCGTTTTCATCCTTAACGCCGTAGGCTCGAAATACACCTTTTCCTCCGTTTCAGCCGCATAAACGTCACAGCCTTTAAAGCGCTTAATGCAGAGTTTTCAGTCGCTTTTTTCTTCATTAAATCGACCCCTAAAGCTGCCCGAGCCGACTTGTCGACAAGCTGTGAAGGATGCTCTTCAATGGCGAGTTTCCGAACCCCTTCCTTTACAGCCTGTAAAAAATGCGGACAGGAAGGCATGGTATATTGGGCAGGGGCAAAAATGAACACCCGACAATCCTTGTTTCTTTTCTGGTCCTCCTCGCAGTGGCACGCCCCTTGCTTAGGTACATTAAACATATTCGAGGCCGTCTTTGTGAATTCTCCCTCTTTAGAGGGCGCGTAAGAGAGAATCCTTCATGAGATAGAGCCCGAGAGGTGAAGGATCGCATGGTCATATTCGGCATCGCTTTGGCGCTTCTTTTTGCATTCATGAGTGGATGCCGTGATGGAGGCAACATCATTGCCGCCAATGTTCTTTCAAAATCCATCACCCCTCAAAAAGCTCTGCATCTGGCTTGCGTCGGCGAATTATTCGGTCCTTTTCTTTTAGGCTCTGCTGTTGCCTTTACCCTCGGCAAGCAAGTGTTTGATGTAGTGTCCCTGAAGGGGCCGGATGCGCTTCTGTGTTTGTGCGCGGCTTTGGCGAGCGCAACAACATGGAGTCACTTGACGTGGTGGGCGGGTTCCCCTGCCGGTGCAACCCACACCCTTCTTGGAGCGCTTTTGGGTGGATTCGTCGCCGCCTTCGGTTTATCGGGTGTGAACTCCTCCGCCGCCCTGATAAAGATATTTTTGGTTCTTCTAATTGTGCCGATAGCCGGCTTTGTTCTCTCCTCCTTCGTGATGTCCCTTACAAACAGGTCTATCCCCGCAAGTGTGGAAGGATATCGAAAAGCGCATTGGTTGATGCTGTTTTTGGTGAGCGCGGGACATGGGGCCAACAATGCTCAGAAAGCAACGGCCCTGATCACCATGACACTTCTGGCCTCCGGTTATGCGACTTCCTTTGAAATTCCCCTCTGGTCGGTTTTTTGTACAGCAGTGGCGCTGAGCTTTGGGCTCTCCCTGGGAGCATGGAAAATCGTGAAGCTCTTGGGCAAGAAAACCTCCAGAATCACACCGCCCCAATCCTTCGTTTCCCATGGGTCGACCGGAATGCTGGTCATTACAGCCACCCTCGTGGGCAGCCCGATAAGCGCAAACCAGATCTTGAAATCTTCTCTTCTCGGAGTTACTCCCAGGGAAGGGCAAAGAAGTCCAGGCAGGATCGTATTGAAGGATATTCTGACTGTCTGGTTGATCAACTTCCCTGCCGCAGGAGTGACAGCGGCGGCCCTATACTGGATCGCAGCCGGCGCCTTGGGGTACGGGATGGGGAGTTTCGGTACAATCATGGAGTTCCTGGGGCAATAGGGGCCGATTGGAGCGGAGTTGACACTGAAATCCGCTCGTAGTATTTTGACGTCAAATGATACCTCATGGAAAAGGTGAAAATTTCAAAACCTGCGGGGAAAAACTTTTTAAGTACGATAATATTTTAGCTCTTCGCGCTAAAGGAAAGGGAGGGTAAACCATGCTGGTTGAGAATTGGATCAATCCAAAGGTAATCACCGTAGATATCAATGATTCCATGCTGGATGCGTCAAAGCTCCTGAAGGAACACGGAATCAGGCGGCTTCCCGTTTTAAAAAACGGAAAACTTGTCGGGATCCTCACCGATCGCGATCTGAAGAGAGCTTCTCCTTCCGATGCAACATCCTTGGCGGCTCATGAACTTCTTTACATTATCGCCAATATCAAAGTCGGCGAAATCATGACCAAAGATCCCGTCACAATCCCTTTCAACCATACCGTGGAAGAAGCGGCGGAAATCCTTTTGGAAAAAAAAATCTCGGGCATGCCCGTGGTTGACAAGGAAGGGGATGTGATTGGAACGATCACTCAGACGGACATTTTCAAGGTTCTGATTTCCGTAACGGGCGTTGGGAAAGGAGGCATGCAGTTTGCTTTCCTGCTGGAAGATCGTTCCGGGTCGATCCGGGAGGTCGCCGACATCATCCGCAAATACGGCGGCCGCATGACCTCCATTCTCAGCTCTTATGAAAGATCTCCTGCAGGCCATCGACATGCCTACATACGGGCTCACGGCATAAACAGAGAAAAACTTTCCGAGCTTAAAAAGGAACTCATGGCTGCGGCGAAACTGCTTTACGTTATCGATCATAAACGAAATACCAGGGAGATCTTTGTCTCTTGAAGAATACCGAATACTCACTCGGCGCTCACTGCGAGCTAAAATAAATTCGTTGTAACAATTTATCTGTTTGAAATGCTGAAGTCGGCAACTCCGAGCATGGGGGTCTCTCTTAAAACTCAAAAACGAAGAAGCCGCATCGCCATGTTATGCTTCAGGCAACGGGTGAGGCGGGCGGAGGTCTTCCGGGGTATCGCCGAAAGAGGTCGATCCTCGAAGTTCCCGTGGAGCTTCGCCGCCCGCCTTTGCTACCCCCGGTGTTTTAATGCTCCATCCCGAATACTCTTCGTTTTGCAGTTTTAAGAGAGACCCCCATGCCTGATGCTTGCAATTTTTCAAACAGCTAAATTGTTACAATTCGTTCAGGAATTTGTGAATCGTCCGACTCCGCTTTACAAATTGTAAAGGAAACGGACACCGACACCGGTCGGAGACGGGGTGGCTTTTCGCCATAAAGTCTTTTGCTTCCGGAAGGTTGGCACAAATTCGGGTTTCTTTCTTGCGTGGCACAAACATTGCCTTTAAGGTCCCTCAAGGGCCACAAACATTGCAGGATACCTTTACTATTCTTGTCGCCGATCGAAATCCCAATGTCCGCGAACTCCTGAAAAGGGAGCTTACCGCCAAAGGCTATCGTGTTCACTTGGCAAGAAGTTGCCGGGAAGTGCTGGGCTTCATTGATAATGCTTCCGGAACCCCGGATCTCTTGATTGCCGACCCTGATCTTCCGGATGGGGATGAGATTCCTCTTCTCGAAGTGATTCGAGGGCTTGCACCGGATCTACCCGTGGTTATCCATACCTTTCTTGCCGATTATATCCTTCACCCTCCCGTCCCCGCCGGTGCGGCGGTGGTCGAAAAAGACGGCGGCCAGGTTGATCGACTCAAGGACATTGTTCACGACCTTTTGCACAGACCCGGTCCTCCTTAATTCGAAGCTGTGGGCAAAGCCTCGTAAAGCGATAGGCCGAGCGTTTCCTGTAGATTACTTCGTTGATGCTCGCGGCAATGCCGCATAATAAGGTTCAGTGTTCGATAGCCTCTCGAGTTTCGAACACTGAGGCCTTGAACGGCAAAAAATTGCCTCTTGGCAAGGAGCTGGAGGTGAATTATAGTTGACTACATTATTGAAATGTTAGGCACCGGCATTTTCGAAAGACAGATCAAAGTATTGTTACTAATTAACCGTTTCTCCCATGACTGAAGAGAAAACATCAAACGGTCTTTATTACCGATCCCTGATCAGGAACATCGTGATTCTGGTTATCATTGTCTCCTTTACTCCGATGTTCTTGGTCAGCGGGATCATTCTCTATCAGTTTCACCATTCTTACAGTGAAAAAATCCACGATCATCTCGGGGAACTGGTTCTCAACCACAAGCAGAATATCGATTCCTTCCTCAAAGAAAAACTAAAGCATATCCGTTTTTTGGCAAAAAGCTACAGTTTTGAAGAGTTGAGTAATGAATCCTTCCTACAGGAAAAATTATCCAACCTACAGGAGGGATTCAGCCCTTTTTTCGTGGATCTCGGTGTAATCAACGAGCGGGGAGTCCAGATTGCTTATGCAGGACCTTATAAACTGGGCGGGGCCGTTTACTCTGAAGCAGAGTGGTTCAAGGCGGCCTTTCAAAAACCCTATTATATAAGCGATGTATTTCTCGGCCTTAGAGAGCTCCCCCATTTTATCATTGCCGTACAAGAAAACTGGAGGGGTCGTCCTTGGATTTTGAGGGCTACCATTGATTTTGTGGCCTTTAACACGCTTGTGCAAAGCGTTCGGATCGGAGAAACCGGGTTTGCTTTCATCATCAACACGCAGGGGGAATGCCAGACGAGACCTTGCTTGGACATGGATGACAGCAAGCAGGTCCTAGCGGA
Organism: Deltaproteobacteria bacterium; assembly: GCA_016932115.1. Classification (GTDB taxonomy): domain Bacteria; phylum Desulfobacterota; class DSM-4660; order Desulfatiglandales; family HGW-15; genus JAFGDM01. The sequence goes on along the minus strand of JAFGDM010000043.1, from coordinate 5,771 downwards.
CTTACTCGCAGACAAGAAAAATATTATTCGTGATATCAATATTGTGGAAAAAACCGATACTTCGGGAGGAAAAAACCTTTATGTAGCCTCTTTTCTGAAAGACGGCGATTGGCTTCTCGTGTACCAGCAGGCTGCCTCCGATGCCTTGGCGGATCTGAACAGGACGCTCCGATTGACAATCATCCTTCTCGCAATCGGTGGGCTTGCCATCCTGACAATGGCCTTCGTGCTATCCAGAAGGGTTGTAATGCGGATCGCAAAGGCAGATCAGGAAAAGCAGATGATGAACAAGCAAGTGGTTGAGACGGGCAGGCTTGCCGCTATAGGGGAATTGGCCGCGGGAATCGCCCATGAAATCAATAATCCGGTCGCCATTATGGTAGAGGAAGCCGGCTGGATAGAGGACTTGATGGAAGAAGGTACGGAACAGGAAGGCAACATGGAGGAATTCAAGAGGGCCTTGAAGCAAATTCAAAACCAGGGCCGACGATGTAAAGAGATCACCCATAAATTGCTGAGCTTTGCCAGAAAAACCGATTCCCGCGTTCAGAGTGTCCAGGTCAACGAGCTGATTGAAGAGGTAGTCAACCTCTCCTCCCAAAGAGCAAGATACGCGAATGTGGAAATTCACACAAACCTCCAGCCTGATTTGCCGGAAACCCAAATGTCCATGACCGAGATGCAGCAGGTTCTGATGAACATGATTAACAACGCTATGGACGCTATGGAAAAAAAGGGCGGCCGCCTTGACATTTCTACGGAACTCGGGAAGGATCAAATAATCATCAGCATCCGAGATAATGGCCCCGGTATTCCCGCCGCTAATCTTGCTCAGATTTTCGTTCCTTTTTTTACTACGAAGCCCGTAGGAAAAGGCACCGGACTGGGACTCGCTATCTGTTATGGAATCATTAAAAAAATGGATGGTGAAATTGAAGTGGATAGTACGGTAGGGAAAGGCACTACATTCCGTATTGTTCTGCCGCTGATTAAGAATTTGGAAACAAAGTAAAAAGGAGAGGCGACATGGCGCTGGCAAGCGTACTGCTGGTAGATGACGAAATCCCGTTTGTGGAAACCATTACCAAACGACTGACCAGAAGAAATTTAGACATTTTAGCTGCCTACAGTGGTGACGAAGCCCTGGAAAAACTCAAGGCCCACAACGACGTGGAAGTCATTATTCTTGATGTCAAGATGCCCGGCAAGGACGGTATTGAGACTCTTGAAGAGATCAAAAGACTTCACCCCTTGAAAGAAGTGATAATGCTGACCGGGCACGCAACAGTCGAAACGGCTATCGAAGGGATGCGACTGGGGGCTTTTGATTACCTGATGAAACCCTGCGATATTGATTTGCTGGTCGCTAAAGTTAGCGATGCGGCGGCCAAAAAGCGCCGTCATGAAGAAAAAATTCTTGACGCCCAAATCAAGGAGATCACAATGCGTCGCGTCTAACAAATAGGGATTAAAAAAAGGAGACATTTTATGGAGACCATCTTAGTTAAGGAAATGATGGTTCCGCTGGCGGATTATGCCACGGTTTCAGAGAAAGCTACACTCTATGAAGCCGTTATGGCTCTGGAAGAGGCTCAAAAGCACTTCGATCAAAACAAATATCGTCACAGGGCCATTCTCGTATATGATGCACGGCGCCGCATCGTTGGAAAACTAAGCCAGTTGGATATCATAAGAAGTCTGGAACCCAAATATGAGGGTATCGGCGACCTGAAAGACCTGACGCGCTTCGGCCTTGATGCGGATTACATCCGGCAAATGATCAAGGATCACGGCCTGTGGAAACAGCCGATCGACGATATTTGCAGAAACGCAGCGAAACTGAAGGTGAAGGATATCATGTACTCCCCAACTCAAGGGGAATACGTCGCCGAAGATGCGACATTGAACGAGGCCGTTCATCGTCTGATGTTGGGCCGTCATCAATCACTGCTGGTCACAAGAGGCGGGGAAATCGTCGGAATCCTGCGACTGACGGATGTTTTCAGCAAGATCTGCGCGATTATTAAGACCTGTGAAATATGATGTCATACCAAACGCTCATGACGGCCTTACCGACCGAATAAAAACTTTTGTATCCTTCTTTTCCGAACCTGCTTCAGGCCGGATCATTCAGAGAGGGACTTTTATCGCCCCCATGTTGATCCATTTCCTTGATCTTCTTGAGGACCTCTCGCGGGGTTTTTAATCCGTCCCGTACGAGGATCTCCTCCATCTCTTCAGGGGATATCCTAAGCCTGTTCATAACCGTTTTCTTATAGGCCTCCACCAGGACACGCAGCAACGTTTCCAGATCACAAGGTTTTCCCAGATAGGAATAGGCCTGGTTATAGACACTTTCGTTTTCAGGATCAAAGGAGCCGTGTCCCGTGATGATAACTACCTCCATCCAGGGGTAGTCTTTTTTTAGATGAAGAAGCACGTCTTCACCGCTCATGCCCGGCATTTTCAGGTCCACTAAAGCAACGTCGATGGGGTGGAGGCGAGCAACTTCGAGGGCTTTGTCCCCCCGGTTTACGGCAATCACGTTGAAATCTCTGATTTGGAGCCTTCGTTTAATAGAGTCCAGAAGAGCCTCTTCATCATCGACCAGAAGAATGTTGACTTTTTCTTTTACCACGGGTTCTTTCTCCTCTTCGCGAATGAATGTTCCCCAAACGCACGGAACTGACCTGCGCCCTGTAATAAAGACAGGGCAAACTCTCTTTCAGCTTTGTTTACACGGGGAAAGTCATCCACTGCCAATATCCCAGAATAACCCAGAACCACAGGACCAGGAAAGACAAGATCAGGACCATTCCTCCATGAACGAAAAAGTCTTTCATGGTGACCAGTTGCTCACCGGTTTCGTAGTCCTTAGCCAGGGCGAAAACAATTGCGTTGTTCGGCGTGCCGATGACCAACATGTGAGCAAAGGATGATGCAAAGGCCGTGGCCAACCCCACCATGATGGGCGACGCCCCCGCAATCGTCGCCATAGGCACGCAAATAGGACCAATAGCGGCGACAGTTGCTCCGTCACTCATGAAGTTTGTCAGTATCCCGGTAAAGATCGAAGTGGCAATGCTTAGACCCGTCCCTGACCGGGTAAGAAAATCAGGCAGCAGTCTAACGAAGCTGTCCGCGATCCACAGGGCCGCGCCTGAAGCGGCCAGGCCGCTACCCATGGCGCTCGCTGCGGCGTAGAGGGCCACTACATCCCAATGTATGGAGTTGACATCCTTCCACCGGAGCACACCCAAAACATTGAGGGCGACCAGAGCCAAAATCACGGGACCTCCCATGCCGAAACGAGAGGAAAGTGTGGACCACATGATGATCAGGATGATAAGGACGGCCGCGGTCTTATATTCCGTGACGGTCATTTTGCCCAGTTTTTCAGACTCCCGCCTGACCGCGGCCGCAATATTGAGTCTATTGATTTTGAGCTGCCCCTTTGAAACCAGATAAAAGTAAACTCCCACTATAACGGCCATGACCGGAACAAAAGGCAGCCCGAACTTCACCCACTGGGCGAAGGTCAGGCTGATGCCGTAATCGGAAAGAATCCCGATCATGATGGCATTGCGGCCGCCGGCTGCAGGTGAACCGGGGCCTCCGATATTGGCGGAGAAATTCAAGGTCAAGAGCATCATGACCACCAGAGCCTTGTCCTTGGAAATGCCCGAGGCCTTGATAGCGCCCATGTAAACCATCATGAAAATGGGGGCAATAAAAGCAACCAAGGCGTGCTCAGACAAAAAAGCCGCCGTGATGGCGAGCATGGGCGCAAAAATGAAAGCCATCTTGGCAAGGGATGTGCTCGGAGAAAGCAAAAGAATGCCGATGCGGCGGTCCAGGCCCGTTTTCGAAATGGCGGCCGCCATGGCCAGGACGCCGAAAATAAAAATTACCGCGTCCTTGGCATACGCTTTGGCAACGCCGTCCGGAGGAAGGATCCCGAAAAAATACATCAAAACACCCACCAACAACGCGGTCACCCCCACCGGCACGGCACCGGTAGCCCAAAACAACGCCGCTACAAAGAGGACCCCGATCATCACATGAGCGCGCCGCATGGTTGCTTCCGGTCCAAGGGGAACCTTCATTTTTTTTCCGTCCGGGGTTTTAACGGTCCTGTAAAGGCCCGCCTTTCCCGCATAAACCTGAGAGACGCTCTGCCCGGGTTTCATCTTCCCGTAATCCGCATATCCCATGATGATTTCATCTCCGGGCGACCCTTTTTCCGTGGTCAAAAGCACCCGCAACCGTTCCGTGGGCGGCATGAAAAAGAGGATCATAAAAATCAGGGCACCAAGCATGATAATGCCGGGCCTTGAATTCTGAACACCGATGAGCCAATCTTTGACGCTCTTTTTGTCAACATGGGGAATTTCCTGGCGCGCCATGGCGTACCGGCGCTCGTCGCGAGCCCCTTCAATTTTTTCAATTAGTTCCTCTACCGGGCAGGGTTTCTGAAGATAGCCGAAGACGTCATGTTTGCCGGTTACACGGGCCGACTCTATGCTTCCGTGCCCCGTGAGCATGATGATCTGGACCTCGGGGCGGATCTTTTTCAACTCCTGAAGGGTCTGAATGCCGTCCATTTTAGGCATTTTCTGATCCAAAACGACCACTTCGGGGTCTTCATGGCGCACGATCTTGATGGCGTCCTCTCCATTGTTTACGTCCAGTACTTGATAACCGCGAACCGTAAGCTGTTTGGCCAAAGTGATTCGGAACTGGTCCTCATCGTCCACAAGCAGAATTTTAGGCAGCTCGGCAGGGGATCGTTTTCCAGCATTGTCAGCCATCCTTATTCTCCTTCTAATCTTGGGTTTTTACACTCCCGTCCATACCATTTTTCAAGGAGGGCTTGACCCCTTCTCAGGCACCGGAAACAGCACCGCAAAAGAGCTGCCCTCTCCCAACGCGCTTTTCACTTCCATGCGACCACCCATTCCCTCGACGATGTTCAGCGCGATGGGCAAGCCGAGACCGGTTCCCTTGCCCACCTCCTTGCTCGTGTAAAAGGGAATAAAAATCTTTTCAACTGTTTCAGCGTCCATACCCTCGCCTGTGTCCGCAACGGTAACCCTCACGAAATCTCCCTCAAGGCGGGTGCTCAAGGTGATGGTGTCTCCTTCTTTGACGGCGTCGCTGGCATTATTGACCAGATTCAAAAACACCTGGCGAATCAAATTCGGATCCACCATTACTTGGGGCACCGCCGGATCGTAATCCCGCACAAGATGGATGTTCGAAACCTTGAATTCCTGCTCTTTCACGCCCGCAACAACCTCTTCCAGCAACTGCCCGACATCACTGAGAAGAAGATTGGGATCGGTTTTGCGAACAAAACTCAAGATTTTCCGGGTAATACTCTTGGCACGATAAACCGCCTTGTCGATTTCATGAAGTTCCCTGTTCAGGGCCTCTCGTGAAGAGTCTAATCCCAGCTTGGGGTCCAACATATCCCGAATCAGGCCTGCCTCCGATGCAATAATCGCCAAGGGGTTGTTTATTTCATGGGCTACGCCTCCGGCAAGTTGCCCCACGGAAACCAATTTGTGGGCATGGTAAAGCTGGGACTTCAACTCGGCGCGGTCCTGCTCGAGTCTCTCCCCCCATTTGATGACCAGATCGACAATAAACCATATGATGAGCATAATGATCAAGACCAGGATCGCCGTACTGAGAATCATTGTATTGCGGATTCCATAATACTCCATGTAGGCCACAGCCAAGGGCTGCATCAAGACAAGGCACCATGG
>JAFGDM010000042.1 GCA_016932115.1 Deltaproteobacteria bacterium | reverse complement strand
GGCCAGAACCGCGATAATGGCCCCGCCGATCAGAGAGGAATAAACAATCAAGGCCGTAATAGACATCTGAAGATTCCAAGCAAAAAACTTGAAGTTCAAAGGCATACTATTTTGTATAGCGGTGCTGATAATGAGCAGGAGAAGCAAAAATGTGATGATTAAAGAAAGGTACATGATTAGCCTCCTTTAAGCCTGAAGCAACCCTCCGGTTGCATAAGACTGTTTGTCCGAACTACGCCGCTGCAATAGACACCATTGCTAGTGCCGGCTGATTCCGGATCCTAGTTCCTGACTACTGGATCTTTATTTACTGCCGGGGTTCTTCCTTCTCCACCGGGGCTTCTTCTTCCCGCATCCCTTTTTCCATTTTGGCCAGAAGCTCGGCTGTGGTTTTTTTTAGATCTTTAGTCCCACCGGTTCTTTTGAATGCCGTAACCGCAATGATCAACGCAACAATCGCAATGACAAAGTTCAGAATGTCCATGATGTAGCCTCCTTCTTTAGCTCATCTGTGGCAGCCTCATGCCCTCATGTGCCACCACCATCTCAGGTTTTGCTCCCATTCTCAATCCGTCCCAACCTTCCGGGTCCACCGACGTACTCAAGTGTCAACAAGCAAAAATAATCATCCGAAGGTGTCCTTCCCCCCATATCCCTCGCGCAACACCTCAAACCCCACATTCCCCCCCCCCTCTCATTCCTTCGTGAAGCGTTGTGCCCGGGGAGGGGCGTTCAGTAAGCCCACATGGCCGTTTCGATACCGAACCTCACCTTACCCAGTGGAGGCGTCCAGAATAATCCGGCCTTTTGCGGAAGATATGAGCTTGCCGCCCATTCTGGAGGCCGGGGGAGCAGCGGGACGGACAGCAAGACGCCTTTCGCTTACAAGGGTTTCCGGTATCGGCCCATTGTTTTTGCTGTATGGCGCGCCCGAGGGCACTCGACCGCCATATGATTCTCCGTCAAAGATAAGGTCTAATGGCTTTATATTAGCTATTCCGCTTTCGAAGGGATCCTGTATATATGCCCCTTTTCGGTTAGTTGGCTTATTAGTGTGCATGATTCTCCTTTCCCATTGACTCACTCATTGGTCATATATATCTACTTCCCGGCATCCTTTATTGTTAGGGCGCCTGAACACCTGAAAATCGGACGGCCCACAAACAGAGACTCTCTTTTGCTGATAAAAGGGCCTTTGGGTCAACCCACCCGTTATTCATCCGGGTGTGCTACGGAACCTGAATAAAACACCACACACTCTTCACCCTGAATGAAGTTCCACGCATCCTCAAGCGGATTCAATATGGGTCCGGCAATTGACTTAAAGATATTTTCCTTCTCGATCTGCGGGTTACGGAAGGACCCTTTCACTTTCTCGCTGTAAACGGCGCACCCTCGTTTATCGAGGGCCGCTACGGTTATGTTGACAAACCGCTCGTTGATGAAATTCAATCCCCCTTTCATGGCGATCCTCTGCTTTTTTGAGGCAAAGGCCACATCGCGCGCCTCGGCAATGCCGTTTTGTACCTTCCAGATTGAAACGAGATTTGTGATGATCCCTTTTCCGCCCTGCGACTCTTCGTACAGGCTCGCAAAATGGTAGCTCTTGGTGAGTACTGGCCCGAAAGGTCCCGCGATCAAGATCGCCCCCACATCCACGAGGTTGAAGTTCTGGCTTCGTTCGTACTTTGTGATAAGCGCATCGATATCCATATTGTAAAGCATCAGGTTCTCCCCGTTCAAAGAAAGGTTGCCGTTAAGCGATCGCGTCGCCTCATCTGTGCTCTTCCCCGTTGCCGTCAGGTCCACGGAAAAGTTGATCGGCCCTTCTATGGTTTTCTCGGGGAATTTCTTGAGCGAGTATTGCTGAAGAAATTCTTCGATCCCGACCCGATTAAGCGTATAGATTACCCTGTAATGAGGCGACGGCCCCGTCACGTCCACATGAAGGCTTCCGTTCCCGGTTCCACCGAAGATGTTCATGCTGACCGGGTTGATATCGAGCATCCCCTTTTCACCTGCTGCGCTCATCACGAGGTTCATCAGGGTGAACTTATAGATCTTGAGTATCTTGCACCTGGTATCCCCTATGAATGAGATTTTTTTGAGTGGTTCCGGGTCATCTGTCTCGTTGTATGAAAGGTTTTTCAGGATCAAATCGAAGTTATTGACTTCGATTTTCTCGCCGGACGTTTCATCAGTATGAACAAGGTTGCCCTGAGAGATGGATATCTTTTTCACAGCAAGGAGGTTTTCCCATAACATGCGTCCAGATTTTTCAAGATTAAGCATCCCTTTTTTGAACCGAACTATGGAGAAGACCGGCCTGACAAGCCCAATACTGCTAATCTGGAAGTCCTTCCTAGCGAGAGGGATGAGCTTCAGCCCTATCCTCATCTTCTCGATCGTAACGACATCCAATCCCATGTTCTGCACATTGACGTCCTTCAGCGATAGACCGAAAAACGGAAAAAGAGCAATGCGCATACTGCCGTTGATCCGGACATCCATTCCCAGGGCAGTAGACGCGGCCGCCTCGATCTGCGGCTTAAAGGCTTTGATATTGAGCAGGAGAACGAGGATGCCCGCAAAGACAGCAAGCGTGATGACACCCGTTATTATGAACAGGACTTTTTTCTTATGGAGAGCCATGGTTTAGCTCCTCGGGCTCTTCCCTCAAATGCCGTCGTTTATTTCACGATCAGATCATTCTTTACGGATTCGACCCCTTTGACGCCACGTGCGATTTCCTCCGCTTTATCCGCGGCCTTTTGAGTG
>JAFGDM010000041.1 GCA_016932115.1 Deltaproteobacteria bacterium | reverse complement strand
TAGTTTGTACCCAGTATAGAAACACGCGTAATCGAAGTTATGCCACAACATCAAAGAGTTATGCCTTTTCTCAGTAGGAACTTCAGTTTAAACAACCAGAAAAGATCTGAAAAGGCGAAGGGAAACATGGAGGGGGGCAGAAGGCCCCCCTGCTCGTACCGGCGGATGGAAGTCGCGCTTATTTCTTTCTCAGATCCTTGAGCAGTTCTGTCAGGAAGACTTGGCGATCCTGGAACATTTTCGTCACCTCATCGCGCTTCATGGTTCTCACCGGGCTCCCGCTCTCCTTCATCTTCGCAAGAGTTCCCTTGGCATCAAACATTTTGGGGAAGATCTCGGCCGCCTTGTCCACGATTTCCTTGGGCACTCCCTTGGGAAATGCCACACCGCGGAAATTCACGCTGGAGTCATCGATGTCGTATCCCATCTCTTTGAATGTTCTCACGTCCGGCAGGAACTCGTGTCTCTTAAGATCGGCAATCGCAATGATCTTAACACGATCCTGGCTCCGAAAAGCGTCTGAAAGGTTGTTGAATCCGGCGATTACCTTTCCTCCGATCACAGACTGCATAGCAGGCACCCCGCCGGCTTCGGGGATGTAGGTCATCTGGATGCCGCAAGCCTTCATCATTTGAAGGGCCGCGATGTGATGCCCCACATACATGCCCGCGCCGTTGACGGTGACTTTTCCGGGATTTGCTTTTCCAAATTTAACAAGGTCTTCGAGAGAGCTATAGGGGCTGTCCTTAGGCACGATGAGTACGGCGGGATCGGCCCCCCAGTTCGCGACGGCCTCGAATGAATGAATGTCGTACTTGGTATCGAAGACGATCGACTGGGCGATGAAGTGCGGGACATTGTACGCGGTCATGTTGTAGCCGTCTTTGGAGCCTCTCTCGATGAGCCAGTTCCAGCCGACCTGGCCCCCGGCCCCGGCTTTGTTGATGATCACGATGGGCTGCCCGAGAAAATTGTCGTTTCCGGCCAGCATGGTTGCGATGCGGGCCTGGAAGTCGGTCGCACCGCCTGGAGGATAAGACACAATCATGCTGATTGGTCTGTCGGGCCACTGGCCCTGGGCCGAAGCCGTAAAACAAAACACTACCAGCCCCAAAATACACAATAAACCTAACGCTCTTCTAGTCATTTTCCCCTCCTCTTTTTAAGTATGAGCCAAAGGTTAATCAGCCAAAGCCTATCAAAGCCCAATAAGAAACTGCAACAATTCAGATCAACAACCCCCTGGGTGTTTGGACCTGCAGTATGACACTAAAAAGCAAATAAATAACTGCAATAAATAAGAAAGCAATCGCAATTCTTACAAAACCCTTTCTGAGAGTCAAGCCCCCCCAATCCAACAGGGATACCACCCCCACAAAATAGAGAAACGCCGAGATATAGAAGCCGAGCCGCTCCATCACGAAAAAATAAACGAGGATGGCCCCGAAGATATAGGCAACGGGCTTCCATCCATAGACAGCCTTCTTTGAAGCCGAATCTTGAGCGACACCACCCCTTTCGCCACGATGCTTTAAAAGCATCCCCTGGGCCATCAGGAGCAAGGATAGAGCCCCGATGGCGACGATAACCACTCGGATGAAGATGGTCGCTTCCGGGTCAATCGACGACAGAGACAGGTACAAAGCGACCGTTACGGCCAGTATCAATAAAGCGACTTTGGTATCCCTGTTGATCACGACGCTTCCTTCTTGATCTTCTTTTGTTTCCCGTGCATCTTCAGTTCGCCGTAAATGCTGTAGCCGATTGAGCCCACGCAGAGCAGGATGATAATGATGTTCGCATATCCGGTGAAAAAGTATTTCCAGACCCCGACACTAACATCCGCTATCATTTTCCCTTTGAGGAAGTTGTCTTCGGCAATCGGACCGAGCACGATCCCAAGCACCACGGGCGCCGAGGAGAAATCAAATTTGCTCCCGATGTACATAATCGTTCCCAGGCTGAACATGACGATCACGTCGTCGAAGCTATTCTGAACGCTGTAGGTGCCGTATACGGCCAGAACCGTGACAGCCGCGACCATGTAAAGGTTGGAGACGCTCATCACCATGTAGGAGTACCGGGAGAGCAGGATTCCGAAAAAGCACATGGCAAACTGGGCGAGGACCAGACTTCCGATAAAGGTATAGGTCACATCGGCATGTTTCAGAAAAAGGTCCGGCCCCGGAAAGAGACCGTGGATGAGCAGCCCACCCAAGAGCACCGCCGCGGTGGGACTGCCGGGAACGCCGAGAGTGAGAAGAGGAATCAGCGACGGGCCGACCATGGCGTTGTTGGCCGATTCCGCGGCGGCCACCCCTTCGGGTTTCCCTTTTCCGTATGACTCGGGGTCCTTGTCGAACTTCCTTGTCTGGTCATAAGCGATCAGCCCGGCCACCTGCCCTCCTGCCCCGGGAATGATGCCGATGATGGTTCCGACCACCGAGCCTATCCCAAGAGCCTTGACCATCTGGAGGTTTTCAATCAGGGTCTTTAGAAAGACCCCCCTTTCAGGCTTGTAGTTTGGGCGGGAGTAGGTAACGCCGAGTTTTTCTCCCATGGAGAACACCTGGGGAATGGCGAAAAGCCCGATCAGGGCCGGCACTATGGCCACTCCGCCAGTCAGCACGTCATGAAACACAAAGCGGGGAATGCCAAGGATGGGGCTGTAGCCGATGGTGCTGATTAGCACCCCGAACATGCCCCCTATCAGCCCCTTGGCGATGGACCCCGATGACAGCCCGGCCATGATTGTGATGCCGAAGATCGCGACCCAGAACATCTCCGGCGCCCCGAACTGAATGGCTATCCGTGCCAGAGGCGGTGTAAATAGTATCATGATGACCATACCAAAGAGGCCGCCTATCAGTGAACTGATGAAGCAGATGTAAAGGGCTGTCTGAGCTTTTCCCTGCTCTGCCATGGGGTAACCGTCCAACAGGGTGGCGATGTTGGCGGGAGCCCCGGGGATATTTATAAGAATAGCCGATATAGCGCCTCCTGCAACGGTCGCCGTATACACCGCTCCAAGCAGAACCAGGCCGGTCGCGGCATCCATGTGGAATGTAAAGGGCACGAGCAGCGCGACGGCCATTGTCGGGCTCAACCCAGGGGTTGCACCCAATATAAGACCTCCGATCACCCCGAACAGCAGGGCGATCAGATTGGCGAAGGACAGCGCCTCGGGAAAATAATGAAGAAATTCAACCATCTCCTTAAGCACTCCCATCCTGTTTGATTTGCATTGTCAGGATCCGGCCGCTCCCTCCATCCGCTTGACCAGTTCCGGCAGCTTGAGGCGCTGGATCTTTCCCGACGGCCCTTTCGGCAGATCCTCCATAAAACGGATAACCTTAGGCGTCTTAAATTTGCCGAGATGCAGCTCGCAATGGACGCGCAATTCTTCTTCGGCCAATGACTGTCCTGGTTTGAGAGTGCAGCAAAGCATGATTTCTTCCCCGTAGCGCTCGTCGGGAATACCCACTGCCGCCGCCTGAAGAATCGCAGGGTGTTTGTAGCAGACTTCGTCTATTTCCTTGGGAGCGATGTTCTCTCCCCCCTTGATGATGAGCTCTTTGAGTCTTCCGGTCACGTAGACAAAGCCTTCCTCATCCATAAGACCAAGATCGCCGGTGTGGAACCAACCGTCCGGTTCAATAGCCTTGGCCGTCTGGTCCGGAGCTTTGTAGTACTCCTTCATGACATTGTCCCCTCGGATCATGATTTCGCCCTGTGTCCCGCGAGGTACCTCTTCTCCGTAGCGATCCACAATCTTTGCTTCGTTGCCCACCGCCTGTCCCGGCGAACCGCATTTCCTTTTGGAGAAATCGATAGGGTTGGAGAAAACCGGTGCAGCCGTTTCCGTAAGCCCCATGGTCTCCACGATGCCTATCTTAAACTTCTCCTCAAAAGCCCTCTGGAGGGCCGGAGGCAGCGGTGCCGAGGCAGACCGTCCGAAACGCAACTGGTCAAGATGAAGCCCTTTGCCCTCGATTTCCGTGCCGTTTGTCAGGTAGGAAATAATTGTGGGGACCACGCTGAACCAGGTGCATCGGTACTCCGAAATAAGATCCCAGAAGTCGGAGGTGCTGAACTTGTGGGGCATGACCACGCTGCCTCCGCTCACCAGAGGGCAAACCGCCGTGACCACCTCTCCGTTAATGTGGTAAAGGGGCAGAGAACAAAGTGCCCGGTCTTCAGGTTTGAGCTCATGAGCCATGGCTGTGTAAAGACCGCCGGACACCATGTTTTTTTGTGAAAGGACAACGCCTTTCGGTACTCCTGTTGTTCCCGAGGTGTAAAGCAGGAGCGCATCATCCTCTTCGAGAACAGGGGGAAGGGTGAGGCCGGAAAGGTCTTCGTTTTTCGGGAAAATCCGCGGCGCATCATTGTCGATTTGGATGAGTTCCACTTTTCGGGAAAGAGATTTGCAGACCGCTTCAAGCTTTTCTTGTTGATCCGACGTGAAAAAAACCATCCTGGAGTCCGAGTGCTCCAGTACATATTCGATTTGAGAAGGTTGGGCCAGCAGGTTGAGCGGAGCGATCACAAACCCGGAATACATGGCTCCAAGGAAGATCTTGGTCGTCTGGTATCCGTTTCCGAGCATGAAGGAGACTTTGTCGCCTTTTTTCAGGCCCTTACTCAGCAGATGCTTTCCGAGCTCTGCCGAATCTTCCTTGATTTGCCCGTAGGACAGTGTGAGCCCGGGCTCCGGAGCGATCAAGAAAATCTTGTCCGGTTGTTCCTCGGCTCTCCGGTCAATGTAGTGCCTGATCGTGCGCATCTCCAGCCTCCCTCTTCGCCCTTTTGCACGGCTCTGTGAGGTGCCTGTCTTAAGCGTCGGCATAGTCGTATCCGATTTGAAAAGCCTTCCTGTTTTTGTCGTGGAACTTGGGAATAATTTCCAGCATGCTTTCTAGAACCAAATCCTTGTTCAAAGCTTCGATAAGCCCAGCCATGCGACCCAGAACCAGGGTATTGGCGAAAAGAGCGTTGTTGAAGTGTTTCATGGAAAGATCTTTGGCAGGGAACGTCTTGTGGCTGCATTCCAGTCCTTTATCGATTTCATCGACAAAGGCGGGATCATAAATAATGAGGCCTTCCTCAGGCACGGTGTCTTTGAAACGTTTGTAGGCGGCACTGGACAGAGCGACGAAGTAGTCCGGAGATTCGCACATGGGGCTGTCTATGAGATCTTTGGACAGGACCACCTGGCTCCTCACGTAACCGCCCCGCATCTCCGTGCCGTGGCTCTTGAGCATGGTCACATGGAGCCCCTGCTTGACAGCCGTCTCTCCGATAATCTGGCCGAGCCTGACCACGCCCTGTCCTCCGAAGCCGCTCGCAACGATCTCGATTCTGTCTTTCATATCTTGCCGGTCCTCCTGATCTTGTCAACGGTGTCCCACACCATTTGGGAAAATTCGGGCCTCGAATTGCTCGCATCGTACCAGATGCCGGTGGCCCAAATGGTATCTTCCTTTTCCTGCCCCAAGGGGGCTGCGTGGTCCTTAATCCATCGGTAAATGTTGACCTGATTTCTCGAACCCAGTTCCCTGGATGCGAAGTTGGTCGGACAAGGGTAAGGCATGTGAACCAGGGAAAAGCCCCGGTTCAGGATGGCTTTCTTAACGGTCTCCACGGCTTTGAGCCCGTCCATGGACACATGGCGGGCCAGAAAGGTGGCACCGGCTCCCTTTAAGATGTGCATCACATCAAGCCCTTCACTCATCAGGTTGTGTTCAAACATCCCATAGGGGCTGCTGTCCGTTTTACTCCCCTGGGGCGTGGTCCAGCCGTACTGGCCGCCTGTTGATTGGTACCCAAGGTTGTCATTGACGATCACCGTCATGTTCGCATTGGAGCGAGCGGCGTGAATCAGGTGGGTCAACCCTATCCCAAAGGCGTCTCCATCGCCGACGGTTAAGATCAGGTGTTTTTCCGGAGGAAGTGCCACACGGAGTCCCCTGGCGATGGCGTAAACCCGGCCGTGGGTTCCTGCGAACCCGTCGCCTTTCCAGGTGGCGAAGGTTTGCCGTCCTGCGCACCCTATCGATGTTCCCCAGATGATATCCTCAACCCCAAGGCCAAGTTCCTGAATGGCTTGAACGACGATCTTGTGGTTCATGCCCAGTCCGCATCCGGAGCAAGCGGTGCTGGGTATTTTCCGAGACCTCAGGTATTTCGATATGAGCTCCGATGCTTTGTATTCCATCTACCATGCCTCCAGTTCCCAACCCCTGCGCGATAGAGGTTCATTCTTGATGATTTTTTCAAAGGTCGTGAGCAGATCATGCATCGTGGGAAGATCCCCGCAGATACCCAAAAAATGCACCTTCGAATCCTTGGGAACAGCCCGCTGCACCTCCCGGACCAATTGGCCGTCCCAGTTCAATTCCACCACCAGATACTTGGACCGGGCTGTGAAGAGTTCGTCCGGGAACGGCCAGAGATTAATAAGCCGGAGGGCGCCGACTTTAAGCCCTTGAGACCTGGCTTTGGCCACGGCGCTGTTGACCACCCGCGACGGCGTTCCGAAAGAGACGACGATAAGGTCCGGGTCATCGCTCATGAATTTCTTATCATAGTGATGGCTGAAAAGGTCTCGGTGGTTGCGGACCTTGTAAATCAGCCGATAAGCATGTTTGTGATGCGCTTCCACTTCTTCAATATCGTACCCTTCTTCCGTGGGCGTCCAATCGGAGCAAAGCGCCCCTGTGTTGTGACCGAGGACGACAGGAGCAATGTCGATCTCATCTGAGGGAGGGTAGAACTTAGGCCCCTGATTGATCTTCCTAGGCCAGACCCGGAAGGACATCTCTTTCATTTCGCCGTCGTTTTCCGGCACGGAGATATCTTCGAATCCATCGGTGATCAACTGATCGGCGAGGACGGTTACAGGCATGCGAAATCGTTCCGCAAGGTAGAAGGCTTCCACGGTCATGGCCATACACTCCTGAGCGGAATTGGGGGCCAGCACGATGGTTTCGAAGTTTCCACCCTGTGTGGGATAACGAGTCAGATAGAACTCTCCCTGGCCCGGGGCGCCGGTAATGCCGCTGACAGGTCCGACACGGCCCGAATTCAAAACGACCAGCGGGGTTTCACAGCCAATGGCCCATCCATAGGGATCGGCATAGAGGATGAACCCCGGACCGGAGGTGGCGGTCATCGCTTTCATGCCGCCCAGAGCTGCCCCTATGCACATGTGCATAGCCGCGCACTCGTCTTCGGCCTGGAGATACACCCCTCCCTCCTGGGGGAGCCGCAGGCTCATGGCCTCCGCCAGCTCTGTGGCCGGTGTAATGGGGTAGCCTGCAAAGAATCGGCACCCCGCCAAAATGGCCCCCTCCGTGATTGCAAAATTACCGGTTTCCAGAAAACGTTTCATACAAGAACCCTCCTCCGTGTCATCCTGTGACTTCTCGAACATCGATTGCGAAGTCGGGGCAGGCAAAGTAGCACTTGAAGCAACCGACGCACCAGTTGCATGACTTGACTTCCTGGGGTCGATACCCTTTGGCATTGAAGAATTCTGCGGGGCCGAAGGTGTTGAGCTGACACACTTCCGCGCAGTAACCGCACTCTTTGCAGTATTCCGTATTGAGAACCACTTCAAACCGGCGGGCATCGCAGTTCAGGCACCGATTCGCCTCTGCTTTGATCTGATTGTTTGACAGGCCCAGTTCCACATGATCAAACCCGGTGGACCGCTCTGCCGGGCTTAGCAAAGGCATGGGGTTTCGCGGTTTGATGTCCATGATAAAGTCGGGCAAGAGCACCTTCTTTTCCGGTTTGGCCAAGACTTCGCGGATATCCCCGTCGCCGCCGAGATATCGATCAATCGACGAGGCCGCTTTTCTCCCATGGGCAATGGCATCGATGACGGATCGCGGCCCCGTTACCGCATCGCCCCCTGCAAACACTCCCCTCTCTCCTGTGGCGAGGTCTTGTTCATTCACCACGATACGGGTTCCCTTGCTTCGTATTGCCCCTTCCTGCTTCAAATAGGAGAGATCAGCTGCTTGGCCCACGGCCAAGATGATGGTGCTCCCTTCTATCTTATGGGTGATTTTTTCATCGTAGGTGGGATTGAAATTGCAGGCACTGTCAAAGACGGAGGTGCACCGGATCAGGCTGAGTCCTTTGACCGATTTTTCTCCCAGCACTTTCTTGGGCGCCCAAGCGTTATGGATAAAAACTCCTTCCTCTTCAGCGCGGGCAATTTCCCAGTCGTGGGCAGGCATCTCCTCTCTTTTTTCGAGGCAGAAGAGGTAGACCGTTTTGGCTCCGAGTCGCTTGGACGTAAGCGCTACGTCTATGGCCACGTTTCCCCCTCCCACAACGATGACTGTGCCCCGTAGTTTTGGAGCCTTCCCAAGTTTGACGTCCCTGAGGAAGTCCCAACCCCAAAGCACCCCTCGCTTGTCCGCACCGCTCAGGGGGATCTTCATGCTCCCGTTTGCCCCGCCGGCCAGGAAAAGAGCGTCATAATCCCTTTTCAACTGCTCCATCGTTATATCTTTTCCAATGGTGGTGTTTCCCTGAAACTTCACACCCCATTGCAAAACGGATTTGATGTCTTTGTCGAGCCGTTTCTCCGGCAGCCTGTATTCGGGAATGCCGTAACGCAACATTCCGCCGGGCTTGGAGAAGGCGTCAAACAGGGTCACCTCGTGCCCCTTGGTGACGAGATAGTACGCTGCCGTAAGCCCGGCCGGGCCAGATCCTACGATCGCCACTTTCTTTCCTGTTTTTTTGGCCACTTTCTTTTTTTTCTTCCACCCGTCTTTGCCCTTGTCCACGGCGGCTCGCTTAATGGCGCGGACGGCGATGGGGTCCCCGAACTGCTTGTAGGCGCAAACGTCCTCACAAGGGGCGAAGCAGGCATCGGCGCACACCGTTGGAAAAGGCAGCTTTTCTCTCAAAACGGCAAGGGCCTCGTCGAAGTTCCCGTCTCTTACGGCTCTAATATACCTCGGTACATCCACTCCGGCAGGGCAGGCATCAGTGCAACGGGGGATGATAAAGTTTTCCCTTTGAACATATGTTTTACCCATCACGCACTCTTCCTCCCTCAAATCATGATCCAATGTCATTCAATAACTCTATAAAAATGGTTAAGCAAGAAGAATGCCGCAAAGACAAGGGACAGGGGCGAAAAAGGATTGTGGCACTGAAGGCGGCTATGTGTTCGACATCGCAAGAAGAAAGCGTGCGACCCGGCATGAAGCTTATTCTTGTCGCTCTGAACAATCCAAAATGGGGGAGCAATCGTGTGTCCGGTTAAAAGGACATGTCCGGTTTGCCGGACGCTTCAGCTCAGATGCCGTGGACCTTGCATTTCTCATACAGGGTGGACCTGGACACCCTCAGGACTCGAGCCGTCTTAGCCATGTTTCCTTTGTTCATACTGATAGCCTCAGAAAGGATTTGTTTCTCATAGCAGGCCAGTTCTTCAGCAAGGGGCTTGAAGGCGGTTCGCGGCGATTGACTGCACTTGGACGCGTATGTCCGGATCTCATAGGGGAGATGGTCCACATTAATGAGATCGCCCTCGGCCAAGCTCACGGCACGCTCAAACATATTCTTTAATTCCCTCACGTTGCCCGGCCATTGATAGCTGCGGAGGATATTCATAGCCGAATCGCTCACTCGGGTGCTCCCCTTGCCCATAGAGTAAAGAAAGTGGCGCACCAGGTCGGGAATGTCTTCCGTCCTTTCCGACAGGGAGGGGATTTCGACGATCATGGTGTTAAGGCGATAGAAGAGATCTTCACGGAACTCGTTGCGGTCCATCATGGCCCTAAGATCCCTGTTTGTTGCTGCGATGAGCCTGAAGTCGACCTCCAACGTTTTCAGCCCCCCCAGCTTTTCGATGTGCCTCGTTTCGAGGACCCGGAGGAGCTTGGATTGAGCCGCGAGCGGGATGTCCCCTATTTCATCGAGAAACAGGGTTCCTTTGTGAGCTAGTTCGATTCTGCCCGCTTTCCCCTTTTGGCGTGCTCCGGTGAAGGCCCCTGTTTCGTATCCAAAAAGCTCCGACTCCAGAAGGTCCTTTGGAATAGCCGCACAGTTGACGCAGGCAAAGGGGCCGGCCCTTCTTTTGCTCGCCAGGTGAACAGCGTGAGCGAAAAGTTCCTTGCCCGCTCCGGTGGCGCCCACGATCAGAACTGCAGCATTGGTGCGGGCGTACTTCTCGGCTACCCGTTTCGCCTCTCTGATCCGGGCATTCTTTCCAATAATGGAGTCAAACGTGTAGGTGGCCGAAAGAACGGTGTCCAGCCCTCTTTTGTAATACTTCACCTCTTTTTCCAAAAGGTTGAGCCGAGCCATCAATTCGTTGATTTCGGTGTAGTCTTTGAAGATGGTTTGCAGAAGCACGCCGATCGTCTCTCCCCCCATCTTGACAGGGATTCTATTGACAACTAGTGCGACGTCCGCCCTGAGGCTGCAGCGCTGACCCAGTTCCATCTCCCCTGTCTCAAGGACGCCGGGAAGCCTTGAGGCAGGGAAAAAATCTTTGATGTGCTTTCCTAATGCTTCATCCTTGTTGGTCTTCAGCAGGTCGGCGTAGAAACGATTCATGTACAAAACCCTGCTGTCCCTGTCGCAGAGGATGATTCCGGAGTAGGCGTTGTCAAGAATCATCCTCAAGGCCTCGACCAGATCATCCAGTTCGCGGACCAAGCGGTTTTCATGCCGGAGCCCGGAAATGGGGGCAGGAGAGCTGAGGTGTAATCCGTCCTCTCTCATGCAGATTCTTGGGTTATCCATTGAGGACATAAGTTCTCGTAAATACTCTCATCCCAGAGTCGGGAGCTCAGGACAAGCGAAGTTCCCCGAAAAAGTGGATGAGATCAGGGGCTTAAACGAACATTTCTGAGTCGCAGTCTTCACGAAAAAACCCATCCTGTCAACCCAAAACGCTCTTGTCCGAATCCATTTACCTATCCTGTTGCATCGTCCTGTTTCAAAAGCCGACTTCATCAATAATGAGCACAACCTTGATTCGCCCTTTTGGGTAGGATTTCTCTATAATATTCCAAGTATTGCATACACGATCCGGGCTTTTGCAATCCTCACAATAGGAACTCAGTGCACAGGGCGTTTTCGCCTTGATATGCATAGCGACCAGGGGAGCAGCGTATTCCTTAATCCTGCAAAAGGCTTGTTCCAGATCAGGGACGATTTTGTTTCGACCTATAAGAAGGACAACGAATTTTGGACCAAAGGTCATAGCCGCTATGCGGTTCCCGGTCCTGTCAAGGTTTACAAGACGGCCGGTCTCGGTCACGGCATTGGAACCTGTGATGAAAAGATCCGCGAGCAAGGCCTGCCTGCGCCGCTTCAGGGACTCCTCCATGGGGATGTTCTTCTCAAAGGGATCTACAAAGACCAAGGCCGGAT
The DNA here is from genome assembly GCA_016932115.1 of Deltaproteobacteria bacterium. Classification (GTDB taxonomy): domain Bacteria; phylum Desulfobacterota; class DSM-4660; order Desulfatiglandales; family HGW-15; genus JAFGDM01. The sequence goes on along the minus strand of JAFGDM010000041.1, from coordinate 3,267 downwards.
CATCCATGAGCGCTTGAATTATTCCAATATCTGTTGCAGTTTTGGAGCCGCCCCATGAAATTTTTTTTGCGCCGGTTTTAGTCAGGATCTCCTCTTGCACGATTCGCTTTGTTTCGCTTAGGCTCGCTGCGAGATAGACTTCGAAATTGTTGGATTCGAGTTTTTGCTTAAGGCGATCCAACCTCTTTTCCCAGTAATATTTCATCCACTTATGCATTTTACACATCCAATTTCGGAATAAATATGAACAACCCTTCGATTTCGTGAGTGTTTCTTCTCGAATCCGGAACCTACAATATAATACTGAATTTCACCCTAGCCTGGCGATGTTTTTTGACCCTAAAAGATATTTACTTCAAATCGAATTGCGTGGTAAGTGGAACACAGACGAGAGGAGGGTCTTGTCTGGAAACCTTCTGCACAGTAGTTTTAGCCCGGATTGCAAAGTTCCAGAGAAAATCCTATGGCTGATGTGTCCGTAACATTTCTGGGGAGTGGCGACGCATTCGGAAGCGGAGGACGGTTCCAAACCTGCATCCTGGTTCAGTGCTCCACGATGAGGTTCCTCTTGGACTGCGGTGCCTCCTCTCTAGTCGCGATGAAACAGCAAAAAATCAATCCTGCCACTATTGAAGCAATCTTGGTGACCCATCTCCATGGTGATCACTTTGGCGGCCTCCCCTTCTTCATTCTTGACGCGCAGTTTTCAAAACGCGAAGCGCCACTAGTGATCGCGGGTCCACCCGGCGTTCAAACCCGCGTAGGAAAAACCATGGAGGTGCTCTTCCCAAAGTCATCTGAGACAATACAGAGGTTTCCTATCAACTTTGTCGAGCTTCCGCCCTCAACCCCTTTTCAGATGAAAGATCTCCTCGTCACTGCTGAGACCGTTACGCACCTATGCGGTGCCCCGTCCTATGCTCTTCGGGTCGAATGTGCAGGACGAACGATCGCATACTCAGGCGATACCGAGTGGAGCGACAATCTTGTCAAAGTCGCTGCTGGAGCCGACCTGTTTATTTGCGAAGCGTATTTCTTTAAAAAGAAAACCAGGTTTCACCTGGACTATCAATCTCTGGTCGAGCACAAAGCAAGTTTAGACTGCAAGCGGATGGTTCTCACCCATATGAGTGACGACATGCTCAAGCGACTCCCTCATATAGGAACCGAGTGGGCTGAGGATGGGTTGACAATTGTTCTCTAGTAGCTCTTGCTTGAGCCGCCCGGAAGGCACTAGGAGCCCGGATTCCGCTGCAATCATGTGTGCCCGCGTTTTTGTGAAAGGCCGTACCCCCTGGCCAAGAAACCTCCATCTCCCAAACATTTACAGGATAGAGACTGTATATCCATATTCAATGGATCATCAATAAGCATGGGCAAAAAGGAAGAGAATCAGAACGGTGGCCATGACGGTGAGGGAGGAGAGGAGCAGGCGGGGGTAGCTCTTCAAAAGGCTCGCCCTGTAGAAGTCCTTGGTCACGAGAAAGCACAGATGCATCGGAGAGAGCATCATCCCCATGTAACCGAACGTGTAAGCAAGGGCTGCACAGGCCATAAATTCAAACAAGGAGTTTGCGGGGAACATGGGAATGATTAGAGGGAAGGAAAGACCCACAAACCCTACGGCAAGGCCGGTTATAAAACCGGAAAGAAAAGGCATCAAGGCGATTACCAGAATGATGGGAACGTCGTAGGCGGCAAGCTCATCCCGTATTTTCACAACGGCCTGGCTTTCCGCCAGAGTCCCTTGGAAAACCATGATGGCCATAACGAGAGAGAGCATAGGGATGATTGTCCGGTCTAGAAAAGCCGATTTAATCTTCACTCGCGGAACGTGGTTCACCAAACAGACCCAGAGTATTCCTGCAAGGAGACCGGGGAGGATGGAAATGGCGCCCGACACCTTTACCGGAATGCCCCACAACCTCAAGGTTGCCGTCACTCCGGTCGTGAGAGCGATCACTATGATCACCATCAGGATAGGCATCATTTCCCAGAGAAACGCCTTGAAGGAATGCCATGAAAAGTTCCCCGTTCTGTTGTCCTCGATTTTTCGCATGGGACGGAGGATGAATAAAATTCCCGCTATTAGGGAAATGATGGTTAAAGGGGCCATAAAAAGAATGTAGAGCCATGTTTCAACCTTGAGGAGCGTCACTGCAAGGACAACTCCTGGATACAGAGGCCACCAATATTCCCATACATGCCTGAACCAGTAGTTGAGAAGGGTCTTCTGCTCAGGTGAAACGTTCTTACCTGAAAGGGAGGTTTCCACCAGAGGGGCAGAGAAAAGGGCGCCTCCGGGCATGGGAAGAAGACCGATCATGGCGGTCATGACGGATCCGATGATTCTCGGATCCCGTGTCAGGCGGGTGAAACTCTCCACGAGCCTTTGCATTTGCCCTGCTCCGTCCATGATCCTGCTCAAAACGAGAATAAGGCCCACGATCAGTACAAGACTCACGGTATGAAAGCGGGTTATGCTCAAAAAGGCCGTCTCAAGCCAATGAAAAGCGCTCATCCTCATCCACAGCCCGAGCACTAGGGCGCCGATGAAAAGGCTGAAGCTGAGCTGCAAACGAAAGCGGTTGAGCCCTAGCACAAGGCCGAAGACCATAAGGACTTTAAGAAGGGCTGGAATAGTCGGATCCTCCGTTCACTGGAGATTCAGAGCTTTTCGGATTTCATCTTTTTGAAACCCCACGATCACCCGGGTCCCGATGAGAATGACAGGAAAAGAAAACCGTGGGTTCAGTTTCTGACCTCTTCAGAGGCAGCAGCGTTTTCGTCACCTTCAAGGAGATCCACATCCTTGAACTCGAAATTTATACTTTTTTCACCAAGGAAGTTCTTGGTCGATTTGCAGACACCGCATGTACTGAGTGAATAGACTCGCACAGGTTTGTCCACTTAAAGCAAGGTTTGGGGCTAGCCACAGTGCCTTGTTATCTGGTTTGTGAATATCCTTTTCATATAGTCGTACTCTTCGTTGCGCTCCAGGAAGAGAATATGCGCATCAGCAAACTTCCCCGTGTCCCATGTCCCGTCGTCGTACTTCTTGCGGAGAACCTCATATGGCGTCGCTGAGATGATGTACGAATCCAGCGTTATGTCCTTCCGCTTGCTTCTCGCGCTTATGCCCTTTGCCAGTTCGGGGAGGGCTTCGTGCAGGCGCGCCTTCTCATCATGTATGTACGCCCCCGCGTGAAGCATTCCGTGGGGCTCTACAAAGGCGACGTGCTGCTTTTTCCTCTCCACGATCCAAAG
>JAFGDM010000284.1 GCA_016932115.1 Deltaproteobacteria bacterium | reverse complement strand
GAGTTACCCACAGAATTCTGCGATGTCTCTTAAACAGTTGCCCTGTAAGGGCCTCTTTTTCCGCGCTTCGGCGCGGAAAAAGCGTAGCTCCTTATTGAGCGTATGAAGGAACACATCCCCGGCAAGGCTCGCCTGCTCGACAATCTTTCCAAATACACCGTCATCGAGATTCGTATTGGGATCTTTACCCGCGTCTTCGACTCTCCTTTTCACGGAGCGCTCGATGAGTCTGAGAATACGCGCAACAAGGCCCTCCTTGAGAAGATCGCCTATAAGTCGAACCCTTTTACCCGCGAGGGAGTACTCATCGTCTAGAGGGAGTTCCCGACCCCTGGAGAGCTCTTGGAGATACCGGCAGATACCTTCGATGTCCGCGGTAGTGAGAGAGGCGCCAGGCTGGGGAACATATCCTTCAACACGACCGAGGTGGCGGTTGACCTGATAACGCCCCAACTCCGAGAGATGGTTGTTTTGGAGAATCTCTTCTCTTATGCTTGCCTTCAGCGCATTGTCGTCTCCGCCCTTGTTTTTCACTTTGATGCCGAGGCAGCGGGCAATATCATGCCACCCACCCTCCTCGGCCACATTTTCCCCTTCCTCTCCTTTCTCAGGTTCTGCCGAGTATTCTTCTTCCTCTTTGACAGGAAGGCTCGTCTCCCTCGTGGATGAATCAACTTCAGGCTCGATGCCCAGCACCGAAAGAAGATCCGCAATAGGACGCCATTTGCCCCGCCTGATGCTGACTCGAATCGTTCCGTCTTGCTTAATGACTCTATTCATGATCCCAGCGGGCAACAGGCTCTTCTGATCTTCTGGGGTCCTGTGGATTTCGAACTCCAGCCATATCCCGTCGAATGGGATCAACCTGGCCGAGAATCGCTCCTTGGTAACAGCGTAGCTCCCATCATGACCCGCGTATTTTCTCAAGACCTCTTCACGGTGAAAACTCAGGCCGGGGCTCTTGATCAATTGGGCGATCACCGAGCGTTCTTTGCCGTTGATGATGAAATTTCCTTCCTGGGTCTGCTTGGGAATGCTTCCGAGGTGGATGGTTTTGAGGTCGCCCGTATTGGCGAGTCTCAGCCGGCAGGAAACGCTCTGTGTGTAGTCGAGATTCCAATCCCGGCAGTATTTCTCTGGATTTTCACCTGCGAAATCGTCTTGGAATCGAAATTCCAGCTCTGAGACTTCGGGTGTAAAAGGGATTTGGTCTTTGCTGCTAGCGAGCATTCTGCGGAGCGAGTCCGCCCACATGGAGGGGAATACCTGATGCCAGAAATTATCGTAGGAATCGCCATGAATGCTGACCACCCTGTGGCTATCCAAAACATTCCCCCCGAGTATTGTCGTGTCGACCCCAAGAATCCATTGGCCTTGCTTCCCTTGAGGATCTCTAGCTGGCTTGTAATGGGTTGATATCATATATGCTTTTCTCAAAGAAATCAATCCCTTAAGTTTGAACACCTTTCCGAAAAAATGAGGTGCTGAGAGCGCATCGCTGAAAAAATCGTGTGCGGGTGTAAAAGGCCCCTGGAAGACAGTGCCCAAATCCACGTCAAAACACTCAAAAGTGCCCAAACCCGCGCCCATAAAGGTGCCCGGCACTGCCCCGTCCCGGGCAAGATGTCTCACTGCACAATGCACACGGGCGCAAAACGCCACGAAAAGTGGAGCGAAAAGGCAGAATATTCGACCAAAGTCCACCTGTCATGAGCACGGAGCCATTGCTTTGAGTTGAGGATGTGCAGAAAGCAAAATCGTGGGCAGCCGATCAGGGGAATCTGTCCAGAAAAAACACAAAAATGCCCAAACCCAATAGGGACAAGGTGCCCGGCTGCCACACGCGCCCGGCGACTTACCCTTCGTTCTTGAACTCCTTTACGTTCAGAGCCTTCCACTGCAAACCGGGATGATTCTGTATCTTTTTCATCATCTCTTCGTCATCGGTTATCAAGGAAGGGTATATCTCTCCACGGTCAAGGAGATGGTCCAGGAACTCGCGCTCATTCGTGGTGAAGGGCAGCACGATGGAAATCGCTTGGCGGCACTCTTGAATGAGCCTGGCAACCCATGTTTCAGACGCATGAACCTCGCTCAACGCATCAGTGCGCAGAACAGGGATCAACTCGTTGGCCAGTTCAGAAGCACCATAGCTGATATCCTCTTCCGAGACAGTACGCCAATCCTTTCGGTTCATCGCACCGTAAACGATAAAGGCAAGACGGAGACGATCTTTCTCAAGGGTCTTTTGGGTGAGCAATTGGTGGGCGTCAAAGAGATCCCTTGCCGCCTCCCGTGAAAGCAAGGCGCAGAGTTTGCCTGCCGCTATTTCATGAAGATCGAGGAGAGGGATCTTCTCGGCCTTGAAGGACCCTAGCCGCCTTGAATCGAATGGAGTCACCGGCCACAAAGGGATGCGAAACATGAAATTGAGATCGACGGTGAGGTTGGCACCCTGGCCAAAAGCACTCTCATAACGGAGCAGCCACTTGCCTCCGGCATGCTCGGTGGGAGACTGGCGCACGATAAATCCTTCACGCTGGCAGACGGCCCTCATGGCATTATCCACCTTGGGTCTTTCTTCCAGCATGGTTTTCTTGTCCGGCGCGCCGATATAGTTCAGGTCTATGTCCACCGAAAGGCGGGGCATGTTGAAGATAAAGAGGTTTAAAGCAGTACCGCCCTTGAGTGCGAGACGGTTCTTGAGAAAAGGGTGGCTCCAGATGCTTTGAAGCAAGCCCAGCAACTGGGCCGCCTTTTCGAACACCTCAGGCCGAAATCCCGTCGATCCTGCCTCAGCAAGAATTCTTTCCCGTGAAAGTCTCAAACGATCTCCTCCCATCTTCTTTCAAGTATTTCATGCGGCACAACCAGATTCCATTTCTTCATGAAACGACCGGCTTTTCGACCGTTGTGGACCATGTAATGAGGTTTCTTCGGTGTAAGCGAACGAAGACGCTGAAGGTGATCCTCATTGGGCATCAGGGTTTCTCTATGTTGCTCCAGAAAAAATCCCATTTTCGCGGCTGTGGTCGCGTTGGTCAGGAGACGGGTGTATTCAACGATCTTGTCCAGGTCGAAGAACTCGACCAACTCAAGAGACCTCCAGATCTCTTCCCAGGAACCCCCCAATGAAGGGCGATCCAGCAGGTCCACTAAGGTCCGCTCCAGGCTCGTGACTCTTAGATCCAATCCCTGTCTGTCCACGGACACCACGCCGAAGGATTCTTGCCCCTTTTCCAGTAACTTCTTGGGGTAGCCCACGCCACGGTATTTCTGCCCTCGGAAATTCAAGGGCCGGCTTCCTGTTCGAGTCAGATATGTAAACTCCTCACGCACCGAGTAAGCCTTGCCGTGCAGCTCAAGGGCGGTGTGGTATGCTAGGACTGCGTCAGGGGCCATTCTGGAAGCGACCAAATAGGGATCAACAGAGTATCTCTCTGGGGTAAATCCCGGTGGTACTGTGAGATAAAGCCCACGTCGGACCCGCAGAAGACGCCCGCTCTTGGTATAGTGGTGCAGGATGGACTCATGTGTCTTGACGTTCGTGGAGCCTTTCCCTAAAAGAAACTCCACGAACTCTTCATGCGTAAATACCGGATGTCTTGCAAAGAAATCTGGCAGTTTCATCTCTAAGCTTATGCTTGATATCAGGTTTCGAAACTCGCTAATTGTTTACTAGTATTAATTATATATATCAAGTCAACGAGAACATTTCAAGCGAAATTTGATCTTTTGGCGCAATACATTTAATACCATTAAAGGTAATGAATCTAGAAATCAAGTCAAATTCACCCTCTAAACCTCACCAAAACCACTCATTTCAATCAGTTGCAGTATCTGAGATCTCCAATAGGAGCGGATCGGTTGTGAGGAGAAAATCAGTCTAGTTCCGTGCCTCAAAAGTCCTGCTTCTGATTTTGGCAAAGTAACATTATGATTTTTTGCTTGACAGTTAACCCACTAAACGAT
>JAFGDM010000283.1 GCA_016932115.1 Deltaproteobacteria bacterium | reverse complement strand
GGAACCCTCAATCAGGCAAAGATAAAGGAAATTATGGCCCGGGAGAGATTCGACACCGCACTGGGACAATTCTGGTACGATGAAAGACAAATTTCAGTGAATCATCCCGGCGAATGGGGACAATGGCAAAACGGGATTTTCGAGGTCATAGACCCCGGAGCGAAGCGCACCGCACCTCCTATCGTAAAGCCGGCATGGCCGAAGAAATAGGCGGTGGGTCTAGGAGGGCCGCCCCCGGTGGGGGGGATGTGCGATTTATTGTTTCAAGAAAGGAGGTGCAAAAGAGAACAGCCAAAAGGGCTGGATATGCGGAGAGAGAGTGTTCTTTTACCGAATTTACAGGTGATGGGTGGTTTTCCTCAAACAGATCTCGGAACCATTTTTGTAACCTTACAGAAAGGAAGGAAAAAATGAAAAGCAAGGGATTCATGCGGATATTCGTCATTGCGATCGCTCTCTTTTTCCTGACCGCCGCCCCTTTGGCGGCCAAAGATAAAATCGTCATTGGTCAGGCGATCTCTCTTTCAGGCCCACAGGCGGCCGGCGTTGACATATCAGGCGGTAAAATCTATGAGCTGTGGGTTCACGAGGTGAATAAGGAGGGTGGGATCTTCGTGAAAGAGTATGGTAAGAAACTGCCTGTCGAGCTGAAAAGGTATGACGACAAAACCGATATAGGAACCATGACAAACCTTTTGGAGAGACTGATTCTTGAAGACAAGGTTGATTTTGTTTTTCCTCCTTGGGGCACCGCTTTTCTGTTCGCCGCGGCTCCCATCGCCAACAAGTACGGGTACATCTTGATCGGAGGCCCGGGCGGCGCGTTGAAGCTGAAGGAGCTCAACGTGCCCTACTTCTTCCAGGTCTTGAATTTCTCCGAAACTCAAGGCCCGACCCTGGCTGAAATTTTTAAGGAAGTGGGTGTGAAGTCGGTGGCCGTGGCCTACCGAGGGGATCTCCACGGCATCGAGTATGGGAGTGCCATGGTTCCGGATTTCAAGAAAAGAGGCATTGAAGTCAAACTAAACAAAAGCTATCCTCCGGACATTAAGGATTTATCGCCCATATTGAAGGAGGCTCAGTCACTCGGTGTCGATGCCTTTGCCGCTGCATGCTATCCCCCCGGTGGTTTTCTTTTTACCGGCCAGTCCATTGAGCTCGGCATTAACTTCAAAGCCTTTTTCCTCACAGTGTTGCCCTTTTCTCCCAACGCCTATCGAGACAACTTGGGTGTAAACGTTGTGGAAGGTGTCATGGGGGGCGGCGCATGGAACGCAAAGAGTTCTCCCGGAGCTAAAGACCTCGTTGACAAATTCGTCGCTCTCTTCAAGGTGGAGCCCGACTACTGGGGAGGACTCTTCTATTGGTCATCCCTCCAGCATTTCCGGAAGGCGATTGAAAAAGCAGGGAGCCTGGATCAGAAAAAGATCCGGGATATAATGGCCAATGAGAAGTTCGAAACGGCCCTGGGACCGTTCTGGTATGACAAGGATCGATATTTCGTCAATCATCCCGGAGAAATTGGTCAGTGGCAAAAGGGCGTGTTTGAAGTGATAGACCCCGGTGCAAAACGGACTGCACCGCCTCTGTATCCCAAACCGGCGTGGCCGAAAAAGAAGTAGACGCATCTCTTGCCCTTCTTACCCGCTTCTGGTGGCTTTCGGCGCCGCCGGATGCGGGTTCATCCGCCATAGGTCCGGCGCGAGGGCCCTCTTCTTTCAGGTTAAGGAGAGGCAAAGGGGGCGATGTGCGTTCAGAAAGCCGCAAATCATGATCGTAACCGTCCTTGACATACTGATTGCCGGTCTGCTCATGGGAGGCATCTACGCCCTGATTGCTGTGGGACTCAGCCTGCAATACGGTGTCGCTCGGGTGCTCAACATCGCTCACGGTGAGTTCATCATGCTGGGGGCCTTCATCACCTGGTCCTTGTACACAGCCTTTGGGATTGTCCCGCTCGTTTCTCTTGCGATTTCGAGCCCTCTCGTATTCACGATCGGGTTCATCCTGTACAAGACGTTATTCACGCGTCTCAGAATTTCCTCACCCTCGGTCGCTATGTTCGAAGGCAAATCCATGTTGGCCTGTTTCGGCCTGCTCTTCATGATTCAGAATATAGCCATTCTTTCATGGGGCGCTGAGATCAAGGGTTACTCTTACTTGGCTTTTCCCGTCAATATTTTGGGCGCGAAGTTTGCCGCCAACCGCCTGATCACCCTTGGATTTGCCGTTGTCTTCGGGTCGGCCTTTTATCTCTTCCTCTCCCGCACACGCATCGGCAAAGCGATCAGGGCGGCAGCCCAGGATGCGGTAGCGGCGGGACTTATGGGAATAAATATCAGTTGGGTGCTGGCCTTGTGTTTCGGCCTGGGCGCTCTGATGGCCGGCATCGGCGGGACACTGATCAGCATGTCTTACCAGATTCAACCGACCATGGGGCTGGAGTACACGATGATCGCCCTCATCGTCCTCGTCGTTGGAGGTCTGGGAAGCATTCCGGGCAGTTTTGTCGGGGGTTTCCTGCTGGGCCTCGTCGGCAGCATCGTCACCTATGTACAACCCGGCTTGGCGCTGGTTGCCTATTACGTCATCTTTATGCTTCTGCTTTTGGCGAAGCCGACAGGCATTCTGGGAAGATAGGAAATGCACATTCCAACATCTAACTACAAGAAGCGTGTTGCCCTAGGGGTTCTCTTCATCCTGTTGATCGTCATGGTGACTTCCCCCCTCTATGCGCCGAGGTACACCGTGATTCTTCTCACCAGCATATTTATGTTTATCGTGCTCACGGTGAGTTGGACGGTCTTTTCCGGCCCGACCGGTTATGTCTCTTTAGCCCCCGCGGCGTTTTTCGGGGTCGGCGTATACGCTTCAGCGCTGCTGGGTTTTGTCTTCCCCTTGCCCGTCGTGATTCTCCTGGGCGGGATAAGCAGTTCGTGTTTGGCCGTGATCGTAGGTGCTCTGACTCTCAGGCTTAGGGGCATCTATTTTGTCATGTTCACCTTCGGGCTGGTTGAGCTTCTCCTTCATTTCATCCTCTGGTGGGAAGTCAATATCACAGGCACGACCGGCCGGGTGGTCCCCACGGTGGGCAACACGACCGTCTACTACCTTATGCTGGGTGTTCTCGTGATCGTCATTCTTACCGCCTATCTTCTCAACCGCTCCAGATACGGTCTTGCCCTGCAGAGCATCGGGGAGTGCGAGGAAGCAGCCGCCCACACCGGTGTGCACGTCACCGCCATGAAAATCAGCACCTTCGCGCTCAGCGCTTTCTTCATGGGAGCCGCCGGGGCCATCATGGCCACGCGGTGGACTTATATCGACCCCAGGATAGCCTTTAACCCCGTCCTTTCGTTCCTTCCGGTTTTGATGGCCATCTTCGGCGGCACAGGACAACTGTATGGTCCCGTTATCGGGGCGGCACTCTTCACCTACCTGGAAGAATTCCTGATTACCAGGTTCCCCTACTACTACATGCTCATTTTCGGCTTCATTATGGTGTTCGCCATCTTGTACCTGCCCGAAGGTCTTGTGGGCATGATCCAAAAGCTATGGAAAAGGATTGGAGGAGCCAAACATGCCGATTCTTGAAGGCATGAGGGTAACCAAACATTTTGGAGGGCTGGCCGCCGTATCCAATGTGGACTTTCATGTTGAACAGGGCGAAGTCTTCGGCCTGATCGGTCCCAACGGCGCAGGGAAAACAACCCTTTTCAATCTGATATCCGCTGTTCTGAGTCCGAAATCGGGAACCATAAAATTCAAAGGGGTCGACATTACAGGATTCAAGCCCTATAAGATCTGCAGAATGGGTGTGGCAAGGACCTTCCAAACGGTTAAGGTTTTCCCTAATATGCCCGTTTTTCAGAATGTAATCCTGGGTTCCTACTTTGGGACACTGCCCCGCATGTCCTCCCGGGATGCCTCGGAAAAGGCCCTTGAAATCCTGGAGTTTGTGGGGTTGTCCCGGGTGAAAGACACTCCTGCGGGAGACCTCACCCTGGCGAATCAGAAACGGCTCGAGGTGGCCAGAGCAATGGCGACCCATCCCGATCTCCTGTTGCTTGATGAAATCATGGCAGGCTTGAACCCCACAGAGGTTGCCGAGGCCATGGAGATGGTCATCAGGATCCACAACAGAGGGATCACGCTCATCATGATCGAACACGTCATGAAAGCCGTCATGAGATTATGCGACCGGATCATGGTCCTCCATCACGGTCAAAAAATTGCTGAGGGGACACCCCGGGAAATTGCCGACAGTGAGAAGGTGATCAAGGTTTATTTGGGAGAAAAGTCCCGTGCTTGATGTTAACCGCATCGATGCGTTCCACGGCAGGATTCAGGCGCTGTGGGAAATTTCTCTAACAATCGGGGAGGCGGAAATAGTCTCCCTGGTGGGCGCCAACGGCGCGGGCAAAACGACGCTTGTCAACACCCTGACAGGTCTGCTGCCTTCCGCTTCGGGAAGCGTCGAATTCTGCGGAAAGAGAATCAACGGGCTTAAGTCTCATGCTATTGTGGAGTTGGGAATTTCCCACATCCCCGAGGGAAGAAGGCTGTTCCCTGACATGTCTGTTCGCGAGAATTTGGAAATAGGCGCCTATCTCCGGAGGGTGTGGAAGCGCAAAGAGGAAACCCTCGAAGAGGTTTATCGGCTTTTCCCAAAGCTCAGAGAGCGTCAGGGCCAATTAGCGAGAACACTGAGCGGCGGCGAACAGCAAATGGTCGCAATGGGCCGGGGCCTCATGTCAAAGCCAAGACTTTGCATCATCGATGAGCCGTCATCGGGTCTGGCGCCGATCGTGGTAGATGAGCTCTTCCGCACCATTGAAGGGCTTCGTTGTAGCGGCATGGCCGTCTTTCTCATTGAGCAGAATGTTCAGCAGGCCTTGGAAATCGCGGATCGTGCCTATGTGATGGAAAACGGACGAATTGTCATCGCAGGAGAAAGCAAAAGGCTCCTGCAGGAAGAACTCATTAAAAAGGCGTTTTTGGGGATGTAGCAGGTTGTCTGAAACGAGACAAGCCTGACGGATTTCACAGTATTCACGAAAGGAGACTGCCATGAAGTTTTTGAAGATCAACATGACTGATCGGACGATTAAAACAGAAAATGTACCGGAGCAATACAGGGGTCTTGGCGGAAGGGGTCTCACCTCCATCATGATCAACGCCGAAGTGCGGCCGAAATGCGACCCACTGGGACCTGAAAATATGCTCATTGTTGCCCCCGGGTTTCTGAGCGGCACCAATCTCGTAAACACCAGCCGCATATCAATCGGCGCGAAGAGTCCTCTTACCGGAACCATCAAGGAAAGCAATGCGGGAGGGACGGTTGCTGCGGCCCTCGGCCGCCTGGGCATTACGGCCGTCATTATCGAAGGGCAAGCGCCGGAAGGAGAAATCAGCTTCCTTAAGATTGACGAGAAGGGAGATGCGCTCCTCGTGCCTGCCCGGGAGCACAAAGGTAAGAGAACCTATGCCCTTGTTGAAGAAATTCTTGAGACCTACGGAAAGAAAACTTCGGTGCTCTGCATCGGTCCGGCCGGAGAGCAAAGACTCGCCGCGGCCTCCATCCAGTCCTCCGACATTGACGGTCGGCCTTGTCGCGCGGCGGGCCGAGGGGGTTTGGGTGCGGTCATGGGAGCCAAGGGACTAAAGGCAATCATTGTGGATCAGGGAGGAAAAACCCCGGACCCTTTAGCGGATCCGGAAGCTTTCAAGGAGGCGGCAAAGGGGATTGTAAAAGCGATTAAAGAGGATCCCATGAGCAGCCATGTGATGCCTGAGCTGGGCACCGCGGGTCTCGTGGCCCCTGTCAATTCCATGGGAGCTTTTCCCAGTTACAACGCCAGAAAAGGGGTTTTGGAGGGCTGGGAGAAGATAAGCGGAGAGGCAATGGCCAAGCTTATCCGGGAACGAGGCGGGAAAACCACCCACATGGGTTGCGCTCAGTGCATCGTGCACTGTTCAAACGAATTCGTCGATCAAAAAGGCGAGTATATAACAGGGTCCCTGGAATACGAGACCATCTGGTCCATGGGCGGAATGACCGGCATTGACGATCTTGATACGATTGCGAGGCTTGATCATTTATGTGACGATATCGGCGTAGACACGATGAGCACGGGGGTTGCTGTAGCCGTTGCCATGGATGCGGGACACGCGAAGTTCGGAGATAGCAAGGCGGCCCTTCGCATGGTTGAAGAAATCGCCCGGGGTACCGAGTTCGGAAAGATCCTGGGTAACGGCCCCGTTGCGGTGGGAAAACACTTCAACCACGCCAGGGTCCCCGCGGTCAAGGGTCAGAGCATTGCCGCTTACGACCCGAGGGCCATGCTGGGCAACGGAGTCACTTTTGCGACTTGCCCGATGGGCGCCGATCACACTGCAGGCAACTTAGTGGGGGCTTATCTGACCCGGCAGCTCGATCCGCTCAAAAATGAGGGACAGGTTGAAACATCAAGAAACCTTCAAATTGCCATGGCCGCCGCCGACTGCACGGGAATTTGCTTCATGGCGTTTGTCGCCCTGTTGGGTCCCGAAGGTGGAAGCGCTTTTCTCAGCGCGATCAATGCCAAATTCGGCACCAAGCTGGGACCGGACGATATCCAGGCCCTGGGTGTAAGAGTGCTCAAAGCAGAGAGGGAATTCAACAGGAAGGCCGGATTTACGAATCAGGACGATCGACTGCCGAGGTTCTTCTATGAAGAACCGCTCCCCCCGCACAACACGGTCTTTACGATCAGCGACCGGGAGCTTGACACGGTTTTCGATTTCTAGTGCGAAGGAATGATGAAACTGAGGGTCATACCGCACGGCACCCTGGGCGGGCGTTTTCTTAATCTTGAGCCGGGACAGGGAATGAAGGTGGAAATCCCTGTGGGAGGGACTGTCAAAAACCTGCTCGCGATCCTTGGAATCCCGGAGAAGGTGAAAGCGGTCGTTGTCGTGGAGGGGCGGGTGCTGAAAGAAAACGACACAATGCCCCCGGGTTCCTCAGCTTCCATTTTCGAGCCGATCCACGGAGGCTGACCGAGGTTCCATACCGGAAGACGACGAGATCGCTCAAGAGCACTTTCCATCAACCTTACTGAAAGGAGGGTATTGCCATGTCGGGGGAACTGGTGAAATTTTTGTCGGATTTAAAAGAGCATGAGGCCTTGCAGTTCGTCGAGAGCGCTCTTTCAGAGGGCGTTGATCCGGGGACTCTCTTGGAGGACGCCAGGCAAGGAATGAACATCGTGGGAAAGAGATTCGCCGAGGAAGAGTACTTTATCCCGGATCTGATCTTTTCCGGTGAAATCCTGAAAGGCATTGTCAAGATGCTTGAACCTCACCTCAAGAAGACAAAAGAACACAAACCTATGGGAAAGGTCGTTATAGGAACGGTCGCAGGTGACATTCATGACATCGGCAAGGATCTTGTCGTCTTTATGCTGGATGTCAGCGGCTTTGACGTCCTTGACCTGGGCATCGACGTGCCGGCACAGAAGTTTGTTGGTGCGATCAAGGACAGCGGGAGCAAGGTTGTGGGGTTGAGCGGGTTTCTGACCCTGGCCTTCGATTCCATGAAGGAAACCATTGACGCCATCAAGCAAGCCGGGCTGCGAAATGATGTGAAAATCATGATCGGAGGGGGCCAGATTGACGAACAGGTAAGAGGCTACACAGGGGCCGATGCTTACGGAAGGGACGCAATGGCCGCTGTTAATTTAGCCAAAGGCTGGATAGGAGGGTAAAACAATGGAAAAGAAATGGGAGGCCATGTCACCGGATGAAAAGCAGGAGGCGCAGTTTCAAAAGCTGCTCACTCCGAAGGACCCTCAGGGAAATGACGTCAAATTCCAAAGCCCGGGAGCAGAGGCTGCCTACAAGGCAAGCGTAACCAGAATCAAGGATGCCGTTCAGTTAAAAAGGATCCCGGACAGAGTGCCGCTGACTTTGCTTCCAAGCATGTTCCCGTTTCTCAATGCCGGGATGACCGTTCAAGAGGCTATGTATGATTATGACAAATGCGCCGCAGCCTTCAGGAAATTCATTCTGGAATTTAAGCCGGATATGCATATAGGTGCCGCACAGGCGGGGCCCGGGAAATTCTACGAGATCCTTGACTACAAGCTGTACAAGTGGCCGGGTCATGGGGTCGCCCCCCAACATTCCTACCAGTGCCTGGAAGATGAATACATGAAGGCGGAGGAATATGATCTCTTGATCACCGACCCATCCTTTTACTTCACAAATTTCTACCTGCCGCGGGTATTCGGGGCGTTGGGGGGGTTCACGATGCTTCCTCCTCTCACCGGTATCCTCGAAATATACGGGGTTGCCTTTAATTTTATCCCCTATGCCCTGCCCCCTGTTCAAAACACCTTCAAAGCCCTCTTTGAGGCCGGGGCTGAAGCACTGAAATGGGCTACTGCTATGGGCATGTTAAATGGCGAGTTGACGTCATTAGGATTTCCGAACATCCTCGGCGGATTCACCAAAGCGCCCTTTGACACTATCGGTGATACTCTCAGGGGCACAAAGGGGATTATAATGGACATGTACAGACAACCGGCGAAACTCCTGAAAGCCCTGGAAGCGATAACACCGATCATGATCAACATGGGGCTTGGAGCCGCCCAACATACGGGAAACCCTCTCATATTCATGCCTCTGCATAAAGGCGCCGACGGATTCCTGTCGGACGAGCAGTTCAAAAAATTTTACTGGCCCACTTTTAAAGCAGTCCTCATAGGCCTCATTGAAGGAGGTTGCACCCCATTCCCTGCACTTGAAGGCCATTGGGGCTCGCGTCTCAAAGTTATTCAGGACATACCAAGGGGCAAAACCATGTGGATGGTTGACCAGACGGATATGGTCGAAGCCAAGGAAACATTGGGAAGTAATGCTTGCCTCATCGGCAACGTATCTTCCTCCATGTTGAAATTAGGCACACCCGAGGACGTGAAAAATTACGTCAAAAAACTCATCGACACGGCAGGCAAAGGCGGTGGGTTCATCATGGGAAACGGGGCGTTTTTCGATGAGGCAAAACCGGAAAACATAAGAGCCATGGTGGACTTTACCAAGGAGTATGGGGTATACAAGTGATATTCCGAAAAACTTGACGCCTTCGAGAGAAAGCTTATTGCCGGCGAAGAAGCGCCCTTTTAACCAAGGCTTTCACGATCTCGATTTTATAGGCGTTCCCCTTCAAGGGTTTTGCTCCCGCCACCGAAGCTAGCGCCGCCTCTTCGGCCGTCGGATCATCAAGGGATCCTCCTTTGATGATCCGCTCAGCGGCTTCGGCATGCCAAGGCATCGGCGCGACGCCCCCAAGATAGATCCTAGCATCCATACACCTTCCGCCGAGTATCTCCAGGACGCACGCGATGCTCGCTACGGCAAAGTCTACAGGCTTTCTCTCGGTGAACTTGATAAAAGCCTGTCTGGTCTCCTGCGTGGGCTTGGGAATCAAGATCTCCTTCACAAGTTCATTGGACCTAAGGACATTGCCCATGGGTGTGAAAAATTTTTCCAGAGGAAGAGTCCTCGTTCCCTCTCCCCCAAAGATGCTGATTTTCGCCTGTAAAGCGCAAAGAGCGATCGCCGTGTCGGAAGGACACACGGCGAAGCATTTTTTTCCTCCCATCACGGCATGGTAGCGGTTGTCACCCTTTACAGCATAGCATGGGCCGACCCCCTTGCGAAAGCATAGCATCCGCCCCCCCATGTGGTGAGGGTATCTGTAGTACCAGCAGCGCACATCCTGACAAAGATTCCCCCCGATCGTTGCCATCGTACGTATTTCAGGCGATGCCACAGATTCCGCAGCCAGGGACAAGGCTGGATACTCGGCCTTGATTTCAGGGGAAGAAGCAATGTCGGCGAGCTTTGCCAGGGCCCCGATGTTCAGTCCTTCTCCGCTCTCCTTGATGGAATCCATTCCGGGAATCGTTTTGAGGTTGATAAGCACATCAGGATAGTCGGGAAGAATCCGATCCTTGAGGATCCCGAGCACGTCGGTCCCTCCTGCTATCAAACGCCCCTTCCCCCCATAGCTGGTTAGCAAATCAACCGCCTCCCCCGGGGAACCGGCATTGACGTGATCGAAAGGCATCATTTTTTTCACGCTCCTTTTATTTTGCCCAGAGCCTTTAGTATTTTTTCAGGCGTGAGCGGATACTCACACAATCTTTTCCCCACCGCATTGGAGGCTGCCATGAGGACGGCGCTAGGGCCTGGCGATGTGGCGATCTCTCCGACGCCCACAGCCTTAAAACGGTGACTCGGTATTCCGGTCTCAAGGATGACGTTTCGAAATTCGGGAAGATCCGAAAACGTCCGCCATTTGTAATCGATCATGTTCATGTTCAGCAAATGCCCGTTTTTCCTGTCGGTGACCGACTCCTCAAAGATGGCCGTGTCCGTCCCTGCAGAGCCGAAAGATCCATAAATTTGGCCTTCGAGACTCGGGGGGTCGATCACCTGTCCTGCATCCGTAGCCGCAACCACATGCTGCAACACAACCTTTCCCGTCTCAATGTCTACCTCAACCTGAACAAAGAGGATAAGGAAATTTGGTACCGAGTAGTCGGGCGTGAACCGCCCGAAACCCGTGCATGTCTGCATGATGCCGGTTATCCTGCTCCAGGGGACGGGTGAATCAGGTTTCGTCTTGACATAGACCTTGCCGTCTGTGGTTTCCAACTCTTCCGGAGGCGCATGAAGCACGGAGGACGCAACTTCAAGAATTTTCCTCCTTGCGTCTTCAGCGGCTGCGATCACGGCGGAACCCACGGCATAGGTTCCTCTCGACCCTACCAGCCCGAAGTCAAAGGGATTGATCAGGGTATCCGGAGGCGTCATGTCGACCCTCTCAAGGGGAATCTGGAGAACTTCAGCGGCCATTTTGCAGAGGCTGCTCCTCTGCCCCATTCCCGATTCGGATACGCAAGCATGAATAACCGCCGTCCCATCCGGATTCAACCGTACATAGGCTTCCGAGTCATCTTCCCCCACATCGGCATTGCCGTGAACGCCCACTCCTACACCGACACGTTTCGAGCCGTCAACAGCCGTCGGAACCAGCCATCCCTTCCACTTGTCTTTCCACTTGAACGCCTTGGCCCCTTCCACGACAGCCTTTGAATAGTCCTTGCCCCTGCAAACCCACCAGTTTCCCTCTCTCCAGTAGTAACCGTCCCCCGGCTTGACGTAGTTTTTTTTGAAAAATTCTACAGGGTCCAGATTCGCCTGTTCCATTGCGATGGAGAGGATGGGATGAAAAGCGCTCTCCAGTTCTTGTCCCCCGAACCCTCGCACCACGCCTGAAGCGGATCGATTTGTGAGCACGAGCTTGGTTTGCAGATCCCAGTTCGCGCAACGGAGCATCAGTTGAGCCTCCCCGCAGCCGACTGCGACCTGGGCTTGGGCCATGTCCGAAAATGCTCCGGTATCAACAAACCATTCCCCCGAAACAGCGGTTACCGTTCCATCCTTCTTAATTCCCACCTTTCCGCGGAAACGGGATCCCAAGCGCAGTACAAAAGCGCCGAACTGCTCTTCTTTGGTATACATGACCTTAACCGGTTTTCCCGTCACCTTCGAAAGAGCGGCCGCATAAAAGAGGGGTTGAGCGGAATAATTCTTTGAACCGAAACTTCCTCCGCAATGGGTGCTGATCGCCCGTATGTCGGGGAACCCCATCTTGGAAACCATGATAAAACGATGCCAGGAAGCACTTTGGGTCGCGGACCAGACTGTCAGTTGATCCGGCCCTTGCCATTCCGCAATAACGCCTGGAGGCTCGAGGGGAAGAGGGTTAGCCACGTTTTCATAGGCATAGGTCCCTTCTCCGATGAAATCAGCCTCTTTAAACCCTTTGTCCACGTCCCCCATCACGACATTGGAAAGGGTCTTGGGCCCAAAAACCTTTACGTTCGTAGGAACAAGGTTCCGTGGAAACTCCTCGTACAATTGGGGAGCATCCGGTTGTATGGCTTCTTCCACATCGTAAACCGCAGGGAGTTCCTCATAGACAACCTCGATTTGTTCCAGGGCCTTGTTGGCTTGTTCCTCTGTGTCTGCGGCGACCAAAGCGACCCCGTCTCCCACAAAGCGGACTTTGTTGTCAAGGACTTTAACGTGCCGAGGGACGCCTCCTTTCCAATCCGGTACGTTTTTGTAAGTTAGAACGGCCCTGACCCCGGGGAGAGCCTCTGCCTTTGTGGTGTCGATCTTTAAGATCCCGGCATGGGGGTAAGGGCTTCTGAGCACCTTCCCGCAAAGCATGCCCGGCCGTTTCACATCATCGATGAACTGCGCTTTCCCCTGCACGATTTCCAGGGCATCTTTCCTGGGTGTTGCTTTGCCGATAAAGCGGTATTTTGTTGCCATAAGCCTCAGCTTCCTTTTTTCGCGGCCGCCATGACGGCCCTCACAACATGGTAGTGGCTGATACACCGGCAGAAATGTCCGGATAAAGCATCTTTAACTTCGGATTCGTGCGGTGAAGGTGTCTTCTCCAAGAGCGCCTTAGAGGCCATGATTATTCCCGGTGTGCAGAATCCGCACTGAAAGGCGGTGTGGTCTATGAAAGCCTGCTGAATCGGGTCCGGTGCTCTTCCCGGGGGAGAACCAAGACCCTCGATGGTGGTAACCGATTTGCCGTCGCATTCAACGCTCAGCGTTATACATGAAAGGATTGCTTTTCCGTCCACAAGAACCGTACAGGATCCGCAACCCCCATGATCGCAACCGATCTTTGTCCCGGTCAAACCCAGGGTTTCCCTGAGGGTTTGCGCCAGTGTGTGCCAAGGGGCAACCTGGGAGGGCCCGGGGCCGACTTCAAGCTCATGCGTTTCACCGTTCACGGTGAGGGTAATCGTCGCTTTTTCTTTTACATAGCTCATCACTGTTTCCTTTGGCAAAAGATGATCTGCGGCTCGATCAGTAGCTCACCAGGCTCGGCAAAAAGGTGGCTATCTGCGGAAAGAGCATCAGGAACATCGTAAAGAGCATCAGTGCCAACAGGAAAGGCATGATGCCCCTGAAAATAACCTGCAGGGGAATATCGGGCACGATTCCCTTGATCACAAAAACGTTGACTCCCACAGGAGGTGTAATCACTCCCATCTCGCCCGTAAGGACAATAAGCACTCCAAACCATATTACATCAAAACCAAGCCTTTCAACAATAGGGAAAAAAATCGGTATGGTCACCACAATCAGCGCCATGGAATCCATGAAGAACCCACCCACAAAATAAATAGTCGCGATGATTACCATGACCGCCATCGGCGAAACGGGAAGGTTTCCCACCCAGTCGGCGAGAAGAAAAGGAATCATGGTCACTGCCATGAAGTGCCCGAACACGGTCGCTCCGGCAATGATGAATATCACCATGCATCCGGTTCGTAGAGCATCCAGCCCTGATTCCACAAATCCACGCCAACTGATTTGCCTGCCGGCCATGCCGATCAACAGAGCCCCTCCCGCTCCAATCGCACCGGCTTGGGTAGGACTGAACCATCCAAGAAACAACCCTCCGATGGTCAGGAGAAAAAGGATCGAGGCCGGAAGGATTCCTGTGGCGGCCCGAGCTTTTTGGGCCCACGAAGTAGAAGGGCCGGCAGGGCCGAGATGAGGGTTCCGCCAGCAAAGAAAAGCCACGGTAGCGACAAAGAAAAGAGTGAGGAGCAATCCCGGCAAAATGCCTGCCACAAAAAGCTTTCCAATAGATTCCTCGGTCAGGATGCCGTACACGATGAGGACCGTGCTTGGAGGGATGAGAATGCCCAAGGTCCCCGCGGCCGCCACGGTGCCCGTAGCCAGCGCATTGTCGTAACCGTATCTTTTCATCTCCGGCAGGGCGATTCGCCCCATGGTGGCCGCTGTTGCCGCCGTGGAGCCGCAGATGGCCGCAAAACCGGAACAAGCCAGCACAGTGGCAATGGTCAAGCCGCCCCGGAACTCTCCCACCCAGGTATAGGCGGCAGAGTAGAGCCTCCGGCTGATCCCCGACGCATATGCGAAAGAACCCATCAGGATGAACATTGGTATCACGGAAAGGGGATAAGAGGAGAATGAATCGTACATGTCCTGGGCAAGAAGATTCAGCGCAGGTCCCTTACCGTTCAAGTAGCCGAAGCCGATAAAACCCACAAAGGCCATAGCGAAGGAAACAGGCATTCGAAGAAGAAACAACAGGAGAAGGAGGCCTATGCCGGCAATGCCTGCTATAACGGGGGTCATCTTCGCACCATCCTGAAAAACGAGCTGAACGCCTCAAGGAGCAACACAATCCCAACCGGAATACAGGCAAAAGCAGCCCCGTATGTGAAGGGAGAAAGAGGAATCCGGGCCGTTGGGCTCACTTCACCTCCTGCATGCAGATAATGTCCATGCTCGGCAAGGCGCCACACGATCGCTGCAAAAAGGACCACGCCCAGCAACTTGACAACGCACTCGATCCCGGCCTGAATGCGCTTCGGAAGGATTGTCACAAAGAACTCCACCTCGATATGCCTGCCGTAAATCAGCGCCGCTGCGGCTGCAAATGAGATGGCGACCAACTGAGCAATCTCAACGGTGTCGAGAGCACCGTGGATGGGGCTGAGAAAAAGCTTGGCGCCGATGACGTCGATGCAGGTGACCAGCATCATGACCAAGAGCGCGACAAATCCGACCCATTCTATTTTATGGATCACCGTCCTATTAAATTTGTCGATTCTCTCCAGGGCAGACATGAAGATCTCCTCGACAGGCCGGGTTTGTTATTAGGGGGCTCTTT
This sequence comes from Deltaproteobacteria bacterium, assembly GCA_016932115.1. Taxonomy (GTDB): domain Bacteria; phylum Desulfobacterota; class DSM-4660; order Desulfatiglandales; family HGW-15; genus JAFGDM01. Next base: position 489 of record JAFGDM010000283.1, on the reverse strand, counting down.
CGCCCCCGCTTCGCCCTTGCCCTCCGATGGTCAAGGGAGCAACGGCAAAGCGCGATCAATCCGTTGAAAACTACGGTTTCAACTCCGGAGGTCCTGTGGCGGATTTGATTCGAAGCGCCTTCTGTTTTTCCGTCAGGTAGGCGGTCCTTTCCTTCAACCACTTGATCCAGCCTCTGACTTCCTGCTCGGCGGAGCCGGCGCTCACCATAGCTTTGACATAGTTCTCGATGACCGGCTGCACGGCCTGCTGCCATTTTTCAAACTGCTCCTTGGTCAAGGCGCTATACTCCACACCCACGGATTTTCCAAATTCCTGCCCTGCGAAATCCTCGGCATTCCACACCAGGGCCATTCTTTCCCGGTACTCCCCGCAAAGGTGATCGAAAATCCCTTTCAGATCAGGAGGCAGGCTGTTGTATTTGGTCTTGTTCATGGCCACGTAAAAAGGATATACAGGGCCCACGTGCCATGTATCCATAACGTACTTAG
>JAFGDM010000008.1 GCA_016932115.1 Deltaproteobacteria bacterium | reverse complement strand
TGCAAAACGAAGAGAACCGGGGAGGACTTTGAAAGCACGGGGTGGCAAAGGCGGGCGGCGGGGCTTCACGGTAACTTCGAGGGCTGACCGTTCCTGGGCTTACCTCGGACGACCTCCGCCCGCCTCACCCGTTGCCTGAAGCTGCATAGTGTGGTGTGGCGTCTTCGTTTTGCAGTTTTAAGAGGGACCCCCATGCTTGGTGCTTAAGGTGTTTTCAAAAAGCCGAAATGTTACGAAATTCCAAATATGTTTCGCTGGAAGTTTATTCCCATTCGATTGTGCTGGGCGGCTTGGAGGAAATGTCATAGACAACGCGGTTGACGCCTCGTACCTCATTGATGATCCGGTTTGAAATGCGGGCCAGAATTTCGTAAGGCACCCGGGTCCAGTCGGCCGTCATGGCATCCAGGCTGTCAACCACCCTCAGCGCGATAACATTTTCATAGGTTCTTTCGTCCCCCATAACGCCCACCGTTTTGACGGGGAGCAGCACGGCAAAGGATTGCCACACCTTTTCGTAAAGGTCGGCCCTTCGGATTTCATCCAGAAGGACGGCATCGGCATCCCTCAGGATTTCCAGTCTTGCCGAGGTGATCTCGCCGAGGATTCTCACAGCCAGACCGGGGCCGGGGAAAGGTTGACGCATAACCATTTCCCTGGGAAGCCCCAGCTCAATGCCGACCTGGCGCCCCTCGTCCTTGAAAAGCTCCCTCATAGGCTCGATCAGCTCCAGTTTCATCACCTCAGGCAATCCGCCGACATTATGGTGGCTCTTGATCGTCGCCGAAGGCCCCTTGAAGGACACGCTTTCGATAACATCCGGGTACAGGGTCCCTTGAGCCAGATATTTCGCCCGTCCCAGTTCTTTCGCCTTTTTTTCGAAAACAGCAATGAACTCCCTGCCGATAATCTTTCGTTTTTTCTCAGGGTCCGTTACTCCCCTGAGCTTTCGGAGAAAAAGCTCGGACGCATTCACCTTGTGAATGTCGACATGGTAGAGATCGCGAAATAGCTCCATCACTTCCTGCGCTTCCCCCCGCCTCAGCAACCCATTGTCCACAAAAATGCCCGTCAACCGGCTGCCGACGGCTTTGTGAAGCAAAACCGCAGTTATGGTGGAGTCCACTCCACCGGAAATTCCGCAAATGACCCTTTCCTCCCCGATTTTTTTTCGCAGGTCGTCGATGGTCCTTTCCGCAAAAGACCTCATAGTCCAGAGGGGCTCGCAGCCACAGATCCTGAAAAGAAAATTCTTGAGTATTCTAGTTCCCTTGGGCGTATGAGCCACCTCGGGGTGGAATTGAACCCCGTAGAGATTCCTTGAAACATCAGCCATGGCCGAGATAGGGCTGTTCTTGCTGCTTGCAAGGATTTTGAAACCTTCCGGCATCTTGTCAATGCGATCGCCGTGGCTCATCCACACGGTTTCTTCCCGCCGCCGGTTGAAACCGTGGAAAAGAGAGCCGGTATCCCTGATTTTGAGAAAGGCGTTTCCATACTCCCGATCCCTGGCCCTTTCAACGACCCCACCCAGCAGATGGGTCATATACTGCATGCCGTAGCAGATCCCCAGGACAGGCACCCCAAGACCGAGGATGGATTTATCGGCTGTAGGGGCTCCCCTGTCATAGATACTCGCGGGACCGCCGGAAAGGATGATGCCGCTGGGATCAAAGACCCTGATTCTTTCAGGCCGAAGATTAAAGGGATGGATTTCGCAGTAGACCTGAGTCTCTCTCACCCGTCTCGCAATGAGTTGGGTGTATTGAGAGCCGAAATCCAGAATAAGAATCTTTTTGGAGTAGAAGTCTTTGGCCATAAGGTTATTCGAGTCGATAGTTCGGCGCTTCTTTGATAATTATGACATCGTGCACATGGCTTTCTCGAAGCCCCGCGGCCGTGATCTTCATGAATCTGGGTTTGTTCTTGAGTTCGGCAATGGTTCTCGTCCCCAGATACCCCATCCCCGCTCTCAGTCCTCCCACAAGCTGATAGATGGTCTCCGCCAGAGGCCCGCGGAAGGGGACCCGGCCCACGATGCCTTCAGGAACCAACTTCTTGTCCGTATCCGCCTCTTCCTGGAAGTACCGGTCCCTGCTCCCCTCTCTCATCGCCTCGATGGAACCCATACCTCGGTAAACCTTGTAGCTTCGGCCCTGAAACAGGATGGTTTCGCCCGGGCTCTCCTCTGTGCCCGCAAAAAGGCTCCCGATCATCACAACATCCGCTCCTCCTGCAAGTGCTTTCGTGATGTCTCCCGAGTATTTGATCCCCCCGTCGGCGACGATCGGGACGTTCCATTTTGCCGCTTCCTCGGCGCAATCCATGATAGCGGTCATTTGAGGCACCCCGATGCCGGCCACGACCCTGGTCGTGCAAATAGATCCGGGTCCCACGCCCACCTTGACCCCGTCTGCGCCTGCCTCGATAAGGCTCCTCACACCTTCGGCCGTGGCCACGTTGCCGGCTACCACCTCCAGGCGAGGAAACTCCCTTTTCAATCTTTTTACCTCCTGGATCACACCTTCGGAATGGCCGTGGGCGCTGTCGACCACAACCACATCCACATTGGCGCTCACCAACCTCTCCGCCCTGATCTTCATATCCGGTCCGATCCCCAGCGCAGCCCCCACCCGTAACCGGCCGAGATCATCCTTACACGAATAGGGGTATTTTTTGATCTTCTCGATGTCCTTGATGGTAATCAACCCCACCAGCTTGCCCTCATCGTCCACAACAAGGAGCTTTTCAATCCTCCTTTCATGGAGAATCGCCTTCGATTCCTCAAGGGTAATACCCGGTCTGGCTGTGGCCAGGTTTTCCCTGGTCATGACTTCCTCTACGCTCTGGTTGAGGTTGGTTTCGAACCTCAAGTCCCGATTGGTAATGATCCCGACAAGGTTTCCATTTTTCACCACCGGTACCCCGGATATCCTGTACCTGCCCATGATATCCATGACCTCATGGAGTTTTCTTTCAGGCTCTATGGAAATGGGATCCACGATCATGCCGCTTTCCGACTTCTTCACCTTTTCCACTTCCAGGGACTGCCGCTCGATGCTCATGTTCTTGTGAATAAAACCGATCCCGCCCTGCCGTGCGAGTGTGATGGCGGTTGCAGACTCGGTAACCGTGTCCATGGCCGCGCCGACAATCGGCACATTGAGCGGGATGTTCTTGGTAAGACGGGTCCTTACGTCCACCTCGGCAGGAAGGACCGCCGAGTGATCCGGTACAAGAAGGAGATCATCAAAGGTCAATCCTTCCTGAAATTCTATTTTATCCATTCATAACCTCCTATGCGTTTTTCCCGGTAATAGTAAACCCAAGCTTCTCGAATAAAACCCCTTCCAGAAGATCCGATAGACTGATCATCATTTCAGGTGCGTCAAAAAACTTCAGGATCTCTATAGCCGCAATGGTTCCCCCCAAAATCACCTCGGCCCGACCCTTTTCAAGATTGAGCGCTTTCAGCCTTTCCTCAAGCGGCATTCTTTTCATCCTCGAAAAAAGTCCCTCCACCATCCCTCTTTCCAGCTTGAGCCCGTTCATGCGCTCCGGGCCTATTTCATCGGCCCCGATGCCATGGATCACGGCCGCCAGAGTCGTGACGGTCCCTCCGGTCCCGATGAAAAGCAAACGCTCCTTTCGGAAATCGGCAGCCACGCCCTGCTCGAGGACCCTGATAATCTCCGACCGTGCGCGCTCCGTCTCTTCCTCGAGGGGCGGGTCGGAAACAAGATATCTCTCGGTCAAAAGAGCCGCCCCTAAAGGAACTGACGCAGCCTTTGTGCTCTTTTCGCCTCTCAGGAATAACTCCGTGCTCCCCCCTCCCAGGTCAAAGGCGATAAAAGTCCTTCCCTTCACATCCACCGATCGGCAAAGCGCCAGACCTGTCAGTCTCCCCTCTTCTTCCCCCGAAAGGAGCCGGACCGGAAGCTTTGTCTCTTCCTGGAACATACGGATGAGATCCTTACTGTTGGCCGCTTCCCTCAGAACCCCGGTGGCCACCACCTGGATATAGGTCGGGTTAAATTCTTCGCTGATCCTCCTGAACTCGGCCAGGCAACGGATTGCACGATCCACGGCAGGTCCCTTGATGGTATGGGGTTTTGCGGCCTCAAAATCCCGGGCAAGCCTAACATAGGATCTTCTTCTCAAAAGCGCTCTGAGAATCGACTTCTCCTCGATCCATTGGGCTATCAACATCCTCACGGTGTGGCTGCCCAGATCAATGGAAACGTAAACAGGGACGGCTTCGCGCTTCATCATGGAAGTGTTTTAGAAGGTCCGGCTTTCCGAAGATTCTTTTGAGCCTCACGCCCATTGTACCATCACGGCTTTTTGAAATTCAAGGCTGACGGCTTCGTAAAACCCGTCATGGTCCGGCCTTTTTTCTTTTAAACCTTTGCATGGCGCGCCGCAACAGCGCCGTCACGAAAACAAGTTCGGAACATCGCAAAAAGGCCGCCGCCGTAAAGTAGATCGCACTCCCGATTACGATGGTTAAGGCAAGACCGGCGGCCGCTTTCAGGAACGAAACCGTCCCCTCGTTCATCAACCAGTGCTTGTTAAGATAGGAAACGCTTAAACCCATGACAAGGGAAGCCGTCAGACTTTTCAAAACGGTTTGAAGAACCGGCTTCAGCTCGAGGATGCTTCCTCTCTTGCTGAGAATCAGAAGAAGCAGGAAAAATTGGAGCGTTGAAGCAAGGGAAAGAGCGAGAGCCAGTCCTCCGTGTTTCAAGGGTCCCATCAGAAGGAGACTGAAAGCCCCGTTGGCCGCCATCGCGAAGGCCGCAACCTTGACCGGCGTTTTTGTATCCTGGAGCGCATAGAAAGCGGAGACGATGACCCGATTGGCACTAAAAGCCCAGAGCCCCAAGGAATAAAACAACAGGGCTATAGCGGTCATTTCCGAAGACAGGGCGTCGAAAGCGCCTCGTTGGAAAAAAAGCCTGATAATGGGATCGCGCAAGATGATCATCCCCGCCATGCATGGAAAAGTGATGAAAAAGACAAACCTGAGGCTGTGGCTCAGGGTGTCGCGGAAGTCCGCGAGGTCTCCTGCGGCCGCTTGCTTCGCAAGGGAAGGCAGCGCCGCAGTACTTACGGCAATAGCAAATACACCCAGTGGGAACTCTACGATGCGATCCGCATAGTAGAGCCAGGAAATACTTCCCTCTTCAAGAAAAGAGGCAAGCAGGGTCCCGATGAATTGATTCAATTGATAGATGGCCGACCCGAAGATTGCAGGCAGCATGAGCAGCCCTATCCTTTTCACAGCAGGATGGCCCGGCATCCAGTAAGGAACCAAGGAGACGCCTTTTTTGACAAGCCACGGTATTTGGAGGGCGACTTGAAGCAACCCGCCGATGATCACACCTATTGCAACTCCCACAACAGGCTCTTCAAAGAGAGGAGAAAGCCAATAGGTGGCGCCGATAATGCCCAGATTGAGAAAAATGGGGGCTGCGGCAGGGGCTGCAAAATGTCTGAGAGAGTTGAGGATGCCCATAAAAAAGGCAACCAGGCTCACAAGGAAAATATAGGGAAAGGTGATTCGCGTGAGCAGGACGGTCAACTCGTATTTAATCCCGGAGCCGCCGAATCCGAAAGCCTGAATTCTCACAATCCATGGCGACAGAAGGACGCCGGAAATGGTGACGAGAGCAAGAATCAGGGTAAGCAGTGCTAGAGCGGCTCTGGCCATTTGAATGGCATCTTGTCGGGATTTCTGCGTCAGGTACTCCGTGAACACGGGAATAAAAGCAATCGTCAGGGAACCCTCGGCGAAGAAGCGCCGCAAGAGGTTCGGAATTCGAAAGGCGACGAAAAAAGCATCCGCCGCCAGGCCGGCGCCGAAGAACCTGGCCACAACCACATCCCGCACCAAACCGAGAATGCGGCTTAGGAAGGTGTAGAACCCGACTGTTCCGGCAGCCTGGTTGAGCTTTTCTTTTTCAGATACTGTGTGCTTTTGGAGCTCCAACTCGCTATTTTCCTTGACAAAGAGTAAAAAACAGGAAATTATTATTGTTTTTGAGCGACCGAACTTTATAAACAGGAGAAAAAACTTGGCGAACCATAAATCAGCTCTCAAACGAGCAAGACAAAGTGAAGCCGCTAGGCTTAGAAATACAATTCAAAAGTCAAAGGCCAAAAGCGCCGTAAAGGAACTCCGAAGCACCTTGAGCGGCGGCAATATGGAACAAGCAAAAGAAGCTTTCAAGAAGGCCGCTTCCACCCTCAATAAGACAGCTTCAAAAGGCGTGATCCACAAGAAAAAAGCCTCACGGAAAATCTCTCGTCTTGCCCGGGCGGTGAATCGGGCATTTGCAGCAAAAGCCTCTTGATCGCGCAAGCCTTGGGAAGCAGCCAGTAGAAAGTTAGGAAGCAAAGACGTATCTCAGGGCTCTGTTTCCTGCTTTTTTCTCACTCATAGTCCTGGGCGCAGAGGGTTAGCACCAGATTTTCAAGGATAGGTTTAGGCCGCGAACCGGACTTGATCCGTCCATCCGCCTCATAAAGAAGCTCAAAAGCATGTGCGAGTTCGTGGGTTTTCCATAGCTTGGCATGCTTCAACACCTCCATTGCGCCGAAACGGGAGGTGCTCAGCTTTTTCATCACATCCATGACTTCACCCCCTTTTTCGACAAGGAATTTCGCCTGCCAGAGCATCCGCACCTGCCTGTTGAGCATGCCGATTAACCTAAGGGGGCCGTCCCTCTTGTCATCTTCCTCCAAAAATCGATTCAGCACGACCAGGGAGGCCTTGCGGTCCCTGGAAGAAACCCGGTCCGTCAACTCGAAGACCGTGTAAATGCGGCTGTGTTTCACAGACTCCTTTACCTGTTCCAACCTAACCTCCCGGCCGAACCTCAGAGAAAGCTTCTCAAGCTCGCTGTAAAGATCTCCCCCCCTGTTCCCCATGATCTCCGTCAGATAAGCCGCTGCGGATGGTTCGATACGAAAGCCCATCTCAGAGGCGGTTTTTATGACCCATGAGACAAGCTGTTGAGCTTTCAGTTCGTTAAAGCCGACCGCCCACCCGGAAGACCGGAGGAATTTGTAAAAAAGCTTCTTGAAATCCGTTCTGGAGGTGACAAAAATCAGACATGTGGAAGCAGCAGGCTTTTCAAAATAGGGCAAAAATTTCCCGAGGTCTTCAGGACTGAAGGCTTCGGTTCTACGAATGATGATCAAGCGATGGTCCGCCATAAAGGGAAAGGATCGGGCGTGCTGCAAGATCTCCTCAGGTCCGATCTCTCCGCCGTAAAAAATCTCAAGGTTGAAATCCCTCACCCCCTCGGGAATCAGGAAAGCCTTGAAGCGGTCAAGAATCTTTTCCAGCCGGAACTCCCCGGGACCATAGAAAAGGTAGGCAGGGGCCAATCGTCTGTTTTCCAGGGCCTTCAACACATCTTCCGGGGATAGATCATCAGGCATCAAAATCTTTCCATGGTCATCTGGTAGATTTTCTTGGCCAGCCGCCGGGCAATCCTTTCAAGCGCCTCTTTTTGGTTGTGCCGGGTGACCATGGGATCAGGGTCTACGACGAAACCGGTCGAGTCCATCATACTCCGGTCCCGCCAGATTACCCTTCCCTCTCTGCGATCGACCAACCGGGCGTCAAGGGTCAGTCTCAAATTCCTGCTTCTCGTCACATCATAGGTCCTCACCTGTCCGCTTACCGTGACCTCTCTTGATTCATACGTTAAGGGATCGGTCCTCACGTCATAGATTCTTCCTATGATCACTTTTTCAGCCCTCTGTTCCGGCACGAGAGGCACTCTAGCATGGCTGATAAATTCATCCCGGATCACCCTGGTAAAATCCGCTTCGAATCCGATCTCGGAGGAGGTGCTGCTGAACAGAGGAATTGCCAGACTCTCGATGCTGATGCCTAAAGGTTCCCCCGAAGCGCGAAACTGATACCCGCACCCTGCCGCCGCCATGACAAGCACAAACACGGGCAAACTTAAAACAGTTTTCTTCATCCGAGAAATTCACACGACAATGTTGACAAGCTTTTGCCCTATCACTATGACACGCTTCAAAGGCTTTCCTGCCAGAAAAAACTTAACCCTTTCACTCCCGAGCGCTTGGGCCTCGATCTCTTTTTCACTATAAGATGCGGGCACTTCAATCCTGTCCCTCACCTTACCGTTGACCTGGATGACCACAAGTCGTTTCTCCACAGCCAGGGCCTCAACCCGAAAGGCCGGCCACGGCGCAAGGAGAAGGCTTTCCTTATGGCCCAACCTTTCCCACAGCTCTTCCGTGATATGGGGAACAACCGGGGAGAGTAACACAATCGTCGTTTCCACGGCTTCCTTGACAACCGACCAGAACAAGGAATCCTTCGGCGTGTCGGAGGCAAGCATGCGGTTCACCTCGTTCACCAGTTCCATGACCGCGCTGATGGCTGTGTTGAAATGAAAACGGTCCTCAATGTCGCCGCTCACCTTCTTGATGGTCTGATGGGTCTTGCGGTGAAGATCCCTGAGATTTCCTGAGAGGTCCTCCTCGCCGCTGCAGGGGCTCACCTTTTCAAGATCCTCGACGTTCTCCTCGACCAGCCTCCAGACGCGAGAAAGGAAACGGAAAGACCCTTCCACGCCTTGATCACTCCACTCCAGGTCTTTTTCAGGAGGCGAAGCGAAGAGGCAAAACATTCTCAGGGTGTCTGCACCGTAACGGCCGATCAGTTCTTCAGGATCCACCACGTTTTTTTTGGATTTTGACATTTTCACGGTCGGCCCGACCGTAACCGGAGAATCGCAAAGAACACATCGACCGTCTTTTACGTCTTTCGGATACAGGTATCGGTGCCTGGGACACTCCTGGGTCTCCTTGCACACCATGCCCTGAGTAAGGAGATTGGTGAAGGGCTCACTGTAACTCACTTCACCAAAATCACGAAGTACACGGGTAAAAAACCTGGAATAAAGAAGGTGGAGGATCGCGTGTTCAATGCCGCCGATATATTGATCCACAGGCAGCCAGTAGTCGACCTTTTCATGCTCAATGGGACCCTCGTCATAGTGCGGGCATGCGTATCGCTCAAAATACCAGGAGGATTCAACAAATGTATCCATGGTGTCCGTTTCTCTTCTCGCGCTTCGCCCGCATTTCGGGCAGGTGGTCTTGTAAAAAGACGGCTCAAGGGGAAGAGGAGATGCGCCGTTCGGTCGCATCGCAAGATCCAGCGGAAGCACCACGGGTAAGTCTTTTTCAGGCACAGGTACGGTTCCGCAAGAGTCGCAGTAAATGACAGGGATAGGCGCACCCCAGTATCTCTGTCTCGAGATGTTCCAATCTCTGAGCCTGAAATTGACCGTTTTGTGCCCGAGCCCCCTGGATTCCAGATAAGAGGCGATAAGATCGAGGGCCGCAAGATTTTTCTTGCCGTTAAAAGGCCCCGAGTTGACCAGCAAGCCTTCCCCCTCATAGGCTTCCGTCATCGTCTCTTCACTGAGGTTTCCTCCCGGCGGCCGGATGACCACCCGCAGGGGAAGTTTGTACTTGGTTGCGAACTCAAAATCCCTCTGATCATGAGTCGGCACCGCCATAATCGCCCCTGTGCCGTAATCAAAAAGAACGAAGTTGGCCACAAATATGGGAATCTGTTCATCCGTCACCGGATTCAGACAGTACCTGCCGGTGAAAACACCCTCCTTTACCGTCAAATCAGCGGTCCGGACGTAGCTATCCACTTTAAGGGTTTTTTCGATAAAGGCGAGAACCTCCCGCTCCTGGGGCCGCCCCTTAATCAGCGCTCTCAGCATCGGGTGCTCCGGGGCAAAACAGAGGAAGGTGGCGCCAAAAACAGTATCCTGTCTTGTGGTGTAAACCTCGATCATGTTGTTTCCTCCGACCACGGGAAAACGAATGATCGCACCGTAGCTCTTCCCAATCCAGTTTTTCTGCATGGTGAGGACACGTTCCGGCCATCCGGGCAGTTCGTCGGAAAAAGCAAGGATCTCCTCTGCATAATCCGTGATCTTGAAAAACCAGCTATCCATTTCTTTGAGGACGACCTCCTGATCGGTATGCCTCCAGCAGCAACCGTTTTCCACCTGCTCTTTTGCAAGCACGGTCCCGCAGGCCTCACACCAGTTCACAAAGGTCCTCTTTTTGTAAGCCAAGCCCTTTTCAAGCATCTTGACAAAGACAAGTTGCTCCCAGTGATAGTATGCCGGGTCACAGGTCGTTACTTCCCGATCCCAGTCATAGCTGAAGCCCATCCGCTTCAACTGGGCTTTCATGTTGGCGATATTGGCATATGTCCACGCCGCAGGATGGGTGTTGTTTTCTATGGCCGCGTTTTCCGCAGGCAGACCGAAAGCATCCCATCCCATGGGGTGAAGGACGTTCAGCCCTTTCATCCTCTTGTATCTGGCCACGACATCGCCGATGGTGTAATTCCTCACATGGCCCATATGAATCTTGCCGGAAGGGTAAGGAAACATCTCAAGAAGGTAGTATTTTTCTCTCCCCCTATCCTCGGCGACCTTAAAAAGAGATTCTTTTTCCCAATATGTCTGCCACTTTTTCTCAATTTCCTCCGGATTGTAGTTCATCGTTTGAATCACGTTCTCTCCCTTTGTCCCGGGTTTTGAATGCTCTCTAATAAAAACCTTGCGGATCAATGCTCCGAGCCCGGGACATCTACTTTTAAGTGCAGCTCATTGTAAATGTGATCCAGGATGCCGTTGACAAAAGCCCCGGACTCATCAGTTCCATATTTTTTACCCAATATAACCGCTTCATCAATTGAGACCTTTGGGGGAATATCGCCCATGTATAAAACCTCAAACACTGCGACCCTCAGAATATTCCTGTCCACTCGCGACATCCGCTCTATCCGCCAGTGTTTTGAAGCTCTGCGAATTAATTCGTCCAGATTCCGCTTATTCTCACAGACTCCAAGGACCAGATCCTTGGAAAAGACCCTGATTTCTTCGGGAGGCGAAAAGCAGGAGCATAGGAGGTCAAAGCTCTCCCCCGGATCACCCGGATTGTACTCCAAATGAAAAAGAACCTGGACCGCAAGTTCTCTCGCTCTATGCCTTTTTCCCATGATCCGATGGGTGCTGGTCTTGTGGGAATTCCATGAAAAGATTTGCCATCTCCATGGCCGCCATGGCCGCATCCCAGCCCTTATTTCCGGCCTTTGATCCCGCCCTTTCTATAGCCTGCTCCAGGTTGTCGGTTGTCAGGACCCCGAAGGTCACCGGGATTTTGCTTTCAAGACCCACCATGGCGATGCCTTTAGATACCTCAGCCGCTACGTAATCGAAATGGGGGGTGGAGCCTCGAATCACGGCGCCAAGACAAATGACGGCATCGTAATTCCCGCTATCAGCGAGCTTTCTCGCCGTAGGAGGGATCTCAAAAGCTCCCGGCACTTTAACAACGGTCAATTGGTCATCCTTTGCACCGTGACGTTTCAAGGCATCCATTGCACCTTCGATAAGCCTGGAGCTGATGAAATCGTTAAACCTGCTCACTATGAGTGCAAACTGAAATCCTTCCGCTGATATTTTGCCTTCCATCATCCTTGGCATGACAGCCTCCCTTTTTTTTCATCAATGTCTATTTCTTGATCGTCAACAGGTGGCCAAGCTTCTGGCACTTTGTAACAAGGTATCTCATGTTCTCCGGCTTCGGTTCGGTTTCCAAGGGAACCCTTTCCACCACCTCCAGCCCGTAACCCTCAAGGCCGACCATTTTCCGCGGATTATTCGTCATAAGCCTCATCTTCTTAACGCCAAGGGCCGCCAGGATTTGGGCGCCCACGCCGTAATTTCTGAGATCCGCTTCAAATCCAAGATCCAGGTTCGCTTCCACCGTGTCCCGACCCTTGTCTTGGAGTGCGTAGGCCCGGATCTTGTTTGCAAGTCCGATGCCCCGTCCCTCCTGCTGCAGATACAGGATCACACCGAGACCTTCATCACTAACCATCTGCATCGCCTTTTCCAACTGGGCGCCGCAGTCGCATCTGAGGGAACCGAAGACATCTCCCGTCAAACACTGAGAGTGCACTCTCACGAGGGTTTCTTTCTCAGGATCGATTTCGCCTTTTACAACGGCCAAATGTTCGTAGGAATCAATGTCGTTTACGAATGCAACGGCTCGAAACTCTCCATAAGGAGTCGGCAGAATAGTCTCGGCCACCTTGTGAACAAAGGATTCCGTCCTCATCCGATGGGCAATGATATCAGCCACGGTGCATATCTTGAGATTATGATGGGCCGCAAAGGCTTCAAGATCAGGCATCCTGGCCATAGTGCCGTCGTCATTCATGATCTCGCAAATAACGGCAGCATGCTTGAGGCCTGCCAGTTTGGCCAAGTCCACAGAACCTTCCGTCTGTCCGGTTCTGAAAAGCACTCCGCCCCGTCTGGCCCGCAGAGGGAAGACATGACCCGGCTGGATCAGATCTTCGGGCTTCGCATGGTCCGCCACAGCCGTCAAAATCGTGTGCGCTCTGTCGGCCGCCGAAATACCCGTTGTCACCCCCTCCTTGGCCTCGATGGACACGGTAAAAGCCGTCTTGAAAGGCGATCGGTTGTCATAAACCATGAGAGGCAGCTTCAGCCTGTCAACAATGGTGGGAGCGAGGGCAAGACAGATAAGACCTCGCCCGTATTTGGCCATAAAATTGATGGCCTGAGGGGTGATCTTTTCCGCCGCCATGGTAAGATCTCCCTCGTTCTCCCTGCTTTCATCATCTACGAGAATGATTATTTTACCCTCTCGCAAATCTTCCAGGGCTTCTTGTATCGTCACTACAGCCATTTTCTAATCACCAAATCCATATTCCGCGAGCATGTCCTTATCAATGACGGAAAGGCCTTTCTTTTCTTCGGTGGGTTTGAGCCCCGTAAGAAACCTTTCAACATACTTCCCTATGAGATCCGTCTCTATATTGACAAAGTCCCCGACGCCCTTCTTGAGGATCGTGGTTTCAAGACCTGTTTGGGGAACGATGTTGACTTCGAACCCGTTTTGATCCCACTTATTTACGGTCAGGCTGACACCGTCCACTGCAATGGAGCCCTTTTCGACAATGTACCTTGAAAGACCGGCATCCACGCCGATGCGAAAGAGCCAAGAACGCTGTCTCTGTTCCTTTCTTAAAATCCGACCCATGCCGTCCACATGGCCGAGCACCAAATGCCCGCCGAGGCGATCAATCATCCGGAGCGCCCTTTCCAGATTTACTTTATCTCCCCGCTTCACGCGGCGCATGGTGCTCCTTGTGAGGGTCTCTTGAGAAACATCGGCAAAAAAGCCCCCCGGTTTGAAACCCGTGACGGTAAGGCACACTCCATCAACTGAAACACTGTCGCCGACCTTGGTGTCAGCCATATCAAAGTGGGGGGAAATGGTCAAACGAATGTCTTCGCCCATGCGGGTCAGCCCTTCAATCGTGCCAACGCCTTCAACCAAGCCTGTAAACATAATATAACCCTGCAACGAATGGATTAGAAGCCCGCCGTCATGTTTCAGAACATTCTTGCGCGTTTCCAACCCGCGAGTGCGAGGCGCGCGGCGCACGCTTCAGGGTAATTCCTTGCCCTGTCAATCGTGTTCCGTGTGACCTGTACCGTATTCCGGATACCCCGTAAAAAGAACGTCCTCGTCAAACCTTCGAATCTCCAAATCCCTCAAGCCGATACTCTCCTCCATGCTCCTGACGCCTGATCCTCCGGCCATGGGCACTCCGTCTCCTCCTCCGAGCAATTTAGGTGCTTTAAAAATATGAAACTTATCAATCAACCGCTCGCGGATCATTGCGCCCATCACCGTTGAACCGCCCTCCAGAAGGACCGACGTGATTGATCGCTTTCCCAAAAGATTCATCAAAGCCTCAAGATCAACTCTACCCTCTTTCTTGGGACAGGGAAGAAATAAAACCTTCTCCACGGAGTAATGTTCAAGCTTCGTCTTAGGAACATCATCCCCGACGGCGATCCAGGTCATGGAGGAATCGGAACAGCTCAAAACTCCGGCCTTGTAAGGCATCCGAAGGTTGGTATCCAAAATGATCCGGATCGGGTCCTTCCCTTTCCTACCATTCAGCCGGGTATTGAGCAAAGGATCGTCGGCCAGGACGGTCCCGATGCCGACCATGACCGCGTCGGCCCGGTCTCTTAATTTGTGGACGAATCTCCTCGATGCGGTCCCGGTGATCCATCTGGAATTCCCGGTTGATGTGGCCGTCCAGCCGTCCAGGGTCAGGGCCGCCTTGGCAACCACAAAAGGTCGGCCCATTGTCACGAACTTGACATAAGCTTCATTAAGCCGACGACATTCTGCTTCGAGAATGCCCGTTCTGACCTCCACACCTTTTTCCGCCAGGAAATCACAACCTCCTCCTTTGACGTTAGGGTTGGGGTCCCGCATCCCAACCACCACACGTTTGATACCCTTTGCAAGAATCGCTGCGGTGCAGGGAGGCGTCCTCCCCTTGTGATTGCATGGTTCCAGGGTCACGTATAGGGTATCCTCGGGCTCGGCAAACTCCTTCATACAGGCTAGAGCGTTGACCTCGGCATGGGGAGATCCCGCCCTGCGGTGATACCCTTGTGCAATCACCCTGCCCCTTCGGACGATTACCGCACCGACTGCAGGGTTTGGAGACGTGCGGCCCAAGCCTCTTCTTGCAAGATGAAGGGCCTGCCTCATGAATTTCTCATCCCCCTGATTCATTGCACCATGATCCCCGTGATCATGAAATCCGATGGAGGCTGCTTTCAAGGCGTCGAAGCTTTCCTCGCCTTGAGAATGGCCTCAAGTTCACTCATGAACTCATTGATGTCTTTGAACTGCCGGTAGACGGAGGCGAACCTCACATACGCCACCCCGTCCCACTCCTTGAGGCGGTTGATTACCCGCTCCCCCACTTCTTCGCTGCCGATTTCCTTTTTTCCCAGCTCCTGGAAATGAATCTCCAAGGCATCTACAAACTCTTCAATCTGAGCCATGCTGACCGGTCTTTTCTGACATGCCTTCTTGATCCCTTCGGTAATTTTCTCTCTATTGAAAGCCTCCCTCCTGCCGTCCTTCTTAATGACCATGGGGAGAACATCCTCAAGTTTCTCATAGGTCGTAAAGCGTCGACCGCATTCGATGCACTCCCGGCGCCGGCGAATTGTTCTGCCGTCTTTGCTCAAGCGTGAGTCAATGACCTTGTTATCCAACTTGGAGCAGTAAGGACACCTCATAGGCTCAACCTTTCAACTTTAAGTCCGGCTTCCAGCAACATCTGATCCGAAAGGGGGTCATCATAGCCCTCTTCGTAATAGATCGCCACAATCCCTGCGTTGATGAGCATCTTGGAACAAATTACGCAGGGTTTATTGGTGCAGTAAAGGGTAGAACCTTTGATAGAAATGCCATGGTAGGCCGCCTGTATGATAACATTCTGTTCTGCGTGGAGGCCTCTGCAGAGTTCATGTCGCACCCCGGAAGGAATGGAGGAGTTCTCTCGTAAACAACCCACCTCCTCACAGTGTTTGAGTCCGGCCGGCGCCCCATTATAGCCTGTCGCCAAGATCCTTTTGTCTTTCACTAGGATAGCCCCCACATTCCGTCTGAGGCATGTGGATCTTCTGGCTACCAGCCTGGTGATGGCCATGAAATATTCAGGCCAGGATGGTCTGGTCAAACCTGTCGTCTCCTGCTTCTCATTTTAAAAACTCTCCCGCAAGGTCGCTCTATGATCATCACGGTTTCTGCTAATTCAACCTCTCGACAGGCCCTCATGCTCGTCGAACTGCTCGATTCTCGCTTTATGCCTGCCCCCTTCAAATTCCGTGGTCAGAAAAACCTCCAGGATTTCCAGCGCGAAGCCTTCACCCAAAACCCTCTCGCCCATGGTAAGGATATTGGCGTCATTGTGAAGGCGACTCAGGCGGGCGGAGTATATGTTATGACAGAGGGCCGCCCTCACTCCACGGTATCGATTGGCCACCATGGACATACCTATTCCCGAGCCGCAGATCAAAACACCACGGCCGTATTCTCCCCTTGACACGGCCTGCGCCGCCTGATGGGCGATCTTAGGATAATCAAAGCTTTCACGGCTGAAAACTCCAATGTCCTTTACCGGATAAATTCCTTTTCCGTCCATGTATGCTTTACAAGCCTCTTTTAGAGCAAACCCTGCGTGATCGCTTCCAATAATGACCTTCATAAAGGAGTACCCCTTGAGATTTATAGGAAACATAGCAAGAAACCGATCCTTTGGGATCAAACCTCAAAAGACCAGGAAGGTTGGGACGGGGTTAAAAGCGCGACCGTTGTTCGCGCGGAACAATATCTTTCCAGCATTAAAGCGACCCTGTCCCTTGTTGCGACGGCCCTCTCTTCGCTCCCCTCCCCCAGGCCGTCGATATTCATCAGCATGATCCCGGTTTCTTCCGTGATCCTTGTTACATGCCCGTTCCGCCAATTCCAACGACGGCACATGATTTCGCCTGAATCCTCCGCGACGTAAATCACCTCGCCGGGATCCGGCTTTTCCCGGAGATCGGGATATCCAAGGGGAACAAAAATTTCGTCGCCCTTAGCCCTTCGCAGGGACAAGAGTTTTCCGGCCCGTTCTAAATCATCCCCGCCCACCGGAATACAGTCGATCATGGCGTTGTAGTTCATGACAGCCACAACTTTATTTATGAAGGGAAGATTGACCCCTCCCTTCTGGACTCTTTTGACCAAAGCGGCATGGGCCGGCGGGAATTTGTTGGGGTTCGAACCGAATCGGCGATGGGCATCGCTCCAAGCCACAACACGAAAATCATTTTTCAAGTCAACCGCCTTAACCGCCCCATGTAGCTCTTCATCATTAAACTTATCTTCCAGCTCGGGAAACCTTCCTCGATTCTCCAGGCCGGTTGCAACGACAAGCCCTCGGCGAAAACTCGGGAATTCTCTGAAAATGAATTCCTCAATCCGAACTTGAACCATGTATTATTTCCTCCCTCGTCACGAAACGCCCCTTCGAGGCAACCGTAAAAGCCTGCCGGACTATTACCATGAAAACACAGGAAATACAAAGAGCAAAAACCTTTCAAAGGGCGGATGATTTCCAGGGCTATGTATCAGGGCCTTGACCCCTGCTTTCCGCTGTTCTATATTCCTCCCCAAAATGATTCTCCCCCATGAGGAATGTAAACAGAGCGTCTGCAGCCATGGAAAGTCTCAAGAAAAAAAAAGATAGGGTTAAACATATTTTTGAAATCCTCGATCCGCTCTACACCTATGAAAAAACAGCCCTCGACTACCGCACTCCGATCGAGCTCCTTATCGCTACTATTCTATCGGCCCAGTGTACGGATCGTCAGGTGAATGAGGTCACGAAGTCCCTTTTCAAGAAATACCGCAAGGCTGAAGACTATGTGCAAGCTCCCATCTCGGAACTGGAAATGGACATCCGGCCCACCGGCTTTTACAAGAACAAAGCCAAGTCCCTGAAAGGGTGCTGTCGGGCGCTCCTGGACCTTTACGGCGGCGTGGTTCCTGCGACAATGGAGGAGTTGCTCAAACTTCCAGGCGTCGGAAGAAAGACGGCGAATTGCGTTTTAGGGGCTGTTTTCAACGTCCCGGGCGTGGTGGTGGACACGCATGTGAAGCGTCTTGCCCTCAGGTTGGGCCTTACAAACCAAGACCAGCCGGACAAGATTGAATTGGATCTCCAACAACTTCTTCCCCCGGAACAATGGCGTCGCTTCTCCGATATCCTCATCTATCACGGCCGGGCGATCTGCAAGGCGAGAAACCCGGATCACACCCGATGCCCCATATTCAATCTCTGCCCCTCCCACACTCTAACGGTTATTCAAAGCTCAAACTCGGCTGCCAGAAAGGTGTGATCCGAAGGTTTTTCAACCTTTCTCGGTTCGACATCGATCCATGCTCGCCGTGATTTTGCTGCAAGGGAAGGTGAGGCCAGGATGTAGTCGATACGCCAGCCCATTTTGCGCCTAAAAGCATTTGGAATCCGATAGTCCCAGAAGGTGTAAAAACCCCCTCCCGGTTCGTGCTTTCTAAAAACGTCAATGAGACCCCAGTCAAAAAACCTCTGCATGAGGGCCTGCTCATCGGGATGAAACCCTACCCCGCCCCTGAGTCCCTCAGGATCGTAGACATCAATTGGTTCAAAGGCGACGTTAAAATCCCCGGTTATCAGAAGAGGAAGGCTCGTTTTGTAGTTCTTTTCAATGTACGAAAAAAGCTCTTGGAGCCACTCGAGTTTGTAGGCGAATTTTTCCGTTCCCGGCGCAACCCCCTGAGGCACATAGACATTGATTAGAGAGACGGCATCGATCTCGGCGCTTATAAAACGGGCTTCTTCCAGGGGCCCACCGTAGAGGGAAAACCGGCCGGATTCAGCCGGCCGCCGCGTGATGATAGCCACCCCGTTGTAGGATTTTTGTCCTCTGAATAATGCGTGGTACCCCATGGCCTCAAAGTCCTCGGTAGGAAAATCCTTGTCCTGAACCTTGATTTCCTGAAGGCACAAAGCGTCCGGTTGCTCCTTGGCGAGCCATTCCTTGACGATCGGCAAACGGACGCGCAAAGAGTTGGCATTAAACGTGGCGATCTTGAACCGCACCATTGGATCCTCCTTCACTTGAACCAATTATAAACCACACTTCCCAAAATCTTACAACCGAGACTGTGTTCAAACCATTTCCTCCCGCCTCACCTGTTGCTGAAAGCCGGAGACCGAGCTGTGGCCTTTTCGTTTTTCAGTTTTGATAAAGACCCTCTGCAAGCGAGGAAATCGACCTTGAATTTCAAGAATTCAGCATGTTAGAATTCTTAAATCAAAAAAAGAGAGAAAGGCCGGATCAATTCGACACGGCCGGATTTGGTACGCAATCTGTCGAGGCCTTTACTTTCGGAGAGAATGCGGCATTGAACGTGGAAATTCTCATTATCGGCGGGGGTATCATCGGTTCCTGCATCGCCCATGAACTCTGCAAATATAAAGTCAGCGTCGGCCTGATCGAAAAAGAGACCGATCTGTGTTTCGGGGTTTCCAAAGCGAACAGCGGCATTGTGCACACGGGTTTTCAAAGCGATCCGGGCGCCTTGAAAACGCGGATGGCCGTGCGCGGTAATGAGCTTTATCGGGAGCTTGCGGAAGCACTCGATTTTCCTTTTCTACCTGTCGGAGAACTGGTAGTCGCCTTTCCCGGCGAAGAATCAGGCCTCGACATCATAAGACAAACCGGGGAGAAGCTGAAAATCCCGGGCCTTAAAATCGTTGACAGGAAGTGGCTGGATGAAAATGAGCCGAACCTGTCCGAGGAGATCATTTGCGCCCTTCTTGGTCCGACCGCTGCCGTGATCAACCCTTACGAGACCGTTTATGCTCTGGGGGAAACCGCCGCGGCCAACGGAGTAAAAATAGAGTGTGAGGCGGAAGTCGGCTCACTCGAAAAAAAAGGGGCCCACTGGGAAGTGACCACGCCCGGAGAAGTCCATAGGGCCGGATATGTCATCAACGCGGCAGGATTGTATGCCGACCGAATCGCCGCCATGGCGGGTGTGGCTGTACCTCGGATCCACCCTTGGAAAGGGGAAGAGTATCTTCTCGACAAACACGCCCACCGGCTCACCGGGCGGGTTATCTTTCCATTGCCCCGGAAGGAGACCAAGGGTGTGCTGGTCATTCCTACTGTGGACGGCAACACAATGATCGGACCCACAGCCGAGGAGATCTTTGATCCTGAAGACGTATCCACGAGCGGCCGGGGGAAGCAAGCGGTAATCGAAAGCATCCGGAGACTCATCCCTTCCTTCCAAGAAGACATGATCATTGCCTCCTTCGCCGGACTCCGGCCGACCACCGTCGAAGGCGATTTTCACATTCGGGAGGACAGGCAGGGTTTGATCAATCTTGTCGGGATACAGTCGCCCGGCATCACCGCCGCTCCCGCCATTGCGGAACATGTTGTGGCCATGATTCGTGAAAAGAAGGATCTTTCTCTCAAGAACAGCTACGCACCGCGAAGAACATCCATCCCCCGTTTCCGCCTGCTCGACGGGGCCCAGAGAAATAGTCTTATCCGGAAAAATCGGGATTTCGGAGAAGTGGTCTGCAGATGTGAAATGGTGACCGGGGCGGAAATCAAAGACGCCATACGGCGAGGCGCGCGAACCATGGATGGAGTCAAGTTTCGAACCCGAAGCCAGATGGGACGCTGTCATGGATCGTTTTGCACCATGAAAATCATGAACCTTTTGTCCCAAGAACTCGACATCCCATACGAACAGATCACAAAAAGGGGCAAGGGATCGGAGTTGATCAAGGTATGACAACACACGATCACTATAATCTCATCATCATCGGAGGCGGGCCGTCGGGAATGTCCGTAGCCGTGGGCGCAGCAGAGGCGGGGTTGAAGCGGATCCTCCTCCTTGAACGACACCCGAGACTAGGCGGGATCCTCAACCAGTGCATCCACTTGGGGTTCGGGCTGAGCTACTTTAAAGAGGAACTCACCGGCACAGAGTACGCTTTTCGCTATAAAAAAAACCTGGAAGAGACATGCACGGAAGTGATCACCGGCAGTTTTGTCCACAAGCTCACCCCGCAAAAGCAAGTGGCCTTTGTGTGCCCGGAAGGGGAGTTCGTGATTCCGGCGGATCATGTGGTGCTGGCCACAGGCTGCCGCGAGAGAACCAGGGAGATGCTCACCACACCGGGAACCAGGCCTGCAGGGATCTTTACGGCCGGACTGGCTCAGGAAATGGTCAACATCCATGGGCTCCTGCCCGGGAAAAATGCGGTTATCATCGGTTCCGGCGACATCGGGCTCATTATGGCGAGGCGAATGACTCTTGAAGGCGCCCGGGTCCTCGCGGTTATGGAAATCCTGGATCACCTCTCGGGACTGGTGCGAAACAAGATACAATGCCTGGATGATTTCGGCATACCTCTCTATCTCAGGCATGAGATCCTGGAAATTCT
The DNA here is from genome assembly GCA_016932115.1 of Deltaproteobacteria bacterium. GTDB lineage: Bacteria > Desulfobacterota > DSM-4660 > Desulfatiglandales > HGW-15 > JAFGDM01. The sequence continues at coordinate 20,982 of JAFGDM010000008.1, read as the reverse complement.
GGGAAAGAACCGTGTGGAGGCCGTCCGTTACCGGGACAATGCCACAGGCGAGGTAAAGGAACTCTCCTGCGACACCCTCCTTTACTCCGTGGGTCTCATTCCTGAAAGGGATCTTCTCATCGATGCCGGCATTGAGCCGGGAAACGGCTACTACGTTTCAGGCAATGCGGACTATGTTCACGATCTTGTGGACCGGGTCACAAGGGACGGCGAAAGGCTGGGCAGATCCCTGAGCGGAAGTTGATGGACAAGCAGAAAAAGAAGACAAAAAAAATTGCGAAGCCCCTGGACGAGTCCAGGGCCAAACGATACACGTGCATTGTTTGCCCGACGTGTTGTGAATTGGAAACCGACGGCATCGAGGTAAACGGAGCACGGTGCCCCAGGGGAGAGCGTTTCGCCCTTCAGGAAATGGTCATGCCCCTGCGCTTTGTCACTACCAGTGTGCGCGCCCAAATTCCTGAAGGAACCATGATGATCCCCGTAAAGACCGCTTACCCTGTCCCGATGGCGAGGGTTTTCGAGATCATGAAAGAGATCAAGGCACTTCGTCTTTCTGAAATTCCGCCCATAGGCGCCAAGGTCACGGCAGGATCGGCGGAGAGTCCCACTGAATGGATAGTAACCGGGGAAGTAGAATGACCGGAGGTTCTTCATGCTGAGACCCATAAGGGATCTTCCGTTCCATGCCTCCAAAAACCTTCTGGGCTTCTTTTTCGACATCGACGATACCTTTACGTCACATGGAAAAATCGGAAGCAAAGCCTTTGAGGCCCTCTGGCTGGCCAGGGATTCAGGCCTGACACTCGTCCCCATCACGGGCCGACCTGCCGGGTGGTGTGACCACATCGCAAGAATGTGGCCTGTAGACGGCGTCGTCGGAGAAAACGGGGCCTTCTATTTCTGGTATGATGAGACGGATCGGAAGCTTAAAAAAAGGTTCATGGATACGGAAGATGTACGGAGGCAAAAGCGCAACCGCTTGGAAGCCGTCGGAAGGGAGATCCTCAGGTCTGTTCCGGGAACGGCCTTTGCAAGCGACCAGCTTTACAGAGAAACGGACCTTGCAATCGATTACTGTGAGGATGTTCCTCCCCTTTCGCGTGAGGATGTGAGGCGAATTTGCGCTCTTTTTACGAAGCACGGGGCGTCCTGCAAGGTTTCATCAATTCATGTAAATGGATGGTTCGGCGACTACGGCAAGCTGGATATGACCAAGATATTTGTGAAGGAAAGGTGGGGGTTCAATCTTGATCACGTACGAGAGCGGTTTTTATTCTGCGGCGACTCGCCCAACGATGAGCCGATGTTCGCCTACTTCCCTTATTCCGCGGGCGTGAAAAACATCCTCAGCTTCTCGGAACAGATGAAGCACCTGCCCGCATTTCTTGCGGATCATGATGGAGGAGAGGGGTTCGAACAAGTTGTTCGCGCCATCCTGGGTATGCGACCTTCCGACTAGCCCCCTGACACCTTATTTGCTTTAAGTCCATGGGTTATACAAAGAAGAAACTCGTGACGCGCTAAGCCACCCGATACGTCTTCGCGTCTTGGGCGATCGGGATGGGCGGGTTTTCCAAGGCCGCCGTGTGGTAGGCAAAAACCTCCCCTTTGACTGAATCCCTGATGCGCTCGAGCTCCTTCCAGTAAGTGTGAACGCTCCCGGGGTTGAAAAAGTCAACTTCATGAAAGATGAGCTTGCAGTCGCTGAACCATGACTCGGTCAACTCCTCTCTACCAAGGAGGGCATTGATTTTATGGTCAAACTTGGTATCGCCTGAGAGACCCCAAGTCTCTCCCCCGGCCGTGATCTTCAGTCCAAGTGTGCCGTAGGGCAGAAAGTGGTGATTCCATCGCGTTATAATGTTCATGCCGTCCAGATCCAAGGCCTTGCCGGGCTTGACCTCCATCCACTCGACACATTGATCCATCTCAGGGAACAAAGGTAGATACTGTTTCCGCAGAACTTCATAGATGCTCTTCGCGGTGATTACCCTCAGCCGCTCCCCGCGGTCCATTTTTCTCTTCAGGCAAGCTGAAAACCCCAAGATATGATCTTCATGGTTGTGGCTAATAAATAAATCCGTCACATCATCCCAGTGCACACCGATTCTCGCCAGGCTATGAGCAGGCTGAGCACAGGGGTCGATCCATAAGGCCCTTCTTCCAAACCGGGCGATGAAACTGGCACTGGTCCCGAAGAACCCGTTCCCGCTTCCCGCCACGATGACCTCGAGGGCGTCCCTATTGTTGCCGTCGCGCCGAACCTTAGCCAAGGCTTGCTCGACAAGAATCCCGGGCTCAACGGGTGAGCGGTATTCGCGGCGATCATAGATTTTTCGACTCCCTTCGAAAACAAGGATGTTGTTCTTTTTAAACTCTATCCGTAAGGAGCCCAATTTACCGATGACTTCGACCGGCTGTCTCTTGACCCACTTGCAGAGCCATCTCTTCCTGACAATGGTCGTCATCTTGGGGTCGAAAAAATAGGAGAATGTCCGATCCAGATTTCTGTAAAGCACATTCAGAGTTGCCCTTTTGCCGAAATAGTCTTTGCACGGGCCTCCGTAAACCTGGGCGCGCCACTGCACGAACTCCTCCCCGATATGGTTGTCTCCGGCCTGAGAAGCTTCCCAATCGGCAACCACCACACAGTTCGCCTCAACTCCAAGTTGACTCATGACCTTGGAAACATCCGGCATCGCTCCGACGCGTAGCTGAATGTTAGAAGTCGTGACAAGATCGACATACAGGGCTTCATTCTCAAGTCGGCTTACCGCATTGGTCAATCTTTTTAGCTCCCCCATCGCTCCCTCAAAACCCATTTCAATTCGGGAAGGTAGAGCAGATCTCAAGTGCCGTCAAGAAAAAGGGGGATCTCGCAGCGTTTTAACTTTTTGCATCGTTGCCGGTCCGGGGCATGAAGTTCTGTCTCGAAACTTAACAACGAAAAAGCCTCATCGCTATCGGTTCATATCCTGCAAAGCAGAGAAACCGGCTAAAGCTTGACACATAACATCCTCTCAATTATAAACGAAACAGGCTGGATACGGTCTTCCATAAGCAGATTTTGTATTGCCTTATCGGATGGGATTTTTTGTGCGGCGTACCGGCGGTACGGCTCCGCCCGGTTCCTTCCTCCGGCCTTGTCGAAATCATTTTCTGGAAGTCCACAGAACCTAATGGGCCTTTTGGAGTCCGGATTATGGCAGACGTGATTTTTAACCATGTTAACAAGAGATTCGGAGATTTCCTTGCCGTCAAGGACTTCAACTACCATATTGAAGATAAAACTTTCGTCGTTCTCGTGGGCCCGTCCGGTTGTGGAAAATCCACCACACTGCGCATGCTGGCAGGTCTTGAAAAGGTTTCCGAAGGCACCATCGAGATCGGGGGGCGCGTAGTCAATCAGGTTCACCCCAAGGATCGCGACATCGCCATGGTGTTTCAGAACTATGCCCTCTACCCCCATATGACCGTATATAAAAACATGGCCTTCGGCCTCCAGCTCCGGCGATTTAAGAGTCCTGAAATTGACCGGCGGGTTCGGGAAGCTGCTGAGATTTTGGAAATCTCGGATCTCCTGAGCCGGAAACCAAGGGAGCTTTCCGGCGGACAAAGGCAAAGGGTCGCCGTAGGGCGGGCCATTGTTCGCAAGCCTGCCGTGTTTCTCTTTGATGAGCCCCTCAGTAACCTTGACGCCAAACTGAGGGTGCAGATGCGGGGCGAAGTCTTAAAACTTCATCACCGTCTTCAGACGACCATAATTTACGTGACCCATGATCAAATAGAAGCCATGACCATGGGAAGTAAGATCGTCATTATGAACAAAGGAATGATCATGCAGGCAGGCAAACCGATTGATGTTTACGACAGACCGGACAATATGTTTGTGGCCGGATTCATCGGAAGCCCTGCCATGAACTTCCTGGAAGCGACCTTAGTTCGAAATAACGGCGCCTTGTGGATTGAAGGAGGAGGCTTCCGCCTCCCCGTTCCTCCATCCAAAGTGGACCACTACGCCCCTCACCATGGAAAGAAGTGTTATTTCGGCATACGGCCCGAGCACCTTTATGACGTGGATTTCATCAAAGAATACGAGCCCCATAGCGTGATCAAAGCAAAGGTTGAACTCATCGAACCTGTCGGGTCCTTTGTCATCCTCCAAATTCTTCTTGGAAAGGCAACTGTTGTAGCCCAGGTGGATTCTCATACCCGAGCCGCGCTCGGCCGAGAGATTCAACTCGTCGCGGATATGGATAAAATGCATTTATTCGCGAGCGAGGCCCCGAATCCTTCACTAAACACTCTTTAAACGAAGGGAGGTGATGCAAAACTCCCGGCGACAAGAAGGAGGCTTTCCCATGAAACCATTTATTCCGAAAGGAGGAATCTCAATGAGGAAAACATGTTGTTCCCTGGTCTTCATCCTTGTGGCGGCCCTACTTTTTTCCACACCCACATGGGCCGAGGTGCAAATCAAGTTCTACTACCCGGTCGGCGTTGCCGGCCCTCTGGTTGCAGTCATCAACGGAATGGTGGAGCAATTTGAAAAGGAAAACCCCGGGATCGATGTGGAACCGGTCTATGCCGGCAATTACAATCAGACCATGCAGAAAGTTCAAACGGCTTTGCTGGGCGGAAACCCGCCGGATTTGGCTGTTGTCGAGATCTCGGAACTTTACTCTTTGCTTCAGATGAATGCGATGATACCGCTGGATCCCTACATTGAGGCAGAGGGAGGAAAGGAGTTCCTTGCCGATTTTTATGAAGGATTTCTCGGCAATGCCTACGGACGAGACGGCAAGATATACGGAATTCCTTTTCAGCGCAGCACGCCGATTCTATACTGGAACAAGGACATGTTTCGGGCCGCTGCGGATAAGCTGAAAGCAGCCGGGCTTGACCCCGACCGTCCCCCGGAAACCTGGGCCGAACTGGTGAAGTATGCCGAAATCCTGACCATCAGGGAGGGAAACCAGACCAAACAATATGGACTCATAATCCCGGGTGGATGGAACGACTGGATTTTCGAGGCCTTTGCCAGGCAAAACGGCTCACAGCTCATCAAAGAAGACGGCGTCACCGTGACATTCAATTCGCCTGAAAATCTGGAGGCCCTGAAACTCTGGGTAAAACTCATGCAGGAGATGAAGGTATGTCCCGTCCTGCGCCCCTGGAATATTACGCCCGATGATTTTATCGGCGGGGTTACAGCCATGATGTATTATTCCACCGGCGGCATGGCAAAGATCAGAAAGACCGCCAAGTTCGAATGGGGTGCGGCCTTTCAGCCGAAAAACAAACAATACGGAACACCTGTCGGTGGAGGCGATTTCCACATCTTTAAAGGCATCCCAAAGGCCAATCAGGACGCCGCATGGAAGTTCATCAAGTTCATGACTCGACCGGATATCGCCGGCTACTGGAGCATCGAATCCGGCTATGTGTCGGTCAACAAAAAATCCTATGAGCTTGCGGAGATGCAGGAGTTTCTCAAGCAGTTCCCGCAAATGACGGTGGCCAGAGACCAGTTGAAATATGCCTACCCAAAAATGATGGCTGTGAATTATCAGGTGATCAGAAACGCCATGACCACAAACCTGGATGCGGCCCTTGAGGGCAAGAAGACGCCTGAGCAGGCGCTTCAGGCGGCTCACAAGATGATCGAAGACGCCATCAAGGGAAAATAAAAAATCATTGCTTAAGGGAGTCCCTATTCTTCCCCGGGGAGGGGGGACTCCTCATTCCTTAAAGCTCATGAAAGAGAGTCCTGAAAAGTATCGCAATTACATGTTTCTGGTTCCAGGAATGTTTTTTCTGCTTCTTTTCACCTACCTCCCCATCATGTGGTCGACATGGCTCAGTTTTAATCGTTGGAACCTTTTGTCTCCTCAGCCGAAGTGGTGCGGGGTCGAAAATTTCTTGAAGCTCTGGAACCATGATGTCTTCTGGCTCGTCATGAAGAATTCTTTCTTCTTCGTCACTGTAAGTATTTTCCCGACCATGTTCCTCGCACTGGTTTTCGCCATCCTCATCGATGAGAGAGTCAAGGGCAGAGTGTATTACATTTACAGCCTCTTCTATCCCACATTGATTCCCATGGCGGCGGCAGCCATGCTGTGGGTATATATCTATTCACCAAACCTTGGAGTCTTGAACATTGTCCTCAGCAAGTTCGGTCTCCCGAAGCTTGGATGGTTGGGAAGCTCGCAGACTTCCATCTGGGCTCTCATCATCATGACCTTTTGGAAGAACCTGGGCTTTTTCATGCTGATCTATCTCGCAGGGCTTCAAAATGTCAACCGGGAACTCTATGAGGCAGCCTATATAGACGGCGCAGGCTGGTGGCGGAGGCACCTGGCCATCACGTTCCCCCTTGTCGGACCGACTTCTCTTTTTGTGCTCATTGTCGCCATAATCTTGACCTTCCGGGTCTTCGACCAAATTCACCTCATGACCGAGGGGGGGCCGGGAAACAGTTCCAACGTGATTGTCTACTATATCTATGAGAACGGATTCAAATTCTTTGACTGGGGGATTGCCTCCGCCCTTACGACAATTCTTGTCGTGATTCTCCTTTTTTTGACCCTCCTTATTTTCGGCCTATTCGGCAAACGCATTACTTACACTGCGGACTGACCGGGATTCTGTCTTATGGAAGAGAAAAAATACGAAACGGTCCTTAAAATTTTTATTCTTCAGTTTGCCGCGATTGCGGTGATTCTGCCTTTTGTATGGCTTCTCTCAACAGCGCTTAAAAGCCCCGGAGAAGTGTTTACCCCAACCTTGAAACTGATTCCGGATACGTTCATGTGGAGCAACTTCCTGGAAATCATGGACCGTGCGCCTTTCTGGCTTTACATGCTCAACACCATCATCGTGTGTGTAGGCATTCTTTTGATCCAGCTCTTGCTTGTCATACCCGCAGCCTACGCTTTCGCCCGGCTGGACTTTCCAGGCAAAGACGTTATTTTCCTTCTCTTCGTCATTCAGATCATGCTTCCCCTGGAATCCATCATCATCCCTAATTACCTCATTACGAAAAAGCTCGGTCTGCTTAACACCCGAACCGGGCTTATCCTTCCCTTTGTGGCAAGCGGGTTTGGGACATTCATGCTTCGACAGACCTTCAAGCAAGTGCCGAACGCTCTGGAAGACGCCGCACTGATCGACGGAGCCGGCCATTTACGATTCATTTGGCACGTGTTGATCCCGCTCTCGCGCCCCACCATCGTTACCTTCTCTATGATCAGCATCGCCACTCACTGGAACGACTATTTCTGGCCCTTGATCATTACCGACATGGACCGTGTTAGGACTTTGACGATAGGACTGGGCATGTTCGTTCAGCAGGAAAGCGGATCGGACTGGACCCTTTTGATGGCCGCCACCCTATTCGTCTGCGCCCCGATCATAGCTTTCTTCCTCGCAACCCAGAAAACCTTCATCAAGAGCTTCCTGACCTCGGGCATCAAGGGATGACGGTCACGAATCTTTTATGTTGACAGAACAAGAAAATTCGCTTTAGGTTGAAAGGATATATCAAAACTGGTATAAACAAATCGGTAAATCAGTAAAGAAGTGTACGTTAAGGGCTGCCGAACGACCGGGCACTAAGGAAACCCCCGGTAGTTAGGAGCACGGGGTGTTTTCCTAGGACAACATTGACGAACTTCTAAAAAGTCGTCAATCAAGACGGCATAGTAAAAAGCGCCGGATGCAAGGCGCGCGAATCTTGAGGAATGAGGCGTACATAGAAGTACGCTGCAGTGACGAAAGATGAAGCGCAACCCCGCAGACGGACTTTTTACGAAGCCGTCAAAATTGATCGCCGAAAGCCGAGGCGGTCCGTCGTTTATATCGGTCACCAACGCGAGAGAATGTTTGGAAAGGAGTAAAAACATGCTTTTGCCGAAGTTTGAATTTCATGAACCTGAAACCCTCAAAGAGGCTGCCGCCATTCTGAGCGGAATCGGGGAACCGACGTCGATTTTAGCAGGAGGCACGGACCTCTTGGTCAATATGAAGAAGGGTAAAGCCTCGCCCCGTCATCTTGTTTCTCTAGGCCGCGTCCGGGAACTGAAAAAGACGGCGCGGGACGGCGAATCACTCCGCATCGGCGCCTGCGTAACGGTCGCCGAATTGAGGGAGGAGAGGGAGATCAAAGACGACTTCGACGGCCTTTTCAGGGGAGCAGGCTTGCTTGGGTCCCCTCTTATCAGAAATCTTGCGACCGTCGGAGGCAATATCGTAACAGCAAGACCGGCCGCCGATCTGCCCCCGCCTCTGATTGCCTATGGGGCAACCATTGAACTGGTGAAAGATAACGGGGAGAGAATTTTGTCTCTGGAAGATTTTATCAAGGGGCCGGGAGAAACAAGCATCGAACCCGGGGAAATTCTCTCCGGGATCATTCTCAGGGAGCCTCCCCTCTACTCAGGTGGGGGGTATGTGAAGCTCGGCATGAGAAAAGCTCTTGAGATATCCCTCGTAAATGTCGCAACCTTTTTCGCTTTGGACGGACCGAGCGGGCCGATTCAAAAGGCGCGGGTCGTGCTCGGATCAGTCGGCCCGACGCCGATCCGCTCTCTTCGCGCGGAAGAGATCCTCACCGGTGAAAGGCCGGACGAGGCCCTCTTCGAAAAAGCCGGAGAAGCGGCGGCCAACGACGCGAAACCTATCGATGACTTCAGGGCCTCAGCCGAGTATCGCAGCGAAATGGTGAAGTTGCTCACCAGGAAAGCGTTGAAACAGGCCTATGAGGAAGCAAAACTGCGAGAATGGAGGAGATGGAAATGAAGACCATGATAAACCTCACAGTCAACGGCACAAAACACGAAGCGGCCGTTGAACCCAACCGCACACTTGTGGACTTTCTTCGCTATGATCTTGAACTCACGGGGACAAAAAAAGGCTGCGACATGGGTGAGTGCGGCTCATGCACCGTCATACTGAATGGAAAGCCTGTGAACTCCTGTCTTGTTCTGGCTGTACAGGCAAACGGCTCGGAAATTATGACCATAGAAGGATTGAAAACGGCCGAAGGACTTCACCCTCTCCAGAAGGCTTTCGTGGAAAAAGGCGCCATACAGTGTGGATTTTGCTCTCCGGGCATGATCCTTGCGGCAAACAACCTCCTTCAGAAAACACCGACCCCGACGGAAGAAGAGATCAGGACGGCGCTTTCCGGCAATCTCTGCCGTTGCACGGGTTACCAGAAAATCATAGAAGCCGTTATGTCGGTCGACAAGCAGGATATACCATGACGAAAGGAGAGATCAGCATGACCACCTATTCCACAGTGAATTCCCGGGCGCCCAGGCTTGACGCGCCTGATAAGGCGACGGGAAGCGCGGTGTATATCGATGACATACGGCTTCCCGGCATGCTCTTCGGCGCCATGCTGCACAGCCCCTTGGCGCATGCCAAGATCCTAAACATCGACACAAGAGGAGCAAAAAGGCTGTCCGGAGTCAAATCCGTTGTAACCTATGAGGATACAGGACTGATCAAGTATGGCGTGAGCCCGGCCCGATATGACGAACTGCTTTTCTGCGACGGCAAGGTCCGATACGTGGGAGACGAAGTGGCGGCCGTAGCGGCGGTCGACCTGGAAACCGCGGTGGAGGCTTTATCCCTGATCAATGTGGAGTATGAGGAACTGCCGGCCGTTCTGACAATGGAAGAAGCCCTGGCCGAAGGGGCGCCTCTGGTTCATGATGAATATCAAAGGAACATCGGCGCCGAGGTCCACCATGAGTTCGGTGATGTGGAAAGCGCCCTCGCACAATGCGATCTGGTGAGGACGGACACATTCAGGAGCAAAAGACAGGACGCGGCTTTCATAGAGCCTCAGGGGTGCATCGCCGATTACGACGGCAGAGGGTACCTGACCCTGAGGAGCAGCACCCAAACCCCCCACTATGTTCAGAGGACGATTGCGATGGTTCTTGGGCTCCCCATCGGAAAGGTCCGTGTTGTGAAGCCTTATGTCGGAGGCGGATTCGGGCCCAAAGCGGCGGCGAACGCCATGGAGATGGCGGCCTGCCTCATGTCAATGAAAACGGGAAAGCCGGTCAAGATGGGCTTCACAAGAGAAGAGGTGTTTCTCCACAGCCGTGCAAGGCACCAGTTTGTCCATACCCTGACAACGGGGGTGAAAAAAGACGGGACCATCGTGGCCCTTAAAAACGAATGTTACCTTGAAGGGGGGGCCTACACCAGCTTTGGGATTGCAACCATATACTATGCGGGGTCCTTACTGGGGGGGCCGTACCGGCTCCAAAACATGAAGTATGACGGGTATCGCGTCTACACCAACAAACCGGCCTGCGGGGCCCAGCGCGGTCATGGAGGGGTGATTGCAAGGGCCGCATGGGAGCAGCAACTTGATCGCATTGCCGAAGAGATCGGCATGGATCCTGTTGAACTTCGTCTCAAGAACATGATGGAGGCGGGCGATGTAAGCTGTAACGAACTCAAGATGAACAGCCTCGGCATGAGGGAGTGCATCGAGGCTGTGCGGGATGGTTCGGGATGGAAGGAAAAGAAAGGCAGGCTGCCGAAAGGAAAAGGAATCGGCATGGCCTGCGGCTTCTTTGTGTCCGGAGCCGGATTTCCGATCTACCGGTCCGACACCTACCATGCCACCGTATCGATCCATGTCAGTGAGGATGGAGGAACGGTGCATGTGTACACGGCTTCCGCCGAGATCGGCCAGGGGTCGGACACCGCTTTTGCCATGATCGCAGCGGAAACGATAGGCATTCCTCTGGATTCGGTTATGATCTCATCGGGAGATACGGAATTCGGGATCGATCTGGGGGCCTATTCGAGCCGCCAGACCCTGATGACGGGCCATGCGACCAAAGAGGCGGCCGTCGATGTGCGAAATCAGATTCTCGCTGTCATGGCCCGGGAATTGAAAGTGGACATCTCCGAACTGGACATAAAGGACGGCCTGATCGTATTCAAACACGGAGGCGTCGACTTCAGCCGCCTCAGGGCGAGATACATCAGGGAACACCGCGGATGGCAGGGGATCGCAAGGGGCAATGACCCTCTCACTTTCCAGGAGGCCGCCCGGATTGCCTATCTCGCGAGGGGCACCATAATAGGAAGAGGCAAGTACAAACCGGCCGAGCTCGGGGGCTCTCACAAAGGCGCCGCGGTCGGCACGTCGCCGGCCTACGGCTGCTCCGCCCAGGTGGTGGAGGTGAGTGTGGATATGGAAACCGGTAGAATCACCGTCGAGAAAATGACCGATGCCCATGACTGCGGCTTTGCCATCAACAGAACCTCGGTGGAAGGGCAGATGCAGGGTTCACTATCAATGGGGCTCGGGGAGGCCCTCTACGAGGAGGTCAAGTTCGATGAAAAGGGGCGGATCCTGAATCCTAATTTAGGCGAGTACAAAATCCCCACTTCCCTGGACATGCCTAATGTGAACCCTATCATCGTTGAGTCTCACGAGCCTTACGGGCCTTTCGGGGCAAAGGAAGTGGGCGAAGGAGCCATTATGCCCACGATCCCGGCAATCCTGAACGCAGTTTACGATGCTACGGGCATCCGATTTCAGGAATTGCCTCTTACACCGGAGCGGGTCTTCATGGCCCTTCGGGCCAAGAAACAGAAGCCTTAGAAAACCATTCAATTCGGGGCTGATTCTTTCGAAGGAGGAAGGATATGAGAAACATCATGAAAACAACCATCGTCTCCGTAAGCTTGATTCTTTTCCTGGGCGGTGTTTCTTTTGGGCAGGGGAAAATTCTTAAAATGTCCACCACCACCAGCACTGAAAACTCGGGGCTGCTCAATGTCCTGCTCCCTGAATTCAAGAAAGATACAGGCATTGATATCAAGGTGTTTGCAAAGGGCACGGGAGCGGCAATCCGAGACGGCGTGGACGGCAATGTGGATGTGATCTTTGTACACGATACAGCCAGAGAGGAGAAATTCGTGGCTGACGGGTATGGAACAAAACGTTACGCAGTCATGCACAATGATTTTGTCATTGTCGGGCCCAAAAATGATCCCGCAGGCGCCAAGGGAACAAAGGACGCCCTCGGAGCCATGGCAAAGATAGCCCAAGCCAAGGCAGGGTTTGTGTCCCGAGGTGACGACAGCGGGACTCACAGCATTGAACAGGCTTTGTGGAAAAAGGCCGGGGTTCCCCTTGAGAAGAAAACCATGGAAATCGTCAAGGGCGGCACCAAAGCAACCCTTTCTTTTGACCATCCCAAGGGTCTTGGAGAATGGTACTATTCCATCGGCCAGGGAATGGGCAAGACCCTAGTTTTCGCGGAGGAAAAGCAGGCCTATACCCTGACCGACCGCGGCACGTACCTGGAATACAAGTACGGTCGAAAAGAAGGGCTTGACTTGGAAATCATAACAGAAGGAGATGAAAAACTTTTTAATCCCTACGGCGTGATTCCTGTGAACCCGCAGAAACATCCGCACGTGAAGGTGGAATGGGCGAAAGCATTTGCCGAGTGGCTTGTTTCCTCAAAAGGCCAGGGCTTGATTGCCGATTACAAGATTCACGGGCATCAGGCCTTTTACCCGGATGCATTTCCTGGCGCAAAGTAGGGTTTCCAGGACCCATAAAAGAGAAAGACGGTTAACGGGAGGGAAACGAGACACAGAAATGTTCGGAGCGTGCCGTGAATAGTTGGCCGTGCAGCTTTTCCTTCTTTGGATGGGCGCTTAGTGAAGCCCTTATCTTTTTCATATGGAATTCCTCTTAGACAGCATTTTGTCCGCTCTTGTTCTTCTATGGTCTTTTGATCCGGACCTGTATTTCGTTATCTATGTCTCCCTGAAGGTGAGTTTTTTTTCCACGCTCCTGAGCAGCCTTCTGGGAGTGCCCATAGGGTTTATCGTCGCCTTTAACGAATTCAGGGGAAAACGGGCCGTCATCACCATTTTGAATTCCCTCCTTGCCCTGCCCACGGTCGTAGTGGGATTGGTTGTCTACGCCTTTATCTCGAGAAGAGGAATCCTCGGCATTCTCGACCTACTCTACACCCAGACCGCCATGGTCATAGGTCAGGTCATTCTGATTCTGCCGCTTGTGGCCGCCTTGACCATAGCGGCCGTCGGCAGCATTGATGAGAAGTACCGGAAGACCGCGATGACCCTCGGGGCGACGACTCTAGAGACGGCCCGGGTTATCTTTCGAGAAGCCCGCTTCGCCATTGTTGCCGCCGTCATAGCCGCCTTCGGAAGAGTAATAGCAGAGGTGGGGGTAAGCATGATGCTCGGCGGTAATGCCAAGGGATTCACGCGGACCATGACGACGGCCATGGCCCTTGAATACGATAAAGGCGAGTTCGTCCTGGGCGTCGCTCTGGGAATTGTGCTCCTTGCCATCAGTTTCAGCATCAATGTGCTCTTTAACGTCGCGCAGGGGAGAACAAGAAGCTGATGACCCTTTTTGAAGCGAGAGAGCTTACGAAGGTCTACCAGGGCAGAACGGTTTTATCTTTGAAAGAATTGCTCCTGGAAGAGGAAAAAATCTATGCCCTCCAGGGACCGAACGGCTCCGGGAAAACCACCCTCCTCGAGATCCTAGGTCTTCTCATCCGGCCCACCGCCGGAAAGCTTTCCTATCAAGGGAAATGGATTGATTTTACCGATACCGCTCTGACGGCCCTACGCCGTGAAATCGTCTTGGTCCATCAGAATCCCATCCTGTTCACCACAACGGTTAAGAAGAACGTGGAATTCGGCCTCAATGTAAGAGGGATTTCCGGGGAGGAAAGAAAAAAAATCGTCATCGAAGCACTGGATCTCGTGGGAATGCGCAACTTTCTTCGCGCTCGGGCGCACAAGCTTTCAGGGGGTGAGACGCAAAGAGTGGCCATCGCCCGCGCCCTGGCCTGCTATCCAAAAGTCATGCTCTTCGATGAACCGACCTCCAGCGTGGATGTTGAAAACAGGATGATCATCGAGCGGATCATCCGAAACATTAATGCTGAAAAGAAAATTTCTGTTGTTTTCACAAGCCATGATCTTACCCAGGCATCAAGACTCTCGCACGATATCATCCCGCTTTTTGAAGGGAGGCGGGTCGCCTCTTTGCATGAAAACATATTCAGCGCTACCGCTTCTCTCAACGAGAAGGGCAAAACCACTTATCTAATTCGTGAAGGACTCAGCTTGATTGGAGAAGAGACTGAAACGGCGGGAGAGGTCAAAATTTCCATTGATCCACTGAAACTCAGTGTTGACAGGATCGGTAACTACAAGCCGGATCGGAACAGGCTGAGGGGCAAGCTTTTTCAGTTAACGGACGAGCAGTCCCTCGTTCGGGCTGTGGTGGATGTGGGAATTCTTATCAACGTCTTATTGCCTAAAAAGACCGTAAAACAGCACTCTCTCACCATCGGCGACGAACTTGCCCTTGTTGTCCCGAAAAATGCCATCACCGTGTTCTAAGAAATCCGTGCCGATCTGCCGGCCACGGACAGCTCCGGGGAATCTGCGGGTTTTAAGATCACATCCTTCCTTTGGCACCGGGGGCTCGCACCATGAGAACCGGGACACCCGCAGAACGTAGGAGCTTATCGGCCACGCTCCCCATGACCCAGCGCGTCACCCCGGAACGCCCATGAGTGGCTATGATGAAGAGATCGACATCATTTTCCTCTGCATAATCGGCAAGGCTCTCCGTTACCCTCCCGATGATAGCCTCCGCGTGCACGGTGGTCCCTTCATGGCTGAACCGTTTCGCGATCCGGTCCACGTAATCCTTGGCTGCAGATTTCCTGCTTCCTTCCTTTTCAGCTATCATTTGAGGGTCCACACCACCCTCCACGCGATAGGGAAGAGTCTCAGGCTCCACCACGCGCACCAGAACGACATCGCTGATGTCAAATCCTTTAATGAATGCCTCCACATGGGGGAGAACGCACTCGGCAAGTTCGGAACCATCCAAAGGAACCATGATTTTCTTGTACATTTCTTTCCCTCCTTCCTCTTAATGAAACATGATTGCGGCATCCCTCACCACGAAATTCCTTATGGAACTCCCAAAGGCGGATATGACAAGAAAAGCGCAGGGGGGGACCTTTAAGGGGCATTTCTTAAAATCAAAACACAAAACTGAGCACGTATCTCCCGCCGGCGAAGCAAAGGATAAAAGCCAGCAACCATTTGATGACCCCGGCAGGAACAAACTTTTGCATTCGCGCCCCGCAGTACATACCGATCATCCCTCCAACGCCCATCATGATCCCCAGCATCCAGTCCGGAGCCACGGCCATGTCCGGATACATGGGGGCAATGGCCTGGTAAAAAACAGTCGCCGCCACGGATGTGATGAACGTGCCCATCAGGCATGCGCCGGCAATCGTGTAAACCGGTAAGCGAAAAACAGCCACGAAAAAGGGCGCAATAATGGCGCCGCCGCCGATGCCGTACATGCCGCCCACAACGCCCACTACAGCGCTCAAGACGAAAACGCCCATAGTGGAAGCCGTGATGTTCTCCCCGTAAAAGGAATACTCGATCGCGGAAAGGCCGAATCGATTCACCTGCACCACAGGCAGAGGTTCCCGGGCGGAGGCCTCTTTTTTCCTGAAACTGCCGACCAGCTCCTGGAAACGCCTCTCCGCCGTTTTATTGTCCGCATTCGGCGCCGGTTTCCGGACCATGGACCTGACCATCATCAGCCCGATGTAAAGCAGAACGAGCCCGGCAAAAAAGCGGAAATGGGTCGGGTCCGGAAGATAACGGACCCTCAGGATCACCCCGATGAGCACCCCTGGAACCGTCCCGGCAATGACAACCCAGGTCAGGGGCCAAACCATGCGCCCTTCCCGTATGAACCGATACACCCCGCTAGGGATGGCCACGATGTTGAAGAGATGATTGGTGGCGCTCACCGCCGGAGTGGTGAACCCCAGTACGCTGACCTGAAAAGGCAGCAGCAGATTAGCACCCGAAACCCCGCCCATGCTGCACACAAAGGCAACAGCAAAACCCGCTACCGGAGGAACCCAACCCGCAACTTCAATGCCGGACACAGGAAAAAACATCACGCCGTTCCCCCCTTCCCAAGCAAATTTATATCGTCGGACTCAACGAACCTTGCTGCCCGGGACGCTTTCGGTATCGGGCATGAGGATATGAACGCCCGACCCGTCCTCGGCTGCAAGCAGCATTCCTCGGGATTCAACGCCCATGAAGTTGACAGGTTCGAGGTTGGCAAGGACCACCACTTGCTTGTTTATCAAATCCTGTTCGGCGTAGACACCCGCCAAACCGGCCACAACCGTTCTTTGCTCACCGATGTCCACGGTCAGCCTGAGAAGTTTCTTAGAACCGGGGATGGCTTCCGCCCCTTTGACTGTCCCGATCCGTATGTCCATCCTCCGGAACTCCTTGAAAGAAACCATGTCTTGCTCCGACTTACTTGTTTGCATCTCCCCCGCTGAATCGGCCGACCTCTGAGCTCCGACCTCCGACCTCCGACTTCCGGCTTCCTTTTGTCCTTCAATTCTCTGAAACAGGTGGGGCGCCTTGGCAATGGGTCTCACAGCTTTGCCGATCCCCCACTCTCCGGCATCGTCCAAACTCACATCCCGCCCCTTTTTTCCGAGGCCTAAAAGGTCCTGGATCTTTTCCGCAGTTTCCGGCATCACCGGCCAGATGAGTATCGAAATAATCCGGATCGACTCCACGAGGTGAAAGAGCACTGTCGCCAGGCGGGAGCTCCTCTCTTTTGCAAGGACCCAGGGCTCTGTGGCGACAATGTATTTGTTTATTTTGCCGATAAATTCCCATGTTAAAACCATGGCCCTGTGAAGCCCGACTTCTTCCATGGACGCCTTGTAACTTTCAACAAGCTGAAGCGCACTCTCCCTCAGCTCATCATCTAAAACCTCAGAGGGTCCGGGAGCAGGCATTTCCCCCTGGAAGTAGTTGTGAACCATGGTTAGGCTCCGGCTCACCAAATTGCCGAGATCGTTGACAAGGTCCGCATTGATTCTGGCCACCAGCGCTTCCTCGCTGAATTCCGAATCCAGGCCAAAGACCATTTCGCGAATGAGAAAATACCTGAAAGCGTCAAGGCCGTAAATATCCAGCAGCTCCAGAGGTTTGACCACGTTCCCCAGACTCTTGGACATCTTTCCCTGGTTCACGTTCCAGTACCCGTGCACATTGAGGTGCCGGTAAGGCTCGATGCCTGCCGCCTTGAGCATGCACGGCCAGTAAATGCCGTGAGGTTTCAAAATGTCCTTTGCCACGAGGTGCTGTGCTACGGGCCAAAAGGTTTCAAACCTGGCCCCCTTCGGATACCCCAGGGCTGAGACATAATTGATAAGAGCGTCAAACCATACGTAGGTGACGTATTGATCATCAAACGGAAGAGGAATGCCCCAGCTCAATCTTGACTTCGGCCTCGATATGCAAAGGTCCTCCAAAGGGTCTCTCAGGAATGCAAGCACTTCATTCCTGTATCTCTCAGGCCTTATAAAATCCGGGTGGGTGCGAATATGATCGATCAGCCAATCCTGATACCTGCTCATGCGGAAAAAGTAGTTCGCCTCGCTGATGAGAGTCGGTTCGACCTGATGATCGGGGCACTTGCCGTCCACCAGTTCTCTCTCCGTGTAAAACCGTTCGCATCCAAAGCAATAAAGCCCTGAGTATTCGCTGAAGTAGATGTCGCCTCTTTCCTTCACCGTGTTCAGGATGGCCTGCACGACTTGCTGATGGCGAGGATCGGTGGTGCGGATGAAATCATTATTGCCGATTTTGAGTTTGGGCCAGAGGGCCCTGAAGAGCCCACTGATCTTGTCCACATACTCCTTGGTGGGCGTACCCTCTTTTTCTGCGGCAGCCACAATCTTATCCCCGTGTTCGTCCGTTCCCGTGAGAAAAAAAGTTTCATCCCCCTGCAGAATATGAAACCTGGAAAGAACGTCGGCCACAATGGTGGTATAGGCATGCCCGAGATGGGGTGCGGCGTTCACATAGTAGATCGGTGTGGTGATGTAGAATTTGTCTTTCAATGTCCTCGTGGTTCCTCCCTACTTTGCGCCGGTTCTGTTCTTTATGGCCGGCTCCTCTCTGACAACATCCTTATAGGAAATCTCTTTCTCCTCGCCTGATTCAAGCTGTACCGTTAATCTCTCGCGAAGAACATTCTGCCGGACCACCTTGCCCGCCCCATGTACGGTGTTCACCTTCTTACCGACCTTTGGAATGCCCTTTTTTGCCAGCTCATAGCTGAAGAATTCATAATTCAGGCAACACATCAGCCTGCCGCACATGCCGGAAATCTTGGATGGGTTGAGAGAAAGGTTCTGCTCCTTGGCCATCTTGATGGAAACCGGTGCAAACCCGCTGAGAAAAGAGGCGCAACAGAGTTCTCGGCCGCAGGTTCCAAGACCGCCCACCATCTTAGCCTGATGGCGCACCCCGATTTGCCTCATTTCAATTCTTGTTCTGAACTTCCCTACCAAGTCTTTTACGAGTTCCCTGAAATCCACCCTTCCATCGGCCGTGAAATACACCATGACCTTATTTTCATCAAAAAGACATTCCACAGAGACCAGGCACATGGGAAGAAATCTGTCTTTGATTTTCTGATAGCAAAACCCGTAGATCTCCCGTTCAAGTATCTCATGCCTTTCAAACTTCTGACAGTCCCGATCTGCCGCCAACCGGGCAACTTTTCTTGCCCACTTGTCCCTCCCGCTGTTCCTGGGTTCGGAACATACAACTCCCAAGGCCGGACCGCGCCCAGATTCCACAAGGACCCTGTCTCCTTTCTGAAGCTCCAGACCGGCTGCGTCACAACACCAGACTTTGCCGTACTTAAAAAGCTGGACATTTACGACCCTGGTCAAAACGACTTGCGGGCTGTTATTCTCTTGTTGTTTTTCTTCTTCCATATAACCTCGTGAGTCGCAGGACCCCGATCTCCACCAGAAGATCAAGATTGCGATGCAGCATCAAATCCCTCTCCGCCTGATCGAGAAGAAAGAAGCTCTCCACCAGGTCGTCTATTGTAAAATCTGCGGAGGCGTTTTTCAACTCTCGAGAAAAATCAATGTTCAGGAGCATCTGTTCCGGACAGTCCGCCTTGGTCAAAAGCAGATCCCTGTACCATGTTTTCCACACGTCGAGAAGAAGGGCGACGGCCGCTTCTCTTTTATCTTTCGTATCCTTCCCCACGTACTTAAGCACCCACTGCACGACTTCTTGCGGAGCAAGAGGAATTATACGGTTGAGGTCGAATAGAAGCTCCTGTCTCCTTTCCAGGAAATCGCTCCGCCCCATCTCCAAAGCTTTCCCCGGGCTCCCTGATGCCATCCGCGCAAGCACCTGGGCCTTATCTTTTTCAATCCCCTGGTTCTCCACAAGCCATGCTTCGATCAGGGCTGCAGGAACGGGGCGAAAAGAAACCCTCTGGCAGCGGGAAAGAATCGTGGGCAAAAGATTCAAGGGCTCCGTGACGTTCAAAACCAAAATGTTGCCCGGCGGCGGTTCTTCCAGTGTTTTGAGAAATGCATTCGCCGCCTCCTCGGTCATTGCCTCGGCTTGACGGATTACCGTCAACCGAAAGGCTCCTGCCACCGGCTTGAAGCTAAAAACCCGGTCAAGCGCCCTGATCTGGTCGATTTTGATAACCTGGCTGTCGGGCTCCAGAATGACCAGATCAGGGAAATTGCCGCTGATCATTTTCCTGCATGATGGGCAACGGCCGCATCCGTCTTCATTCCGGGGGTGCTCGCAATTCAGGGCCTGGCAGAGGGCCAACGCCGTCGTGGTTTTCCCGACTCCGGGAATGCCGGAAAATAAATAGGCATGGGGCATTTTCTCCCTGGTGATGGCTTCCCTGAGCAGGCGGACAGGCCCTTCCTGGCCGATTATCTTTGAGAAAGGAATCACTTCGCTACCTGAACACTTAATACCATCAGAGACCTAAACCTCTCTCTTTCCAAGGGAGAAAAAAGGACCAATATACTTCAATATCTCTTTCTGCACGGCATCTACAGACTGTGCCGCATTTACGAGCACGTATCTCTCGGGATCTTTTCCGGCAAGTTCGAGATACCCGCTTCTAACCTTCCTGTGAAACGCCCTCTTCTCGCGTTCAAATCGATCCTGCCCTTTATTATTGCGGGAATTCGCCCTCGCAAGGCCGATCTTAACAGGGCAGTCAAGAAGAAAGGTAAGGTCGGGGACAAGGTCTTGAGTCGCTTTTTTATTGAGAAAGGCTATCATTTCTCGATCCTGGCCTCTAGCAAATCCCTGGTAGACCACCGTGGCATCGAAAAACCGGTCACATAAAACCCAGAGTCCCCTCTCCAGTGCCGGTTTGATGAGCGCCTCAACATGCTGGGCTCTATCCGCTTCGTAGAGCATCAGTTCGGCAAGAGGTGTAAGCCCTCTGTTCCGGGAGTCAAGTAAGATCTTCCGGATCTGCTTGCCCACCGCCGTTCCGCCCGGCTCGAAAGTCGCCTTACAGGCAATGCCCTGTTTTTCCAGATTCCGCTTAAGAAGTTTGATCTGAGTCGTCTTCCCGCATCCTTCGATGCCCTCAAAGGTTATAAACAATTAAATCTCCTCTCTTTTTCATTCCTGACACCGGCTGGAGATATTGAAATCGGCATATAGAAACTCGAAGCACGAAATTCGAAACAATTTGCAGTGACCGAAATCCCAGTAATAGCTCTTGCTATTCAGAGTATAGAGGCAAAGAACGCTTTTGTACAAGCCTCCATTTCATGAAAAGTGCGGTTCACAGATCGTACCAATTTAGCTGTTTGAAATGCCGAAGTCGGCAACTGTGAGCATGGGGGTCCCTCTTAAAACTCAAAAACGAAAAAGCCGCATCGCCGTGTTATGCTCCGGGCAACGGGTGAGGCGGGTGGAGGTCTTCCGGGGTATCGCCGAAAGAGGTCGATCCTCGAAGTTCCCGTGAAGCCTCGCCGCCCGCCTTTGCTACCCCCGGTGTTC
>JAFGDM010000040.1 GCA_016932115.1 Deltaproteobacteria bacterium | reverse complement strand
GAAAGCCTCTCCTCAACGAGGCGGTCCTAGCAGGAAACATCATCCCTCTGAAAGCTCTGTCGGAATTCTTCCCTGCCGACCGGGAGCCCATGCGCCTTGCTTACGAGCAAAGCCTGAGCTTTGTTTCCTACATGGTGGAGGAATATGGGCTCGAAAGTATTCTCCGCGTCCTCGAAGCCTTTAAGGAAGGCAATGCCTGGGAAGAAGCCGTGTCGTCCGCTGTGGGCATATCATTTCTCGACCTCGAGGATAAGTGGCGCAATCATCTGAGAAAGAAATTGACCTGGTTCACCTACCTGGTGAACAATTTGTACCAGATTCTTTTTTTCCTTGCGGCCGTGGCTTCCATCATCGGTTTTGTACGCGCCTATGCGCGAAAGAGAGCCTATATGCGTGAACAGGAGGAGGAAGAGGGTATAGGGCAATAGCTCATAAGTCAAAGATTAAGCGCACAGAGACAGAGCTGGAAGTCCTGGAGTGCGAGCGGAGCCCTGCCAGGCATGTTGACCCCACAGCATGGCTCCACGAGAAGATTAGGAAAGAGAAAGCTCCTCCCGCACGGCCTTCAGCTCCTCCCTTAGATACTCAAGGCGATCTACGTCTTCCTCTCGCATGACCTCGCGGGTTTTGATCTGTTTTCTCAAAGCCTTGATTTCGCTTTCGAGATCGATAACCGCATTCAGCATCGCGTTCTGGAAATCCGGTCGGGCTTCGGCTTCGGCAGCTTCTTCGATCATAATTTCCTTTGGTTTGAGGACCAGCCTTTCTTTCCACCGGGGAATGTGCACCTTCAGTTTGTAAGCCTCCTCGATTTTCCCGGCCAGCGTCTCGCTCGCAATTGATTCACCGTGAACAAGGAATACTCTCGGGTCGCTTTCAAAATGACCGACCCACTCGAGCAGGTCGCCCTGGTCCGCATGGGCTGAGAACCCGCCAATGGTAAAGACCTTGGCTTTTACCGCCACATTCTCACCGAAAATCTTGACCTGTTTAGCCCCGTCCACGATTCTCCGGCCTGTGGTGCCCTGGGCCTGAAACCCCACGATAACAAGACTCGTTCCTTCGCGCCAGAGGTTGTGTTTGAGGTGGTGCTTGATTCGGCCTGCCGTGCACATCCCGCTGCCGGCAATGATGATAGCAGAGCCCTGTTCTTGATTAATGGCCATGGATTGCTGGGTCGTCTCCGTGGAACGAAGATTGGGCATATCAAACGGGTCAAAACCTTGATCTACAAGAGCCAGGGCTTCTTCATCATAATATTTTTTATTGTTTCTGAAGACTTGGGTGGCCTTGATAGCCAGGGGGCTGTCCAGGAAAATAGGAATGTCCGGAAGGCGGCCCTCACGATGGAATTCACCGAGAACATAAAGGATTTCCTGGGTTCTTTCCACGGCAAAAGCCGGAATGATTACCTTCTCGTGGTTTGTCACTGCATATTGAATGGCTTCTAGCAATTCGGCCTTACTCGCCTCAAAGGTGCGGTGAAGCCTGTTCCCATAGGTGGATTCCAGAAAAAGATAGTCCGCATCAAAGATTTCGTGTGAATCCTTGAGAATGATCTGGTTCTTTTTACCCAAGTCTCCTGAAAAAACCACTTTCAAGGTACTCCCGTTTTCCTCGACCCACATTTCCAGAATCGAGGAACCCAGGATGTGGCCTGCATTTCTGAGTCTCACCCTGATTCCCGGTTCAGGTTCAATGACCTGGTCTCTCTCCACCGGACGCAGGAGTTTGATAGCCGCCTCGGCATCTTCTGTAGTGTATAGAGGCTGGATTTCACTACGAGCTCTTCTCTTGTTCTTCCTGGTCTGCCATTCGGCGTCCATTTCCTGGATGTGGGCCGCATCAAGCAGCATAATGCCGCAAAGCTCCGCCGTGGGCGGCGAGGTGATGATCTGTCCCTGAAATCCGTCCTTTACCAGTTTTGGGATCTTGCCGCTATGGTCGATATGGGCATGGGTTAAAAAAAGTGTGTTTATCTGCTTGGGGTCAAAGCCCCACTCCTGCCGGTTGCGCTCATCCATTTGCTTGTTGCCCTGGAAAAGCCCGCAATCCACAAGGACCTTCTTGCCCTGGACGCATTCCACAAGATAGCATGACCCCGTAACCGTGCCGGCACCACCCAAACATGTGACTCTCACCATATTCCCCCTCCTAACTGAAATCCACATGGGCGGATTTCGTATTATTTCCTTTTTCGAAGCTTAAAATTGACATTCGAAACGCAAAATCCAATCACTGATCCCTACAAAACCACCTTCCCTCCCCCACCGGGCAGATCAATAGCATAATGGGGTACACAAAGCCCTGAGAAGTTGGTTCTCAGGTAGGTGATGATTTGAAGCCCTCTTTTAACCGGGGTCCAGAAATGAGACGTTCCTCGCACCAAGTCCGCCTGAAAAAGGTAATAGGGACGAACGCGGATAGAAAGAAGCTTTCTCATCAAGGAAACCATGACATCGGTGTCGTCATTAACCCCTTTGAGTAAAACGGTCTGACAGCCCACAGGAATGCCGGCATCGGACAATCTCTCGCACGCAAGGCTTGCCTCGGCGGTGATTTCATCAGGATGGTTGAAATGAGTATTGATGTAAAGAGGATGAAATCCCCTGAGCATGTTCACTAGTTCAGGCGTAATGCGCTGGGGAAGGGTGCAGGGCACACGAGTGCCGATGCGGATGATCTCTACGTGGGGGATAGACTTTAGCTCGCTCAGGATTTCGAAGAGCTTCCTGTCCGATAGAAGCAGCGGGTCGCCCCCTGAAAGAAGCACGTCTCTAACTCTCGGGGTCTTCCGTATGTAGGAAATGCCCTCTCGAATGCTCACCCTTGTAACCATTGAAGCTCTGCCCACTTTTCTCTTTCTGTTGCAGAAGCGACAGTACATGGCGCAGCGGCATGAAACCAGGAAAAGCACCCTGTCAGGATATTTGTGCGTCAGTCCGGGTACGGGAGAGAGACTCTCCTCACCCAATGGATCCTCATATCCTCTCCGGTCCGAGATCTCCTGAATGCAGGGTACTGCCTGACTATAAAAGGGATCTCCCTTTTGCCTGATAAGGTTCAGATAGTAGGGATTGATGCGCATGGGATAATGAGAGGCAACCTCTTGCACCTCCGCCTCATTTACATCGAGCACCAAGGAAAGTTCCCGTGCGTTCGTGACGCTCTGTTCGAGAATTTCTTCCCACGGCTGACGGTATATTTGCTTTAAGAGTGCTCTACTCATAGGTTAATGAACAAATTTACAAATCCTCTCTCCAAATGAGGCTTCCATGACTTACTGTTTTGCCCCCATCCTCCGTATTTTCGATAACGGCTTTCCTCCCCCTCAGGGCTCTCAGCCGCACAACGGATTGAGGTCCACAAGAGTCAGCCCTTTATTGATAGTACCGGATACAGGCCCCTTTGTCATTGATAAAATATACTCTAGGCTGTAGAATGAAAACCCGGCTTGTATTATGAGGAGGTGAAAGATTGGACGTTTTGACTGCAATAGAGCAGCGCAGAAGCACCAGGGCGTATCTTGAAACACCTATCGACAAGGAGACTCTCAAGAAACTTCTTTATTACGCAACCCAAGCCCCTTCCGCCATTAACATCCAGCCGTGGGAATTGACAGTCGTCTCCGGCGAGGAAAGGAAGAGACTCAGCCGGCTTCTTGTGAAGCGCATGAAGGAGAGGAATATCTCGTGCGGCCCGGGGGCGCGGAAGCCCCTTGCTCATGTGTTCGTGCAACGGCAGAAAGAGCTTCTCCGCTGTATTCTACCCACCCTTCCCGAAAACACGATTTTTAACGATTTCATCAATGAAGGCAGCTGTAATTTCTACGGCGCCCCAACAGCGATTTTTCTCACCCTGGACAACACATTTTCGAATGCCAGATTCACCGACATAGGCATCGTATTGGGGTACCTCGTTCTTGCTGCACATGCTATGGGCCTCGGCGCTTGTCCTATCGGCCTCGTGACAGCCTTTGAAGACGATATCAGGGATTATCTCAACATCCCTGACGAAAAAACGGTGGTAATCGCTGTTGCCGTGGGATACAGAGACGAAGCCTCCCCTGTCAATCGCTCCAGGTCAAGCAGGGCACCTTTGGAAGAACTTGTACGGTGGAGGGAATAAAACCGGGAAGGAACCCTGTTCCGCCCGGGGCTAAGGATGGTGAATCAGGTGAACCATTCCGGTTTTAGTGAAATAAAAATTCTTGTAACAATTTAGCTGTTTGAAAAATCGCAAGCATCAGGCATGGGGGTCCCTCTTAAAACTGCAAAACGAAGAGTATTCGGGGTGG
>JAFGDM010000282.1 GCA_016932115.1 Deltaproteobacteria bacterium | reverse complement strand
TTCGTGGTGATCAGGGGAAGATAGATCCCGAGTCCCGCATACAGGGTGGGAATACTCTTCTTGAGAAACATTTCGACGAACTGAACCAGCGTGGCGATAACGAGAATGAAAGCCATGGTTCTCAAATATTCCAGGCCGAAGGTTTTAAGGAGAAGCTCTTCGGTGACCCAGGTGATGGCTCCTGCAAGGACAAGCACAAAGACAACCGCTATGGCCATGCCAAGAGCCGTTTCCATTTTCTTGGACGTGCCGAGAAACGGACAGTTACCCAGATACTTCATCAATAAAATGTTGTTGACGAAAATGGTGCTGACGATGAGAAGTACGTAATCGCTCATAGACGTTCTCCTTGTCTTATTTCTTTCCCAGCAGGTTCATAACGCACAACATGAGTCCGAGGCAAACGAAAGCGCCCGGTGCCGTGACCATGAAGGCAAAAGGCTCAAACGTCGGCCCGAACAAAGGGATTTTGTAGAATGTGCCGTTCCCCAGCACCTCCCTGATCGAGGCAAGAATCACCAAAGAAATCGTGAATCCGATGCCCATGCCCAGGCCGTCCGCACAAGATGCGACAACCCCGTTCTTCGAAGCGAAAGCCTCCGCCCGTCCCAGCAGGATACAGTTGACCACGATCAAAGGGATGAAGATCCCCATTTGCTCGAAGAGAGCGTACGCGTAGGCCTGCATCATCAACTCCACCACAATCACGAACGTGGCAATAACGATGATGAAGCAGGCGATCCTCACATCCTTGGGGATGACCTTTCTGAGAAGGGAAATGAGCATGTTGGAACAGATGAGCACGAAGGTGACCGCAAGGCCCATGCCAAGCCCATTGTCCACCCCCGTCGTCATTGCAAGCGTCGGGCAAAGCCCGAGCACCAGGCGGTAGGGCGGCACTTCCGCCCACAGGCCCTTGGTAAATTCCTGACCCAAAGTCTTAGCCATATCCGTCTCCCTAAGCCTTTTTTATCGTCTTTGCTTTTTGAACAATTTCGCCCTTGAGTCTGCCGTAGATCTCCAGCGCTTCACCCACGGCGCCGCACACCCCTCGGGAAGTTGTGGTGGCTCCGCTGATGGCGTCCACTTTCCCTCCTTCGGCTTTGACCTTGGGTGGTTCTTTTACCGGTAAGCCCTTGAACTGCCGCACGAAAGAGGGATCGGTCTTGGCTCTGGCCCCCAGCCCCGGCGTCTCGCTGTGGGTGGTCAGGCTCACACCGACGATTTGGTCGCTTTCCAGGTTCAAAGCCACCACCACCCCGATGTTGCCTCCATATCCTTTACCGGAAGATTCCACCACCACTGTGTTCGGCTTGCCGTCGAAGACACCCATGAAGAAATTCCTCTCCACCTCGCCGTCCTTGATCTTGAAGCGGTCCGTAAGAGGGTCGTTGGAGGCCCCTTCGAGAATCTCCCGGATGGCGGGGCCCTTGACGTTCACAAGCTGCTGATACTCGATCCTCTCCTGAGTCGCCCCTTTCAGCCCGCCAAGCAGGCCCCCGGAAACGGCACTGAAAACGACAACAGACAAAAAAAGTTTCAGCATATCACGCATAATCGATTCTCCTCCCAAGGGCTTTCGGCCTGATCTTGTCAAGAAGTGGATTGGTAAGGTTCATCATGAGAATCGCAAAAACAACCCCGTCGACAAAAAACCCCACGTTCCTAATCAGCACCGTGAGAAATCCGGCCCCCGCCCCGTAAATGAGCATGGGAACGAAATTCACGGGAGACGAGGAATCCTCTGTGACGAGGAAAAACGCCCCTATGAGCGTGTAACCCGACAAAAGGTGAAAGACCGGGCCTCCGTACTTGGCGGGGTTGGCTGCGTTGAACAGGAGGGCTGTGACAAAGACGCCTGCAAGAAAGGAAACCGCTATTTCCCAGCGGATGTATCCTCGAATGATAAGATACAGTCCCCCAATGATCAGGCCGAGGCCGAAGGTGGCTCCTATGGCCCCTGCCTGCCGGCCCATAAAAAGATCGGTCAGGCGGTATTCCTCGATCACCTCCGGACCGAAATGTTTGAGAGCGCCGATGGGATAGACCATGTTGACCCCAAAATCATAGTTCACCAGCATGGCGTCAAAGTCCAAAAGACCTTTCCAGGAAAGAAGGAGCATGGCGTAGGCGACGAGGGTCGGATTGAATGGGTTGCAGCCGATGCCGCCATAGATCTGCTTTCCAACCACAATGGCAAGCAGGGTGCCCAAAATCACCGCATACCAGGGCATGGTAGCGGGAAACAGCATACCCAGCAGCAGGCCTATCACGGCCGCGTTGCAGTCGCCGATCGTGGTCGGCTTTCTCATGACACGATTGACGAGCCACTCCCAGATCATGGCGCTGGAGACGGCAAGAGCCAGGACCCTCAGCGCAGGAACGCCGTAAAGGTAGATTCCCATGAGCGCCGCTGGGAGTGCTGCCATGATGACGTTGTAGCTCTTGGCCCTTATACTGCTCCCGTTGTGCCAGAACGGAGCGTGTGCCCCCGCATAGAGTTTTTCGTTAACCATTGCTTCCCTCCGCTGTTTTCATGCGATCGTATTCGTATTTCCCGAGCATCACGTAGTGGAAAATGGGGATCCTGGCGATGCAAACAAAACTGCAAAGCCCGCACTCCACACAGGATAAAAGGTCGTAGGTCTCCACCGCCTCTTCGTACATCCCGTTCTCCAGCACCCTGATGAGCATGTTGACGGGAATTCGGGCCGGGCACACCCTCACGCACTCGCCGCAGTTCACGCAGTGCGTGTCGGAAAATCTCGCCGCCCCTCTCCCATCCTGAATCATCAAAGCGTCCGTGTCCGCCAGCACAGGCGTTTCTTCGGAATAGACAGAAAGACCCGTCATGGGGCCGCCGAGGACAAGCCTGTCGCCGCTGCGCGTTTCGATCTTAAGCGTGTTCAGGATTTCCCGCACAGGGGTGCCGATCCTCGCTCTCACGTTCACAAGGGATCCGTCCTTTTTGATCACTGTGAGCATTTTGTGGACGGGGATGCGACTGCCGGTAAAAGCAGTCCCCAGGTTGGCCGCGGCTTCAGCGCTCATGAAGCCCACACCCAGTTCCTCGCACCGGCTGCCGGCAGGCACCTCTTTGCCGAAAAGGCGGTGCATGAGCACCTTCGGCAAAAGCTCCGGATAGGCCGGATTCAACGCTCTCACCTCTACCCCGGTCCTTTCCGCCTGAAGGCCGTAACCCGAGGGTACAAGAAGAATCATCCGGCATTCCCCAAAAATCTTTTTCAGGACTTCAATACCCTGCAGTATGTCCTCAAGCCGGGTCTGAACCACGCACCGGTTGGTTGAGATAAGAAAGTCCTTATCAATGCCGTAAATTACAATCGTTTCCAAAGGCAGAAATCCCAAAAGCGATGAAAAATCCGCCTGACCGGGAAGGCAGCCTAGAAATCGCTCGATCCTTTTCAGAAGGGGCATTTCTTTCGAGGCGCTGAATTCATCGTCCCACACATCTTTATTTTCCACGTCGAATGCGACCACCGTAAGGGTCTGCCCCATGTAGCCTGTGAAGGAAGAAATTTCGGAAATCGAAGCCGTCACGGGAGAAACAATAGATTCGCCGCCCCCTCCGCTCAGCCCGATCCTTTGACCCGTTTTTACCCTCTCTCCCACCCGGAAGCCATTGCCTTCAGCGGCCGCATAAGAGCCGTTCACATAAAGCTGCGCCTTACTCGGCAAAGGAATCTCGACCACATCCTCCCGATCGAATTTCAAGGCCGGGTAGGCCATGTTGGGCTTGGTCAAGCTGAAGAACGAACGATTGATCATCTCCACCTCCTCAAATCAGCTCAGGAGAGCGCGCGCTCCTCCCTGTCCTCAATCCATCCCTAAAGAACGTGACATCCGGAACAATCCACAGGCCCCAGTCCGCTTTGGTCGTGGCACCCCTGGCATAGGTTGTGGAAGGCGTCCGATCGACCGAGCCCGTTACCGTCCTCAGGCATGTGACATTCCCCGCAAGAGCTCGGCCTCTCCCCCTCCTCCTCAATGTCATGATGGCAGTCCTCGCATCGATACCCGTAGCCCAGGGGCGAAGAGTGCTCCTTATGGTCAAAGAGGACCTGCCCCGCCTTGTTCTTAAAGACCATCCTGACAGGCTGATCGGGAACTCTAGGCGGCAAAGCCGCATAACCCAGCACCCCGATCAGCAGGAGGACAAAGGCAAGGCCGTAGGCTAACCGAAGCTCGTCTTTTCCTTTCATCTCCTCTTTCTCCTCTAAAAAATCGCATCCGAAGGACAGTTGGTAATGCAGCTCAGGCACTGCACACACTTGTCCTTCATAATAAAGGCCGTCTCTTTTTTTTGCCATCGGATGGCTCCCGCGGGACAGTGCCTGAAGCAAATCCCGCACTTGATGCACTTTCCCTCGTCCACTTCAAAGTGCAGTAACGCCGCGCAACGCTTGGCGGGGCAACGTTTATCAATGATGTGGGCTTCATATTCTTCCCTGAAATACTTGAGAGTGGAAAGCACAGGGTTCGGTGCCGTCTGGCCGAGACCGCACAGGGCAGAGTCCTTGATCATGTCACTCAGCTCTTCAAGGAGTTCGATGTCGCCTGGCTCCCCGCGACCCTGGGTGATCTTCTTCAGGATCTCGAGCATTCGCATGGTGCCTTCTCGACAGGGCGTGCATTTGCCGCACGATTCATCCTGAATAAAATCCATGAAAAAACGGGCCATATCCACCATGCATGTCTGATCATTCATAACGATCATCCCGCCCGAACCCATAATGGCACCGACCTTGATGATCGACTCGTAGTCCACCGGCGTATCCAGATACTGCTCGGGCACGCATCCGCCCGAAGGCCCGCCCAACTGGACGGCTTTGAATTTTCTTTTCTTGGGAATCCCGCCTCCGATCTCATAGATGATCTCTCTTAGAGAAATGCCCATGGGCACTTCCACCAGGCCGATATTGTTCACCGCCCCGGTGAGAGCAAAGACTTTCGTGCCCTTGCTCGCTTCCGTCCCGATCGAAGCGTACCAGGCGCCCCCGTTCTGCATGATCTGCGCGATGTTGGCGTAAGTCTCCACGTTATTGAGGACAGTGGGCTTTTTCCACAGCCCCTGCTGGGCGGGAAAGGGAGGTCTTGGTCTCGGCATTCCTCGTTTTCCCTCAATGGAATGCATGAGCGCCGTCTCCTCGCCGCACACAAAAGCTCCGGCACCCTGGTAAATCTCGACGTCGAAATCATGGCCGCTCCCCAGTATGTCTTTCCCCAGAAGGCCGTAATCACGGGCTTGGACGATGGCGATGTTGAGCCGTTTGATGGCCAGGGGGTATTCCGCCCTGCAGTAAATGTAGCCCTGGTGGGCGCCGATGGCCTTTCCGGCAATGATCATCCCCTCCAGGACGGCGTGAGGGTCCGCTTCCAGCACGCTCCTGTCCATGAAGGCGCCCGGATCACCTTCATCGGCGTTGCACAGGGCATATTTGACGTCGCCTTCCGCCCGGCGGGCGAACTCCCATTTGAGGCCGGTGGGAAATCCTGCGCCTCCGCGGCCCCTCAAACCGGCCAGTTTTACCTCCTGGATAATCTCTTCGGGAGTCATCTCCAGAAGGGCCTTGCTGAGTCCCACATAACCGTCCCTGGCTATGTATTCATTGATGTTTTCCGGATCAATAACGCCCCGGTTCTTCAGGACAATAAGCTTCTGCTTAGAGTAGAAAGGAATATCCTCCATGGTGGGGATTGTTTCTTCAGAGGCCGGTTCTTTGTAGAAAAGCTTTTTCACCGGGCGCCCTTTGAGGAAGTGCTCTTCCACAAGGTGAGGGATAATATCCACGGTCAACTTCTGGTAGAAAATGTTTTCGGGCTGGACGATCATAAGAGGCCCCTGCGCGCAAAACCCGTTGCAGCCTGTTTCAATGATACGAATCTCGTTCTCCAGCTTGTGCCGGGCCAGCTCCTTCTTGAGGGCCTCCCGTATATCTTCGCTTCCCGATGCACGGCAGGCTGTGCCGCCGCAGAGAAGCAGATCCATCCTGATCGTCATTCCAGAGCCTCCTCGAAATCAACTCACCGTTTCTTCTTCCCGTGCCGAAGGATTAGGTCGGGTGCGGAATAAACTTCAAGATCCCTTTTATTGAATCCGGGCCATCAACCTCTTGCAAGGGCAAAATCACTTTGGACCTGGCCGAGGAGCACATGGCGTTTAAAAACCTGCCTCATCTTATTCTTGTCCATGTGCTGATAGATGACCGGATCCTTGTCCTGCATCTCGACGGTCACGTTGGGCTCACTGCTGCACATACCCATGCACCCGGCGGTGACCACCCGTATATCCTGCCGGTCCGTCTGCGCCATTTCTTCCAGGAGGACATCCATGACCTCTCTCGCCCCGGCGGCAATTCCGCAGGTTCCCATGTGAACCGTGATTTTAACATTGGTTTCGCCCTCGCGAAGGGCGGTGCCCTTTTTCGCACTTTCCCGTATTTTTTTCAAATCCTCAATCGTCAATTTCGCCATCGTCTGCCTCCATACAACGATACGAGGCGCCGGGCCCACGGCAATCCTCGTACCGCGCTTCCTGTGTCCGAATCTTTGCCGGGCAGTCCAGAT
Source organism: Deltaproteobacteria bacterium (assembly GCA_016932115.1). Taxonomy (GTDB): domain Bacteria; phylum Desulfobacterota; class DSM-4660; order Desulfatiglandales; family HGW-15; genus JAFGDM01. The sequence continues at coordinate 16,462 of JAFGDM010000282.1, read as the reverse complement.
CAGCCCTTCTTTTCGACGCATCCGGCTCCTGCGGTTGTCAAAATCAGCGCGCAGCTTTCCACGCCCCTTAAACCCTTCTTATCTCCGCCAGGGATTCCCTGATCAAGTCTCCGAGAAATCGGATCACTTTCGGGTGGGTGATCTCCGCGCCTTCCAGTTCCTTTTTCACCTCCCGCGTGTCCAGCCGGAACTCCTTGCCGTTAACCTCATGGGTGTAAACAAAATCCACATCCGGGTTTCCCACAATCAGGCTTGTCAACGTGCCGACCATGTTTCCCAGGGGAGCAAGGTCAATGTGATCAAGTCGAAAGGTAGCTTCGATCTCCGTGCCCTCCCCTTCCCTTGACGTGATCTTGAAATCGCCCTCACACCGTTTGCTTGCCTCCCGAAACAAGGAAAGCCCCAGTCCCACCCGCCTCGTTGTGCGGGTTGTGTAAAAGGGATCTGCGACATGCTCCAGAAGGTCGGCCGGGATTCCGCGCCCGTTGTCCTTGATGCCGACTTTCAGACGATTCCCCTTTATATCTTCCGTCACGGCAATGTCAATAAGACGGGCGCCGGCGCTGATCCCGTTTTCCGCAATATCCATGATGTGCAGAGACATTTCCTGCACCTATTGAATCACCTTCCTCCCCCCTTCTTCTTTCAAAGCCTGGAGGATCTCCGCCACGTTCAGCGCCTCCATGAGAAAACACGTGCAGGGATTCCCGATGTCCCCGGGAAAATGGGCGTCCGAAAAAGAAACAATCGGGAATCTCTCGATGCCGCGGATCTCCATCCTGGCTTTCTCTCGGGTCGTGTGCCGTGAAATTTCCATGGCATCCACATCAATGTCCTCGGGAATGAACCCTAATTGGCTCACAAGGCTGAAGCTGGGACGGTCCACATGAGAGGCGATGCTCAACCCGCCCAAACGGTGGACGGCTCGGACTATCTCGTGAAAACTCAGTTGTACCGCCCCGATGAGGAGGCGATCATTGAAACCTTCCACCTCGTCCAGTTCATTTGCCACCACCTGGTCGCCGAAAAGCTCGGGGCGGTTGCTCCCACGCAGATACCGATACACCAGGTCCTGCATCCGGACAGCCTGGTCCTCTGTGTCAAAAAGAGCGAGGCTGTGCACTTCTTCCCTTGAAGAAATTTCCATGCCCGCCAGCACTGCAAGGCCTTTTCGTTTTCCTGCTCGAATCACGGCACCCGAGTTTTCCGCAGAGTTGTGATCGCACACCGCAATCAGATCCATCCCCCTTTCCAGGCCGATCTCCACGATGGCCCGCGGGCTCATGTCGAGATCCCCACAGGGGGACAGGCAGGAGTGAATATGTAAGTCGGCCCTAAAAGGTCTCACCCTTATGCCCTGCCGATCCCGATCTCGTAGAGCTTGCCCGCAAGCTCATAGGCAGGCAGAGGGGATAAAAGGATGGGAACGCCTTCTCCCTGAGCTTTGATCTTTGTCTCTTCATCAGGCATGCGCCCGTTTACAAGAATAACGGCCGCCAGTTCCCTGAGCACGGCCACGGCCACGATGTTTTGGTGGGATTGGATCGTCAGCCACAAAGCGCCCTTCTTGGAATTGGCCATCACATCGCTCAGCAGGTCACCGCAGTACCCTGTCTCGGCTTCCCTGTCCAGGCCCTCCTCACCGGTTGCCGCTGAAAGCCTCAAAAGCTTCACAATCTCTATGACCTTCACGTCTCTCCCCTATTTTGTCTTTTCCCGGTTCAACAAAACACACCTCTCCATTCCCACTTGCCCGTCGGCCACATCCTCCGCAAAAGTCCTGCAATCCGGGGACCCGCAAAGGCCGCATTCCTTGCCGGGAAGCTTCCGAAACACCTCTTCGATTTTCTTCTGTCTCGCAAGAGCATCGGAAAGGGAAAGCTTCCGGTTCGTCGCAGCCAAAGGAATCTTTCTCCCCTCGTTGAAAAACCATCCGTCATGATAGGCTTTCTCAGCTTGGGCATACTTGAGCCTCTTCTCATGCCCGAACATGCGCACGAACCTGGCAACGGTCCGCTTTGCCTGGTACCGGTCGGCCACGGTCAGGGGACCGCCGATGCAGCCTTCCAGGCAAGCCCTGAATTCAAAGTACTCGATGTTCTCGAAAAGGCCCATCTCGATCTTCTCAAGATAGCGAATCGTTTCCGAAAGCCCTGAAACAGCCAGAAAATTCCCGTCCTCGAGTCCTGCAATCTCGCCGCCCGATACCCCCCAGCCGATCCCCACCCCGCTGGAACGATGAAGAATGACATCCTCCTCCAGGTCGCGCAGGTTTTTTGAAATCAGTTCATACACCTCGTTGATCCCCAGGGCGCCGTCAAGATAGGAGGAGTCTAAAAACATGGGATAGTTGATGGAGCCCATTTTCGCCGAACAGGGCGTGATGTGATACACACCGAATTCACTCGTGTCAAAAACCTTCTCGCAATAAAGACGTTTCTTCAACTCCCTGGCTGCAATCTCCCGAGGCGTCATGATCGGGATGATGTTTTTCAACAGGGAAGGGAAGCGATAACGAATAAGCCGGTTGACCACAGGGCAGACCGGAGAAATAAGGGGCCTAACCGCGCCTTCCTTTCCTCGGTTTTCCTTAAGGTGGAGTTCCACCGCGACATTGTACAGCTCATGGATATAGGCTTGGTCATAAATGTACCTGAAGACTTTTCTCAGAGCCAAAAGAACTTCGTTCGGCATGACCTCTTCGTCGAACTGAGCATAAAGCACCGGAGAAGCGCTGATGATGGTGTAGCGGCTCAGTTTGGACGGATCACTGCCGGTTGTGATCGCTTTAACCGCCCCATGAGGGCACACGCGGATGCACTCTCCGCAATCGATACACGCTCCTACAATTTCCGCCACCCCTCTGTCTCGAACCCGGATCGCCTTGACGGGACAGGCTTTCATGCAAAGGACACAACCGGTGCATCGCTTCTCGTCGATCTGAACATAATGAAGAGCAGGATGCGTTTGCTCCACGGCGCGCCCCTATGCGATGAAACCGATCTTCACTTCGGTTCCCTTTCCCTTCTCAGAAATGATGTCCAGCGAATCACTGTTCTTCTGGATATTTGGAAGCCCCATTCCGGCTCCGAAGCCCATCTCCCGCGCTTCTTCCGACGCTGTGCTGTAACCTTCCTGAAGAGCAAGACCGATATCTTCGATGCCGGGGCCGGCATCCCGGACATCGAGGTCGACCCGGTCCGTGTCCACCTCGAGGGTTAGCTCCCCATCCCCACCGTGCATCACCACGTTCATCTCCGCCTCGTAGGCGCAAAGAGAAACCCGCCTGATAAAATCAGGGGCAAATCCAATGATCTTGAGTAGGCCTTGAATCTGAATGGACACTTCCCCTGCCTTTAAATAGTCCCTGGCCTTGATCGGGTATCGCTTTGTCAAATTGGGCATAACCGAATCATATGTTTTTTTTCGGGTCAACGCCCCTGAGGCCGGCCCGAAACAACCGCCCGCAGGCCGTAAACAGCGTGAAGGGGGTCGTGAGAAGAGGCAGCCCGTGTTCGTGCGCTTGCGCTTTCATCTCCTCATCGGGTTTCTTGCCCCGCACCAGCACCAAAGCCGAGGCCCCGGCAATGACAGCCGTCCGTATCAACTGGATGTTGTTAAGGCCGGAAAGCACCAGCACTCCTTCCTTGGATCCTCGCAGGATATCGCTCATCAAATCGCCTCCCGCGCCGGATTGAATGACCATCTCCAGCTTATCCGCGCCGGATGTGATTTCGGCTTTCAAGATGTCCTTGACTTCGGTAAGCTTCATGCTTCAAGGCCTACGTGCAGGCTTCCTCTACTTGTAGCGATCCAGAATATCCACGACTCTATCCGGGGTGACCGCACCATGAGTGTCGCCGCCGACTACCATGACGGGCGCAAGCCCACAGGCGCCGAGACATCTAACCAATTCCAGGGAAAAGCGTTTTCCCTCTGAAACCTTGCCGACTTCGAGTTTAAATGCTGACTGGATTCGATTCAGCACCTCGCTGACACCTCTTACGTAACACGCCGTTCCCATGCACACCTTAATGGTGTGTCTTCCCTTGGGAACCATGGAAAAAAAGGAGTAGAAAGTTACCACGCCGTACACGGTGCTGGCAGGAACATTCAGGCCGCGACTGATATAGTCCTGCAGTTCTACAGGAAGATACCCTGTAATCCCCTGGACCTCTTCCAAAACCGGTATAAGACTTCCGGGCTTGCTCTTGTGAACTCCGATGATCTCGTCCACTTTCGCGACGATTTCCGCCGTCAGGTCCGGGTTGATTTCCGACAGTTGTCGTCCAAAATACATGGGGCTTTCTCCTCTCAAACTTTCTCAATCCTGACGGCGCACACCTTGAGCTCAGGAATCAGAGCCACCGGGTCAAGGGCGGTATTCGTCAATTCATTCGCAGCCCCTTCGGCATAGTGAAAAGGAACGAACACCGTTCCGTCCACCGCCTTGTCCGAAATCCTCGCCTTGGCTTCGATCTCGCCGCGCCGGGAACTTACCTTGATTTTTTCCCCATCCCCAAGGCCGTATTTCCTCGCGTCCGCCGGTGAGATTTCTACGAAACATTCGGGGGCAAGTTCATTCAAACCGTCACTTTTCATGGTCATGGTGCCCGTGTGATATTGGTAAAGCACGCGCCCCGTCGTAAGATAAAGGGGATAATGTTGATCCGGAACCTCCGCAGGCGGAACCCACTCAATCGCATGAAAAACCCCCAGACCGCAAGAGAACTGATCCACGTGCAGGCAGGGCGTGCCCGGATGTTCGGTACCGGGGCAAGGCCAGTGAATCCCTTCCCTTTCGAGCCTTTCGTAATTGATTCCGCAGTAGGACGGCGTGACCTCGCGTATTTCCGCCATGACGGCCTCTACATTCCCATAATTCATGGGATAACCCATCCGCGCGGACAGGTCGCATAGAATTTTCCAGTCTTCCCTGGCTTCACCGGGTGGATCAACCGCTTTACGGATTCGCTGGACCTTTCTTTCCGTGTTCGTGAAGGTCCCGTCCTTTTCCGCAAAAGAAGTGGACGGCAAAACAACATCCGCAACTCTTGCCGTCTCGGTAAGGAAGATGTCCTGCACGACCAGGAAATCAAGTTTATCAAGACTTGCCCTGGCATGTTTGAGATCCGGATCCGACAGGAGAGGGTTCTCCCCGATGATATAGAGCCCTTTGAGCTTTCCCTCGTGGGCCGAATCCATCATTTCCATGACGGTGATACCCGGCTTTTCCGGCAGGCTCTTCACACCCCAGGCTTTGGCCATTTTTTCCCGCAAGGCCGGATCGGCGACTCTTTGATATCCGGTGAAAACGTCGGGCAGGCTCCCCATGTCGCAGGCCCCTTGCACGTTGTTTTGACCTCGCAAGGGGTTGACGCCTCCTCCTTCAATGCCCACATTTCCGCAAAGCATGGCAAGGTTCGCCAAGCTTTTTACATTATCCGTCCCACAGATGTGCTGGGTGATGCCCATGGCGTAAAGGATGGAAGCCGCCTTGGCGCTCGCGTACAAACGGGCTGCTGCGACCAGATCTTCCTTCGGGATGCCGCTCACCTTTTCCACGTATTCGGGCGTGTACCTTTCTACGGCCTTTTTCAGATCCTCCAGCCCCACCGTGCGGCTCTCGACATAAGCCTCATCGTAAAGACCTTCCTTGATGATGACGTGCATCATGCCGTTGATCCATGCCACGTCGGTCCCCAGATTCTGCCTCAACCAGCAAGACGCAAAATTTACGATGGGAATCCGGCGCGGATCCACAACGATCAGCTTGGCCCCCTTCCGGGTCACGGCCCTTTTCACAAAGCTTGAGAGAACGGGATGATTTTCCGTGGTGTTCGAGCCGGTGATGAGGATAACATTCGCTTTTTCAATGTCCTCGATGGGGTTCGTCATGGAACCGCTTCCGAATGCGGCAGCCAGACCGGCTACCGTGGAAGAGTGTCAGAGACGTGCACAGTGATCCACATTGTTTGTTCCGATCACGGCTCTCGTGAACTTCTGGGCTACGTAATTTTCCTCGTTTGTGATCCGGGCACTCGCCAAAACCGCTATGGCATCAGGCCCATCGGCTTTCTTGATCCGGTTAAGTTTTTCCGCAACCACCGTTAAGGCCTCCTCCCAGGTAGCCTCCCGGAAGGTCCCGTTCTCACGGATTAAAGGAGTCTTCAGTCTCTCCGGATCATGGACAAAATGATACCCGAAGCGTCCCTTGACGCAAAGGCTCCCGTGGTTTGGACCCACGCCCTCGACACCGGTCACCCTTACGATACGCCCTTTTCGCACGTGCAGGTACATCTGGCACCCCACGCCGCAGTATGAGCAAGTGGTCCGAACAAGCTTTGTCTCGCCCTTCACCCGTCCGTTGCCGTCCATGTCCTGAGTAAGAACAAGGGCGCCCACAGGGCACGCCTGAACACATTCACCGCAAAACACGCAGTCCGAGTCCTTCAGAGCCCGGTCTCCTTTAGCCACGATTTTCGCTCTCGTTCCACGGTACCCGAAGCTGATGGCGTTGTTGACCTGGATCTCATTGCAGGCCTGGACACATCGGCCGCACAGGATGCATCGGGACAGATCGCGAACGATGAAGGGGTTGACGGTTTCAATTTCGTGGCGCACATCCAAGGGCGCAAACCTGCAACCCCTGACCTGGTACTTTATTGCAAGCTCCTGGAGACGGCAGTCTCCGTAAGCGGGGCACAGGTCATGGTGTTCCTTGGTTTCCATGCTCCTGAGCTGAGAGTCGGTCCACGAGTCCATGTCCAAATCCTGGACAAGACAATTATGCTGGCCTGAAGCAAGAAGCAGTTCGATGTTAAGCCGTCGCGCCCTCATCACCGCCGGTGTCTGAGTTCGAACGACCATGTTGGGAGCCGCAGGCGCGGCACAGGAGGCCACCAGGTTTCGCGCACCCTCAACTTCGACTACGCAAACCCTGCACGCACCGGTGGGAGACGCCCTTTTCATCCAGCACAACGTCGGGATGTCTATCCCATTCCTTCTTGCCACTTCCAATATCGTTTCTCCGGGATCAAAGGCGTATTCGTTCCCGTCGATGACAAGGATGTTTTTAGATTCCATGGCTTCTTCTTCCCTCTTCATCAAAAATGGCGCTCCCCACCGCCAAGCCCGCGGGGGTGAGAAAAAAAGCCGATAAAACAGGCGGCTACCGGAAAACTCCGGGAGTATAGCAAAAAAGATTTAATTTTCAAAGGAAAAGTGATTGCCTGCTCCGATCATCTTCCATAGGCATTCTCACTCACGACGGGGAGTTCCGCACGCGGTAAAAATGCGGCAAAAATATTGATTGACAAACAGTTCCTCAAATAATAAGAGGAAAATCTTTTTTACTCTTTTCTCGTTAAAGGCTCTATCATGGCGGCTCAAAAAAAGGCAAAAGGTAAAATCAAGATTGACAGGGAACGGTGCAAAGGCTGTTACCTTTGCATTCAGGTGTGTCCGAATAATCGAATCGAGACGGAAAAGGCCCTCAACAAAAAGGGCTACGCGCCCGTTCGGTTCAAGGAAGAGGTTAAGGACAACGAAAAGGGCTGCACCGGCTGCGCCCAGTGCGCGACGGTCTGCCCCGAAGTAGCTATCGAGGTGTATCGTGCCAAGTGAAAAAATGTTAATGCGCGGGTCCCATGTCGTGGGCGAAGCGGCAGTGCGCGCCGGCTGCCGGTTTTATGCGGGATATCCGATTACCCCCCAGAACGAGTTGCCCGAATACCTTTCAGCACGGATGTTGGAGGTGGGCGGCACCTTTATTCAGGGAGAAAGCGAAATTGCCTCCATCAATATGGTGCTGGGCGCGGCGTCCGCCGGGATGCGCGCTATGACCTCGTCCTCCTCCCCCGGAATAGCCCTGAAGCAGGAGGGCATTTCTTACATGGCGGGGCAGGAACTCCCCGGGGTCATAGTCAACATGATGCGGGGCGGCCCTGGTCTCGGCAACATCGCGCCTTCAGGCGCCGATTATTTCCAGGCGACACGCGGTGGCGGCAACGGGGACTATCGTACCCCCGTGCTCGCCCCCGCAGGATGCCAGGAGCTTGCCGACATAACCTTTGTCGCCTTTGATCTGGCGGACAAATACCGGACTCCGGTGATGATTCTCGGCGACGGCCTGATGGGACAGGTTATGGAACCGGTTGTTTTTCCCGACCCACTTAAGGTCGAGTCTCTCCCCAAAAAGGAATGGGCTCTAACCGGCTGCAAAGGCAGGGAACCGAGAGCGCTTTTTTCCATGCTCCTTAATGTGAACGCCCTTTACGAACACAATCTCCATCTGCAAGAAAAATACGACGAGATCACGGCTGAAGAACAACGCTGGGAAACGATAATGACGGACGATGCAGGCCTTTTGGTAGTGGCTTACGGCACGCCGGCGCGAATCGCCGAGAGCGCCATCGAAGAGCTCCGAGCCGAAGGAATCGCGGCGGGTCTCTTCCGTCCTATCACGCTTTGGCCTTACCCCACAATCCCCCTCCGCAACCTTGCTGCAAAAATCGGGAAAGTGGCGGTCTTTGAGTTTTCCATGGGACAGATGCTGGAAGATGTCGTTCTCGCCGTCGGGGACCGGGCCGAGATTTACTTTTACGGGTTGCCGGGCGGCATAGTTCCCACGCCGAGTGACATAGCCCTATTCCTTCGCTCCGCTCTGAAGGGCGATGGTAAGGTGGGCCGGAGGATAGAAACATGAGCGCTGAAGCAGGGTATAAGAAGGTTTTCGGCAGAACGGAATCGTTGAAGAATAACCCCACCCATTATTGCCCGGGTTGCGGCCATTCGATCGCCCATAGGCTCGTCGCCGAATGCCTGGACGAGATGGGACTGCGAGAAGATACGATCGGTGTGCCGCCGGTGGGCTGCGCGGTTCTGGCCTACAACTACTTCAACTTTGACATGGTGGAAGCCCCACACGGCCGTGCCTTGGCCGTTGCCACGGGCATTAAGCGAGCCAGACCGGAGAAATTCGTTCTGAGCTACCAGGGAGACGGAGATCTGGCCGCCATCGGCACCGCGGAGACCATTCACGCCGCCAACAGGGGCGAAGAGATCAGCACTTTGTTCATCAATAACGCTATCTACGGCATGACCGGAGGACAAATGGCGCCGACCACCGTTTTGGGCCAGGAAGCCACAACCGCTCCGGGAGGTCGTGATCCCAAGCTCCACGGCCGTCCAATCGACATTTCCTTGATGATATCCCATTGCGACGGGGTTGTGTATATCGAAAGGTGTTCCTTGGCTTCTCTGAAACACATCCGCCAGGCCAAGAAAGCCGTCAGAAAATGTTTTCAGGCTCAAGTGGACCGCCTCGGGTTTGCCCTGGTGGAACTCCTCTCGCCATGTCCTACAAACTGGAAACTTTCGCCTAAGGACGCCTGGGCTTGGGTCAACGAGGTGATGGTCAAAACGTATCCGCTCGGAGTCATCAAAGACACGACAGGATATTGAATCGAAGTAACATTTGAAATGCATCATCGCCGACGCCGGACACGGGGCTCCCTCTCAAAACGAAACAAAAAGAAGAAGCCGCACCGCAACTTTCAATCGTAACCGGCGCGGGTATTCTCGTCACTCATGGTCGGCTCGATGAGAGGCTTCCAGGCAGGGTCCTCCCATGTGCCGAGATTTCTATGCATATCAAGATATTTTCTCGGTATCGGGTGCGTCCCCACGACAACCTTGACAGGGTAACGTGTTTCGAGAAAGGCCTTGAATGTGGCGATATAAGGGCAGGGAGGATACCCGACGACGAGCCCGGTCGCCAAATGAATCACCTCGGCCCCATTCTTCACCATCTCATCCCCTGCATACTCTATGTTCCCGCCAGGGCAACCGTCACAGGTCGTCAGCCCAACCAGCTCGAGTTCATCGTCGCCATAGATGCTGAAGGCCCCTTCCTTGTTCCTCATAGCCCGGAGACATTTGCCGCCCGCACAGCGGCGGTAACGATCGCAGATAATGATCCCAACCTTGGTTTTTAAATTCACCTCTACCCCTCGCTTTCTTTGTCGTACCTCCTCTTTTTTAAAAGCCCGCCCGCGATGAGGCGTTTGTTTGCATCATAGCCGAACCCTCATAGCGGGTCAACCGCGTACCGTTGCCGAAGCGCCTATAGGACATCCTGGACGACTCGGCATTTTCATGATCCACCCCCGACTCTCTTCCTTTTGCAGATTTGAGAGGGACCCCCATGCCCGACACCGGAATCATAGTTTCAAAAAGCCGAAGTTTTACCAATCTTCTAAGAGATAATCTCTCAGATTTGAAAAGTTGGAACCTAAATTATTACCAAAAATGATATTTTTGTCTGCAAATCATTTCTGATCTTGCTCCTTGAGATGGTTTGGCCTATATTGCAGCTTTGTTTGTGGGATAGGCGGGGATTCAGACAAACACTATGAATGGAAAGGAGAGTGGGTGAATGGCTAAAAGAATTCTTTTGTTTTTGGTAATATCAGCGGCTATGGCACTAACTATTGGTCCTGCCTTTTCGCAGGACAAGGTTTACGTCAACGGCATCGACGCGAACTTTCCGCCCTTTGCTTTTGTGGACAAAAACGGCAATCCCGACGGCTTTGACGTGAAGGCCCTGGATTGGATTGCCAAAGATCAAGGCTTCAAGGTGAAGCACCAGCCCATGGACTGGGACGGTATCATTCCAAGTCTTAACGCCAAAAAAATCGACATGATCGCCTCGGGAATGAGCATTACGGACAAACGCAGGGAGCAGGTAAATTTCAGCATCCCTTATTACAAGATCACACAGGTGCTCGTGGCCCTGAAGGACTCGAAATTGACCGTCGATCAGCTTCTGGATCAGGGCAACAAGGTCGGTGTACAGAGAGGGACGACAGAGGCCAAGTGGATCGAGGAGAACCTGATCAAGAAAGGCAAAAAAAACTTCAGCCTCCTTTACTATGATTCCGCCCCCCTGGCGGTTGAAGATGTCGTTAACGGCAGGATCGCGGCGGCTGCCATGGATGACGCCCCGGCAAAGGACGCAGTGAAGAAGAAACCTGTCCGGATCGTCGGAACATTTGGAATGCCGGATGAGGATTTCGGCTACGCCGTGCGCAAAGCGGACACCGAACTCCTGGACAAGATTAACACAGGGCTTAAGAAGCTGATGGCTTGTCCGTACTGGCAAGAGCTGAAGGTCAAATATGAGCTTGATTGATACGATTGCAGATTTTGCCGACTGAATCCCTCCGGAAGGTATCGGAAGCTGCCTCCGGTACCTTCTCGGCAGTATCTCACCACCTGAGCCGGGGACAGGAAAAGCGTTTAGCTTTTCTCGACCTTTCTCTAAGCTGAAAAACACTTTTTTCCCATGCTAGAATATCTGACAGCCATTGGGGATGCATTGCCGTATCTGCTTCAGGGGTCCCTGGTAACGATCGCGCTTGTGGTGGGAGCCATGGCCTTGGGCCTGGTCATCGGAATCCTCCTTGCCGTGGGTTTGGTGTACGGCCCCCCGTATATCCGAGCGCTTTTCAGCATGTATGTGTGGTTCTTCAGAGGCGTTCCTCTTCTTGTCCTCCTCTTTCTTTTTTACTTCGGGCTTTTCACCCTTGTAGGCATTAACATATCGGCCTTCACAGCAGCTGTGATCGTCCTCGGGCTGATCAGCTCCGCTTACCAGTCCCAGATCTTCAGAGGAGGGATCCTCTCGCTGCCGGAAGGGCAGTTGAAAGCTGCAAGAGCTTTAGGAATGAGTGACGGCAAAGCGATTTGTTCTATTGTCCTGCCTCAAGCCTTGCGTCTCTCCATCCCGGGCTGGTCTAACGAATATTCGATTGTTCTGAAAGATTCGGCCATCGCCTATGCCCTTGGGGTTGCAGAAGTGATGGCGAGGGCTCATTTTGTCGCTTCGAGAACCTATCAGCATTTGCCGCTTTATTTCACTGCAGGGGTGATCTTCCTGATTCTGACCTATATGGGAACCAAAGCCCTTCGGGTGCTTGAAGAAAGGCTGCGGATACCCGGGTACATGAGATGAGAGCCATGGGAGAGCAAAAAGAAGTTCTGAAAGTTGAAAAGGTCACGAAAAAATATGCTTCCAAAGAGGTCGTTAAAGAAGCTTCTCTTGCGGTTAATGAAGGAGAGATCAAAGTCCTCATCGGCCCTTCCGGCGGCGGGAAAAGCACCCTTCTTCAGTGCATCAATTTCCTTGTCACTCCCGACAAAGGTCGCATATGGCTTGAAGGAAAGGAGGTCCTTCACTCCCAGAAAAAAAATCTTTACGAATACCGGCAAAAGGTGGGAATGATTTTCCAGGATTTCAACCTTTTTGACCATCTCACGGCTCTTGGGAATGTGGAAATCGCCCTCCTGAAGGTCAGGAAGATGACCAAAAAGGACGCCCGCGACAGAGCCGTTGCGGAGCTTGAGCGGGTCGGACTCAGGGATCATATCCGCAAGTACCCGGCCCAACTCTCGGGAGGACAAAAGCAGAGGGTTTCGATCGCCCGGGCCTTAGCCATGGATCCCAAGGTCATGCTTCTGGACGAGCCGACCTCAGCGCTTGATCCCGAGTTGATCACCGAAGTGCATGCCGTCATCAAGGCGCTTGGAGCAGAGGGAATGACAATGGTCATGGCCACGCATCAGATCGGATTTGCCAGCCACCTCGCCGATGAGATGCTCTTTATGGAAGACGGCATCATTGTAGAAACAGGGGCTCCTGCAAAATTGCTCCTGCAGGCGGAGTATGCGCGTACCAGAGAGTTCTGCGCCAAGCTGACGGGACGTTACGGCGAGACTCGATAAAAATGCGGTTCCCCAAATCAATCTCGGCAAGAAACGCGGAGGGCCGTCGGGCCGAGGTTTGTAAAAACAAAGCCTGGAACAAAATTCAATGGAAGAACTCCTTTTCATCCGGCAGGACGTACTGCCCGCCCTTTTGAGGGGCCTCAGAATCAGCCTGATGCTGATCATTCCTTCGGGCCTATGCGGGTTTGCACTCGGGGTGTTTGTGGGAGCGCTCCGAGTTTACGGAAGCCCTTGGGTCAAACGCCTGACCAACGGATATGTGATCATCTTCCGGGGTTTCCCACTGGTCGTCCAGCTCTTCATATGGTATTTCGGATTACCCCACATCGGAATATATCTCACCCCTTTTCTAGCTTCCGTTCTCGGGTTCACTCTCTGCAGCGCGGCCTATCATTCCGAATATGTGCGCGGAGCTTTCCAGTCCATCAAAGGAGGTCAGAGGCTGGCTGCTCAAGCTCTGGGTTTTACAAAATTGGAAATGATTCGCACCATAATTCTTCCCCAGGCCTTTCGCCGCGCCGTTCCAGGCTGCGGCAATGAATTGATCTACCTTATCAAGTACTCATCTCTTGCCTACATGATCACGTGCATCGAACTGACGGGAGAAGGAAAGGTGATCGCATCCGAGACCTTCAAGTACACGGAAATCTTTTTCATGGTCGGACTGATTTATCTCCTTCTCACTTCCCTGGCGACTTTGTCCCTTCGCCGCATTGAAGACAAGCTCCGCATTCCAGGATTCGATAATTACAATCCCTGAGAACAAGAATGATTGCCCCTACCTTCTGCGTGTCTTCAGGTATTTCTTGACGCGGTGGATGCCCTCTTCGATCTTGTCGACATCAAGGGCGTAGGAGAAACGCACACGGTCGGGGGCGCCGAACCACTCGCCTAGATAGGTGATCACCTTGTAGTCATGGAACATATCCCACACAAAGTCCCGCGGATTATCAATCCTCGGGAAAACGTAGAAGGCGCCTTCGGGCTTCCAGAGATCGAGCCCGAGCTCGACCATGCCTTTGTAAATCATGTCTCGCCGGGACTTCCATATCCTGAGCTGCTCCTCGACATAGCGTTTCGGGACAGTGGTTGCGGTGTATGCCATTTCCTGAGCAATGATGCTCGTGTTCATCGAGGTATGAGACTTCATCTCGATGACCTTCCTCACCAGCTCCTTGTCCAAGGACCAGAGGTAGCCGACACGCAGTCCGGTCATGGCAAAGGTCTTTGAAAATGAATTGATGGTGACCACATGGGGGCCCTTGATCAGATAATTTTTCCGGATATAGATCAGGTCCTTATAGACCTCGTCGGAAAGGACATAGACGCCGAGTTTTTCCGTGATCTTCTCAATCTCTTTGAGGGTCTCGATGGCCTCGACACGCCCTGTCGGGTTCGACGGCGAGTTGATGAGCACGACCCTGCAATCCTTAATCTTACGTTCGAAGTCCTCATACACGATTCGACCTTCTCGGAGCTCCGTGAAAACCGGTTCCAGTCCGGCGTACTCCACCAGGGGCAGATAGGAATAATAATATGGACGGCACAGCAAACATCTCGGTTTGCCCCCGCCATTCTTCCTTTCTCCCAACGAAATGGCCCTAAGCGCCAGATCAAGCGCTTCGGAGGCGCCGTTTGTGATGACAAAGCTGTCGGCCGTAGATAGCGGATACTGCTTGACTAGGGCATCCCTCAGGTTTTCCTGGCCCTGAATGAGACCATACCGGAAACCGTCGTACTCCGGCAGGATACCGTAGACTTCCTTCGGCGGCGGTAGGTCGGGCTGACCCGAACCGAACGAAATGATCCCCTCACCCTGAACGCCGATGAACATCGCCGGCGTCATATTCCTATTCTCGCTCATCTATTCCCCTCCTGCAAAATTTCATGATATCCCTCACATGATTCCAGGGATTCTTTCATATCACACTCAAGCCGTGTCAACGCAAAAAAATGTCAGTCGACAAACAAAGGCATACTCATAGTAAGTCCCCACTCAGTCGGCTGTTCGGGGCCTGTTTTCATTCGGTTAAGAAAAGTATCCATGAAGCAGTTTGGCACACAGGGCAAAAAGGATGATACTGAAGATGACCCGAATGCTTTTCCCCTTCAGTCGGGTACTCATGATCCTTGATCCGGCCTGCCCTCCGGCGAAAGATGCAACAGCAGCGGGCAGGATAAACCACCAGTTGATCTTTTCCATCGAGGCATAACCCAGGAAACCCGTTAAGGAAGAGAAACACACGATGAAAGTCGACGAAGCGGCGGCGATTTTGGTTGGAGTTTTGAGTAGGTAGATGAGAAGAGGAACCACGAACACGCCGCCGCCGATCCCTAGCATACCGCCCATGAGGCCGATACAAAGGCCGATACCGATTCCGCCAAAGATCCTGTGCCGTGATTCCATGCCTCCGGTTTCAAATTCATCCGCCGGAGACACCAGCATCCGGATCCCTGCAAGGGCCAGGACCGCAGACATAATGATGAGAAAAGGCCTCAGGTCAATATGCATATTTAAGTACGATCCGGCCGGTGCGGCCAAACTTGACGAGATGATTAAAGGGATGGACAGGGAAAAATCCACCATCTTCTTACGTGAATAGGTATATGCCGCCGAGCCAGCTGCTACCAGATTCAGGAATAAAGAAGCGGAAGCGGCTTCAGTCTTTGCCAACCCAAGAATCACAAAAAGGGGTGAAAAGACAAGCCCTCCTCCAAGGCCGACCATGGTCAACAGTAATGAAATAAAAAATATGCCGCTCACAAGGATCAAGGAAGCGCTCATGCCAAAAACCATCCTGGCTCCAGAAATATTCTCATAAATCCCCTGAAATAATCTCTTTGCTCATCTATGCCTGTCGAGAAACAGTGGGACAGGCGCAGCAGCTTTTGAAATGGGCTTGGCCGGATGAGAAGTTTGGTGTGAATAAGAATATCAACAGCATACTGATAAAACAGGCAGGGAAGGAGCTCCCTGCCTTTGCCTCCTGACCAAGCAGCCGGGAGGAAGAGCGCTTAAGATCGGACTCGAAAAACCCTAGCGGCCCTGCGCCCGTCAGTCGAGCAGTTCTTTCGGGATGTTGCCGCCGTTATCTGCAATTTTCTGCAGCACGGTCTTGTGTAACCACATGTTCATCTGCGCCGAGTCACCCATCTTTTCGGACGGGCATCCCAATTCGGCCGCAAGCTCCTTCCGGGCTGCAAAGCTGCTATCAAGACCAAGCAGCTTCATTAGATCCACTATCGAGACCCTCCAATTAAGCTTTTGGGTCTGTGAAGCTGCAAGTTTCTCCAGTTGAGCCACCACATCGACGACGTCGATGGGTGCCTGAGAGGAAGCTGCTGCCGGGGCGGTTTGCGCCTCAGGCTGCCCCTGCGAAATCTGTCCCGCCTGTGCGGGACGGTTGATACCGAGTTTCTCCAGAATTTTTCCAAACAAGCCCATGTCGACCCCTTTCTAAAAAAATTATAAAAATTGTAACAATTTAGCTGTTTGAAAAATCGCAAGCATCAGGCATGGGGGTCCCTCTTAAAACTGCAAAACGAAGAGTATTCGTGGCGGAGCATTAGAACACAGCGGGTAGCGAAGGCGGGCGGCGAGGCTTCACGGGAACTTCGAGGATCGACCTCTTTCGGCGATACCCCGGAAGACCTCCGCCCGCCTCACCCGTTG
>JAFGDM010000281.1 GCA_016932115.1 Deltaproteobacteria bacterium | reverse complement strand
CTCACCCGTTGCCCGAAGCATAACATGGCGATGTGGCTTCTTCGTTTTTGAGTTTTAAGAGAGACCCCCATGCTCCGGGCCGCCGGCCCCAGCATTTTCAAACAGCTAAATTGTCGCGGGCAGAGTTTTTTTTCAAGCTCTAAAATGCTTCTATATTTATAAATATCACAGCATGTGTTTTTTCACTAGAGGATTGTGAGATGGACTTCGAAATCAGCAGAGGATCGAACCGGAAACCGGAAGCCCAGTTTAAGGAATTTGAAGCCACGGAGCTTTATTGTTCGAAATGCCGGAGGGCGGTACCGGTCAGGAAATTCCTGCTTCTCATCCTGCCGGACGGAGACAAATACGAGTACCGGTGCGCCTATTGCGGGAATAAGGTAGGCGACAAGATGGACAAAACGGGACAGTATTTTGGAGTTCTCAGGGGATAGCAAAAAGTAGTCGGTAGGCACAACCGGCTACCGGCTACTTTTTGCTTTTTTCTTCGAACCAGAGGATTCGGCTTGACCCTTCGGAAATTTTGGATAGCTGAGGCTTTTGCGCTGAAATGAAAAGGGTTTCTCCCGCCACCTGCATGTCCGTGATGCAATGGGCTATTTTTCTCGACTTGAAGGCTTCAACAAAGGTCCCTCCCTCCAACTTGTACGCCGCAAGCCGACCGTCCACATAATGCTTGAAATCCAGGTGGCCTATGAGGATTTCGTTATCTGCAACAAGGATTTCCTTTTTGCCGTCGCCGTCAACGTCCATGGCTGCCAGCCTGCTGTTGAAAGCTACTGTGATCGGGGCCTCATGGGGACCGCGGACAAAAAGGTCGATGGCGTTGTTGGTTCCTCCCACTTTCTCCTGGGTCACCCAGTTGATCCGGCCGGTCATGTCCCATGACTGAATGGAAGCGGTCCCGTCCATGCGGGGTTCTCCCAGGCCCACGAAATCCGTGACGCCGTTTTGATCAAGATCAACAAGGATGATAGTGTAAATTTGAGCTTTTTTCAGGAAAGGGAGCTTTTCCTTTTTGGAGAGCTTAGGAGCCGTTGACACTTCCATAAGCCACACATCCCCATCATGAAAATGCAGAGTGGAGGAATCCTGGTAAAGGAGGTGATCGTTTCTTCCGGTCTGGCTCCTCGCAACATGGATGTGGCCTGCCTGACGATCGGAAAGAGCCTTGAATTTCCCGAACCACTCGAGAATCCGATAATGGGCTCTTTCGCCGTAAAAGCTGACAAGATAGATTTCATCTCTCCCGTTTTGGTCCATGTCTCCGAGGCTGACCTTCAGAAGTTGTTCACCTCTGTCGGCTTCAAGTATATCCTGCTGTTCAAGGGTTTCGCCGTTGCGTTTATAGATCATGAGCTTGTCTTTGCCTAAAGCCACGACTTCGACCTGCCCATCCCCATCAAGATCCCCTGCGTCAAGAGACATCACCTGGGTTTTCACGGAAATTCTGCCTGTCGGTTGGAATCTATATGGTGTTTCGGAGCGTGTGAAAAACAGGCCGCCTTGGGAGTCCGCCTCAGTAGGCCCGGAGGCTCGTAGGTTTTTTCTAATGTCCACCCCGGCGATGACGGCCCTGAAATCATAGGCCACATCCGCCATTTTAGGGATCAGTTGATCTTCGGTTACCGCCTCGGAGATATTGGTGATCTCGAATTTATCTTTTGTGCGATCCAGGAGCGAAAGATCAAGACTGTAGCCGGTTCCGGTTCCGGTGATGCTCCCGAAGACGGCATAGCCGGCTTTTGAAAGCGCGGCCAGTTCGGCCGCTCTTTCAGGGGATGTGATGCCGCTTTTGGTTTCTCCTTCACGGAAAAAGGGCGCCAGGACCTGATCGCCGACAACCTGAAGGCCCTCTCCAGACAACCGGGAAGCCAGCATGCTCTTGACCCCCCGGCGCAGGAAGTCTTTGCCGGGGTCGGCGTAGAGTGCCAGGGGGAGGAGGGCGACTTCTTTCTCGGCAGCGCTTGCCCGGGAGAGGAAGATGAAAGGGACAAGCAGCCAAATGAAGGGGAGGATCGCTTTCTTGCGTAAACATCGAGTGTTTCTCATGCCGGTTTATCCACCTTAATCTTATAGAGGTTTTTTGGCGATCTTAAAGAGACTGTGCTGCAAAGTCAAATGATATGAGATGCACAATCGCATTTGACGCCGAAAAAAAACCGGGGCCCAAAGCCCCGGTTTTTCGAAAGGTTGCTCGCTCAGCAAGAAATCAGGTTAGAAATTAATCTGCCACTTTACTCCGATGTAGAAGAGCTTGCCCCAGTCGGTTTCATGGTTGCCGCTCTCAAAATCACCGTAATCGATCATGGCGATTTCAGGAATGATGAAAACATTCTTTGCAGGTGAGAACGTACCCTGGATGTAATAGGTCATCATCGTCTCTGTATTGGTAACAGCCAGGTCTTGCTCGCCTTGCTGCCAGAACACACCGGCTTCCAGTTTCATGGCGTCGGTCACGCGAAAACCCACGTTACCCAGGAATGCCAAAAATTCGGCATCCGCATCATGAGCCGAATTGTAATTCTTGATGGTCAGGTGGGTAAGCCAGGGAGCATTGCCGATGTTCTCGCCATACTGGGCGCCCAAGTTGAAATAGAGGGGGCCGAAGTTGAACTTCGCACCGGCACCCAAGATCCAAGATGTGATGTCAGCGTCGGTGAGAGCGCCTGCGGCATTTACAAACTCGTGTGAGGAGGTATTGTAACCGCCTGCGATCGAAAGGGCTGCAGGCCCCAGGTTGAAGCTGTATCTTGCTTCAATTTTGGGAAGTGTTGAGTCCGTATCAAGGGCGGGAGCATCTCCGCCGCGGCCGGGCTTAATCAAGGCGATCTGAAACCCGCCCATGATCAGTTTAGCCTGATCCATCCTGTAGCCGTAAGGGGAGCCGTAACCGAAACCAATACAGTCACTGGCGCCGGGCCCGCAAAAACTGCTCAATGCCATGAAGTAAGGTGTAAAATCCCTACCGATAACCAGGGTCCCAGCCCCGAAATTCCAGGTGCCGTATGCTAACGCTAGCGTGGCCCCGTAGTCACCCGGGCCTGCTCCGACACTCTCACGCATTTGAATGTGGCCGCCGATGTTTCCCCATTTGGCCCGGAAGCCGTACTGGGTAGTTCCCTGGAGGGTCCACACCAGATCGCCGTCACTCTGAGGACCGTGACCCGGAGCATGCCATCCTTTTGCAACGGCGCCCGGCAATGCCGCCCCGGGCCGGTTTGCTGTATCTTCGTTCGCACTTTCCCACCCAGTCCACATCCTCGCGCTGCCGTACAAGGAGTACTCCGCTTTGTCCTGGGCCACGGCGGGAAGGACGGAACCTACCACGAATAGAGCCGCAGCAATTACAATAAACAATTTCTTCATAACCCTTTCCTCCTAAAGAAAGATGTCAATGAAATGATTTAGAGCAAATACCAATACGCGCTGAGCGAACCACCCTCCTTTCCCCAATGGAAAAAAACCTATTCCTTTGGCAAAGTGCGCTGATTCTATTATGAGGCGAAATTCCTTGTCAAGCATTTTTTAAATATTTTAATGGACTTGTGGGGAATCTTCTTTAGAATGGAAAAAAGATAACTCGCTTCGCTCGCATTTGGAATACTGAAATCCCGAAATAGGAAAATCAAAGGCCATGGAAAATGGCTTATTCCAGGGGTCGAGCATTGGCAAATGCGATGGGAGGCGGTATGATTCCAACAGGATGTAAAATTTTCGAGACTAAGGAGGAGCGGTATGAAACGAAAAGCAGGGTTTATTTTGGGTCTGGCATTGAGCGTAGTTTTTATTTTTGGCGCCATGCAGCCTGCTCTCGGGGCTGAAAAAACGGTGGTTCTGAAAATTACCGGATGCGGGTGACCGGACACTGAACGGCAGGTAAGGATTATCGGCGAGCAAATTAATGGGGTTATTAAGGCGGATGCAAACTACATCACAAGTTCAGTAACTATAACCTTCGACGATACCAAGACCGATCTGGAGCAGATCAAGGAAGTGTATAGTAGGAATTCCTACCCTGTTGTGGGCAAACCAAAATGGATTGAATGAGCCCCCGGTTTCGGGGGAATAAGGAGTAGGAGCACTCCGGCATCGATGCCGCGAATCAAACTTGACAATTCCTGGGCCTGTGTTACCATCCGGCCGAATAGTTTAATCTAATCGGAACATTGAGGCGGATAGAGAGTCTGTTCCGGCCGCACTTGGTGCGGCCGGAGCCGGTCCGGAGTGTCGTCCCGCCTTGAGGAGTTTTTAAAGGAAAGGGAAGGGAGAAATTAAACGTCTTTGAAGACGGCTTGGAGGATGAGGAAAATGACGGAAGAAGAGGAAAGGGGGTTTGTCATAAAGGACAGGAGGTCCCTGGATGACAAGGGCGATCTAAAAGAGGAAAGAGGAGAAAAGGATGAAAAGAAGGAGGCGGCGAAACATGCGCCCGGAGCGGAAGAAACCCAAAGGCCTTTTCTTCCTGAAGTGAATTTCAGCTACTTCCTTGTCAGCTTGAGTTCTTCGGCGCTGCTCCACCTTGGAGAAATAGTGGATCCCCAGACAGGCCAGAGAAAGGCGGACCTGCCCCTAGCCAAGCACAGCATCGACATCATCGCCATGCTTCGGGAAAAGACCAAGGGGAACCTGACTGACGAGGAGCAAAAGGCGCTTGAAAGCATTCTGACTGATTTGCGGTGGCGATACGTAAAGGCGGTCAAGTGAAGACGGGCAGCAAGACTTCAGAGGAACTTCGAGGATTGACTTCCCTTGAGATACCCCGGACGACCTCCGCCCGCCTCACCCGTCGCCCAAAGCTTAACATGGAGATCCGGTTTCTTCGTTTTTCAATTTCGAGAGAGATTCCCATGCCCGGGGTGCCGGTCTTGGATTTTCGCATCGGGGTTTGATCCTCAGATTGCTTACCACTTAGCGCCTTCCATGCGGGGGATATCGATGTGTGAAGGAGAAAAAAAGGGAAGGAACTTCACAATCAAAGCCCCTGCTAAACTTAATATGCGCCTGAAAGTGACCGGTCGCCGGCCGGACGGGTATCATAATCTGGTTTCCATTATGGTCCCCGTCGATCTTTTTGATCGCCTTGAAATACGCTTGATCCCGGAAGGAGTCACTTTCTCCTGCACCGGTTTAGCTGTGCCGTCGGACGAGACCAACCTTGTTGTGAAGGCGGCGCGCAGTTTCTTTTCACGGGTCGGCAAGGCATACGGAGCCTCGATCCTACTGGAAAAGCGTATTCCTTTATCGGCCGGCATGGGCGGGGGAAGCAGCGATGCGGCCTCTCTCCTGCTTCTGCTCAATGAAGCGTTGGGGAATCCCGTTTCTCAGGAAGAGCTTCACGAAACGGCACTAAGCCTTGGCGCGGATGTACCTTTTTTTCTTGCCTGTAAGCCCGCGATTGCAAGAGGAATCGGAGAGATTCTCGATCCGATTTCAGATTGGCCTGAATTCCGGTATGTTATTGTGACGCCGCGGATTCAGGTATCGACAGCATGGGTGTATGAGAACCTTCGATTAAAAGAGTTGACAAGAAATGAGTATTCCCATATAAAAACACTCTTGAGGGAAAACCCTGAGGCCGTCACCCGGATTCTTGAGAATGACCTGGAATCCGTCACTTCCGCCAGATTCCCAGTGATAGAAACAATCAAGCATCTGCTGTTAGACTCAGGCGCTGTAGGGGCTCTCATGACGGGAAGCGGGCCTTCGGTTTTCGGCGTATTCAGCTCATCGGGACAAGCAGAAGCGGCAAAGAATCATATCCTCTCCCGTAACATGGGAGATGTTTTTTTGGTGAGGAAATGGGAACGGGAAAGCATTATTCAATGACAAATGATTACTGGGGTGTCGTCAAGCGGTAAGACACGGGCCTTTGGAGCCCGCATTCGGAGGTTCGAATCCTCCCACCCCAGCCAGAGGTTTCATCATGAGAGTATTCGGCGGTACGTCCAATTTAAGTCTTACCGAGGAAGTCTGCGCATATCTGGGCATTCCGCCCGGCAAGATGATTGCAAAAACCTTTAGTGACGGTGAGACGCAGGTTGAAATCCATGAAAACGCCAGGGGCAGGGATGCCTTTGTTCTTCAGTCCACCTGCACGCCGGTGAATGACAACCTGATGCAACTCCTCATCATTATCGATGCTCTCAAGAGAGCCTCCGCGAAGCGGATCACGGCGGTGATTCCCTATTACGGATACGGCAGGCAGGATAGAAAAGTGAAGCCCCGCGTGCCCATCAGTGCCAAACTTGTGGCGGACCTCATCACCGTGGCCGGGGCCAACAGGGTAGTTTCCGTGGACCTGCATGCCGGCCAGATTCAAGGATACTTCAACATTCCGGTAGACAATATTTTTGCCGCGCCGGTGTTGCTCAAGTACATGCGCTTTCACTTTCAGGACAACCTCGTCATCGTCTCGCCCGATGCGGGAGGTGTTGAAAGGGCGAGGGCCTTCGCAAAACGTCTCGACGCCTCGTTGGCGATTATCGACAAAAGGCGCGAAGAGCCGAATATCTCCGAAGCCATGAACATTATCGGAGAGGTGGAGGGGAAAAACACGGTGATCCTTGATGACATGGTCGATACGGGAGGAACCCTCACCGAGGCTGCGCGTGCCCTTATCGACAGGGGATCCTCCTCGATTTATGCGTGCTGCACCCACCCTGTTCTATCCGGCCCCGCTATTGAGAGGATCGAAGCTTCCCCAATTGAAAAACTGGTGGTCACCAATACGATTCCGCTCAGGGAAGATGCAAAAAAGTGTGATAAAATCGAGGTGCTATCCGTAGCAGACCTGCTGGGGGAGACAATCAAGCGCATATACAGCTCGGATTCGGTGAGTACCCTGTTTGTCTGAATGGAATTTGTCCTTGCCCTCGAAGCGAGGGGAGAAGTTTTTTGCTGTATTCGGCGTTGAAGATGTGATATAGGGATTCATTCGAGATGTTTCAGGAGGCGATGAATGGCACAAATGACTTTATCCGCTCAGGTCCGCACCGAAAAGGGCAAAGGAGCGGGAAGAAAACTAAGAAGAGATAAGAGGGTTCCCGCTGTTTTTTACGGGCCGAAGGCTAAGAGTATCATGCTGTCCGTAAGTTATTCGGACCTCCAGGCACTGATTAAGAGCACGACCAGTGAAAATATCATCCTCAAGCTCCTCATCGAGTCGGGGGAAAATGTGGAAGCCCGCTCGGTGATTTTGAAGGAGTTGCAAACCGATCCCATCAAGCCTTTCTATTACCATGCCGACTTTTATGAGATTGCGATGGATAAGGAGTTAACGCTGAACATAGCACTTCACCTTATCGGCACGCCTGCAGGAATAATCAAGGGGGGTATGCTCCAACATGTAAAACGGGATCTTCAGGTAAGCTGTTTGCCCGGGAACATGGTGGAGTCTATTGACGTGGATGTTTCATCTCTCGACATCGGTGATTCTGTGCACGTGAAGGACATTGTGCTCCCCGACGGGATCAAATTGCTGGAAGAAGAAGACGAGGCCGTTGCAATTGTGGTTGCGCCCTATGCGGCCGCCGAGGAGGTGAAGGAAGCGGTGGAGGAAGAAGGTGAAGGAAAGGCCGACGCGGAAGCGTCTGAATCATGATTAAAGAAGAAAGGGGGTGAACTCGGGCGATCATGGGGTGTTCTTAATCGTGGGGCTCGGCAACCCCGGCTTAAGGTATCGGAACACACGTCACAACATCGGTTTTATGGTCCTCCGGCGATGGGCCGAAATCCTGGATGTCCGTTTGGCCGGCCGGGCCTTTTGGGCCAAGGGAGGCCGGGCGAGGCTTCGGGAGCAGGAAATGATTCTTCTTTGCCCCCAAACATTCATGAACGAGAGTGGAAGATCGGTCGGAGCCTGTGCCGACTTCTACCGCATCGAGGCGCAAAACATCCTGGTTGTCCATGATGACCTCGACCAGGATTTGGGCAGAATCAAGATCGTAAAGAACGGGGGAGGCGGGGGGCACAAAGGCGTTGTCTCCATTTTCCAGCATTTAGGAACCCGGGCTTTCAACCGCGTCAAAATCGGTGTGGGACGTCCTCGCTATCATGAACCCGTTGACGAGTTTGTTTTGAGCCCCTTTTATAAAGACGACCGGGAGGTTGTGGAAAAGGTTCTGAAAGGGGCGGTTAAAGCGTGTGAGGTGTTTGTGGGCCGGGGCGTTGCCCAGGCCATGAATCTCATCAACAGACAAAACTTTGCGAACAAGGAGGAATAACGGTAATGCAGGGATTAACGTGGATCGCCCCTTTTCTGGGGATTGTCGGTCTCATTGTGGCATATCTCATTTACGGCTATGTTAAGAAGCAACCCAATGGCACCCCTCTGATGCAAGAGCTGGAGGGGATGATCCATGAAGGCGCGATGGCTTTCTTAAAAAAGGAATATTCCGTGCTGGCTTTCTTCATTGCGGCGGTTTTTTTGCTTGTCGGATTCGGCATTTCCTGGAACACGGCGATCGCTTTTCTCACGGGCGCTCTGTGCTCCATGGCCGCCGGCTTTTCAGGCATGACGGCCGCCACCAAAGGGAACTCAAGAACGGCGGAGGCTGCAAACAAACACGGTCAGGCCATGGCCCTCAATGTGTCCTATTTCTCGGGTTCGGTGATGGGGTTGTCCGTTGCAAGCCTTGGTCTCCTGGGGCTCGGTTTTTGGTTTTTGATTTACGGTGGCAGCACCACAACGGCCCAATACATTAACGGCTTTGCCATGGGCGCCAGTTCGATTGCGCTCTTCGCCCGTGTGGGCGGCGGCATTTACACCAAAGCGGCCGACGTGGGGGCCGACTTGGTCGGCAAGGTCGAAGCGGGGATCCCTGAGGACGACCCGAGAAACCCGGGCGTCATCGCGGATAACGTAGGTGATAACGTAGGTGATATCGCAGGGATGGGCGCTGATATTTTCGAATCATACGTGGGTTCGGTAATTGCGACCATCGCCATCGGGGCAACCCTTACCATCGGCACACCGGAAGCCCTCAAGGCTTTTGTCGACAAATTCCCCGCTCTGAACGGTCTTACGGCCGAAACGATAAAACTTAAATACATGGCGGCGCCGATCCTCTTTGCCATGGCAGGACTGATTAGTTCCTTCCTGGGCATTTTTTCCATCAAGATCTTTCAATCAGGAAATCCGGCCGGAGCGCTTCGATACACCACGTTTGTTGCAGCCGGTCTGTTCGTTATCCTGAGCGCGGTCATCGTCAGCGGCATCGGCATGCCCTGGGGCGTTTTTTGGGCCATTGTTTCGGGGTTGCTTTGCGGGATCGCCATAGGACTTCTGGCTGAATATTACACCTCCGCAGCTCCGATTCGGCACATTGCCGCCCAGTCCTCGACCGGTCCGGCCACGGTCATCATCGCAGGCCTTGCCGTAGGCATGCGATCCACCTATCTGCCCATTCTCGGCATTTGTGTCGCCACCTTTATCGGATACAAGCTCGCGGGAATTTACGGGGTCGGTCTTTCCGCGGTGGGCATGCTGGCTACTGTGGGGGCCACCATGACGGTCGACGCTTACGGGCCCATTGCAGACAATGCCGGCGGCATCTCCGAGATGTCCGGCCTCGGCCCCGAGACCCGGAAGATCACGGACAGCCTGGACGCCCTGGGCAACACTACGGCCGCTATCGGGAAGGGTTTTGCCATCGGCTCGGCGGCTCTTACGGCGCTTGCCCTTTTTGTGGCGTTCACCCAAGCAGCCGGATTATCGATAATCGACATTACGAATCCCATGGTTGTTATTGGTGTTTTCATCGGCGGCATCATCCCAATGCTCGCTGCGGCTCTTACCATGACTTCCGTGGGTGAAGCGGCATTTCACATTGTTGAGGAGATTCGCCGCCAGTTCCGGGAGATTCCGGGGTTGCTGGAAGGCAAGGAAGGCGTCAAGCCGGATCCCGCCACCTGCGTGAGCATCGCCACAGGGGCCGCCTTGAGAAAAATGGTCGCACCAGGTTTGATCGCTGTGCTCGCGCCCGTTGTGGTGGGATTTCTGCTGGGGAAAGAGACGCTGGGCGGCATGCTTCTTGGCGCCACGGTGATGGGCGCTTTTCTCGCTCTCTTTATGGCCAATGCAGGCGGCGCTTGGGACAATGCGAAGAAATTCATCGAGGCAGGTAACTTCGGCGGCAAGGGGTCTTCAAACCACAAGGCCGCTGTGGTGGGCGATACGGTAGGCGATCCCTTCAAGGATACCTCCGGACCCGCTATGAACATTCTGATCAAGTTGATGTCGGTTGTATCTCTGGTGATTGCGCCGACTCTACCGGTTATCGGGCTCTTGTTGTAAACCTTTTTCCCCTCCTCCTTATAGTAAGGGGGAGGGGGCATTGTATGAGCTCCGCTTCGGCGGATCGCACGGATGCAGGCAAAGGCCTTCATCAGGGAGTCACAAGCTATGTTCAAAATCGGTGATTTGGCGGTCTATCCCGCCCACGGCGTGGGCGTAATCGAGCGAATCGAGAGCCAGAAGATCTCCGGCTTCACTCAGGATTTCTATGTTATGAGGATCCTCGAGAACGACATGATCATCATGATCCCAATGCAGAATGTGGACAACGTAGGTTTGAGAGAGATCATCGGGCAGAAAGAGGTTACCAAACTCTATTCCATCCTCAGAAAAAGGAAAGTCTCTGCAGAAAATCAGACCTGGAACCGCCGGTACAGGGAATATACGGAAAAGATAAAGACAGGGTCTGTTTTTGAAGTGGCGGAAGTCTATCGCGACTTACTAACCCTGAAGGTGGAAAAGGAGCTCTCTTTCGGCGAAAGGAAGATGCTCGACACGGCAAGAATGCTTCTGGTTAAGGAAATTTCCCTTGCAAAAAAGGTGAAGGAGGAGCAAATCGAACGGGATCTGGACAAAATCTTCTCCTAAGCGGACGGCATTTCTTTTTTAGTGAGCACCGATTCAGACAAGACGCAGTCTTTCCGTGTCAACCGTGATGAAAAAGACGGGCGTCTCGACCAGTTTCTTACATCCCACGAAAAGAATCTTACACGATCAAGGGCACAGGCGCTAATCAGGGGAGGATACGTCAGAGTCAACGAAGGCGCGGCAAAGCCAAGCTATCGATTGAAGACTGGTGATTGCATCGCCCTTTCCATCCCTCCGGCCCGCACCTATGATCTGAAACCCCAGCGAGTCGAATTCAGGGTGGTTCACGAAGATTCATCGCTGATCGTTGTTGACAAGCCACCCGGTTTGGTGATCCACCCGGCACCGGGCCATTACGAGGGAACGCTGGTTCATGGGCTTCTCAACCATTGCCGGGACCTAGCGGGCATTGGCGGTGAACTCCGTCCCGGCATAGTCCATAGGCTCGATAAAGACACCTCGGGGCTCATGGTCGTGGTCAAAAATAATTATGCCCATGCGTTTCTGTCGGCCCAGTTCAGGGCCCGTAAGGTGAACAAACAGTATATCGCAATTGTGCATGGAATTATCCGGGGCGACGAGGGAATCATTGATCTCCCGATTTCCCGTCATCCGGTGAGAAGAAAGGAAATGTCCGTAAGCCATCTCAAGGGTAGAAACGCCGTCACCCGGTGGCGAAAAAAAGAGGATCTGGCGGGCAGGTTTTCCCTTCTTCTCATCACCCCTAGAACGGGAAGGACTCATCAAATCAGGGTACACTTTTCCCATGCCGGCCATCCCATAGTAGGAGACCCGCTTTATGGATTCCGAAGCATTTGGTGGAAAAAGCACTTTCCACCGGGTGTAGAGGTTGTGAAAAGGCAGATGCTTCATGCCGAGAAACTTGGTTTTATTCATCCCGATTCGGGGCAATATTGTGAGTTTCACGCGCCCGTGCCTGAGGACATGGGACGGGTGCTTGCAATGCTGAGAGCGAATCCGCCCTGAAAGATTTGATCTTGACAATGCGTCGGAAATGCATAAAAATAGACATTGACGTGTACCTGCCTTTTAAAAGGTTCGGTTCAACCGGATATCAAGTACAACTTCGCGGGTAATCTACGAAAATCATCATCAGGCATTTACTGTGTTCAGTATTAAGGGATTCAGGTTTAGAAATTCAGAGTGCGGGGTTGAGCGAGAATACTTGTCGGCCGGGCGAGCTCTCTTAACATTCCTTTCAAATCACTTATTTTAGGTACTGTTTACCGGGCTGGAGCTCCTGAAGCTTCGGCTAATCCAACCCCATGAAAAAACGGGCAATGTTGATGAAAAATTAGAGGTTTGGTAACAAGTTAGCTGTCTGAAAAATCGCAAGCATCAGGCATGGAGATCTTAAGATGAACCTTGTTGAATTGAAGCAAATGAAAATCAACGAATTGACGCATTTGGCCAAAGGCCTCGGCATCGAGGGAGCCACGGGGATGCCAAAGCAGGACCTTATTTTCGCCCTTCTTCAAACCCAGTCCGATCAAAACGGACTGATTTACGGTGAAGGCGTCCTGGAAATCCTGCCTGATGGGTTCGGCTTTCTGAGAGCCCCTGATTCCAATTACCTGCCGGGGCCGGATGACATCTATATTTCACCTTCCCAGATCCGTCGATTCAATCTGAGGACCGGCGACACGATTTCAGGTCAGATCAGACCGCCGAAGGACTCGGAACGCTACTTCGCGCTTCTCAAGGTAGAGCAGGTGAATCATGAAGACCCGGAAATTTCACGGGAAAAAATTCTGTTTGACAACCTGACGCCTCTCTATCCCGACAAGCGTGTCAAGCTCGAAACCAAGGCCAATAACTATTCTTCGAGGATCATGGATTTGATGACGCCGCTGGGAAGGGGCCAGCGCGGTTTGATCGTGGCGCCGCCCAGGACAGGGAAAACAATGCTCCTGCAAAACATAGCCAACAGTGTGTCGGCCAACCACAAGGAAATTCACAAAATAGTCCTTCTCATTGACGAAAGACCGGAAGAAGTGACCGACATGCAAAGAAATGTGGACGCGGAGGTGATCAGCTCGACCTTTGACGAACCCCAGCAAAGACACGTGCAGGTGGCAGAGATGGTAATCGAGAAGGCCAAACGGCTGGTGGAACACAAAAGGGATGTTCTAATCCTTCTGGACAGCATCACCCGACTCGCAAGGGCTTACAACGCAACCGTGCCGCCGAGCGGGAAGATCCTTTCCGGAGGACTCGATTCCAACGCCCTTCACAAGCCGAAGCGCTTTTTCGGGGCGGCAAGAAACGTTGAAGAAGGCGGGAGTCTGACCATCATTGCCACAGCTCTTGTCGACACCGGCAGCCGGATGGACGAAGTGATCTTCGAGGAGTTCAAAGGCACCGGCAACATGGAGATTCACCTGGACAGGAAGCTGGTGGACCGACGGGTCTTCCCGTCCATCGACATAAACCGCTCCGGCACGAGAAAAGAGGAGCTTCTTCTGGAATCGGCGGAACTGAATCGCATCTGGATTCTGAGGAAGCTTCTGGCCCCGCTGACGCCGGTTGACAGCATGGAATTTTTGCTGGACAAAATGAAAGGAACAAAGAATAATAAAGAGTTTTTGGCTTCCATGAGTGAATAATCCAGAAGGAGTGACGAACAATGAAAAAAGGTATTCATCCCGAGTACCACAGGGCTGTCGTGCACTGTGCTTGCGGGAACGATTTTGAGACCGGCTCAACGGTAAAAGACATCCGCGTAGAAATTTGCTCGAAGTGCCACCCCTTTTTCACAGGCAAACAAAAGCTGGTGGACACTACCGGCCGGGTTGAAAAATTCAGGAACAAATATGCGAAGTTCGAGCAGGATAAGGGGTCTGAAAACTGATTTTACTCTGTTACGATGATTGCAAAGATTAAAGAAATCGACGAACGATATCGCCGTCTGGAGGAGGATCTGGCACGTCCCGAGGTGCTTAGCGACCGAAAGCGCTACCAGAAGCTTTTGAAGGAGCACAGCGATCTTGAGCCCATCGTCAACACCTTTCGGAGGTGTGAAGCCTTTCAGAGGGAACTGGCAAACAGTCGCTCTCTGCTTGATGACCCTGATCCGGAAGTAAGAAAACTGGTCAGGGAAGAAGTCGATTCTTTAAAAGAGAAAATCGCGGAAATGGAAAGGGAGCTCCAAATCCTCCTTCTGCCCTCCGACCCGAACGATGAAAAGAACATTATTTTGGAAATCCGCGCCGGCACAGGTGGCGAGGAAGCCGGCCTGTTCGCAGCAGATCTTTTTAAAATGTATGCGCGATATGCGGAACTGAAGGGGTGGAAAACGGAAATTCTGAGCCGGCATGAAACAGGCATGGGCGGCTTTAAGGAGGTTATCTTTCTTATTGCAGGAGACAAGGTCTACAGTCGCCTCAAACGCGAGAGCGGAGTACACAGGGTACAGAGAGTCCCAGAGACGGAAGCGCAGGGAAGAATCCACACCTCCGCGGTGACGGTGGCGGTTCTTCCGGAGGCGGAAGAAGTGGATGTGATGATCAATGCGGAGGATCTGCGTATTGACGTGTATCGCTCTTCGGGTTGTGGCGGGCAACATGTAAACGTAACCGACTCGGCGGTTCGGATCACCCATCTTCCGACAGGGCTCGTGGTCACGTGCCAAGATGAAAAGTCACAGCACAAAAACAAAGCAAAGGCCATGAAAGTTCTGAGGTCAAGGCTGCTGGACAGAGAAATCAGCGAGCAACAGGCAAAGATCTCGGAGGAAAGAAAAAGCATGGTCGGCTCCGGCGACCGGAGTGAAAAGATACGAACCTATAACTTTCCGCAAGGAAGAGTGACGGACCATCGCATCGGCCTGACCCTCTACAGGCTGGAGGTGATTTTGCAGGGAAATCTCGATATGATTCTGGACCCTTTGATCACCTATTATCAAGCAGAGGCCCTCAAAGCGGCATGAGGGAGGCTAAAGCCCGTACCATTATCGACCTCCTCAAGGTCGCATCAGGGTATTTGAAGCAAAGGGACGTAAAGTCGCCTCGTCTCAACGCCGAGGTTCTGCTTGCCCACCTTTTGGGGTTAACCCGCATTCAGCTCTACCTGCAATTCGACCGGCTCTTGAATGAGGATGAACTGTCCGGGTACCGGGCTCTTATCAAAAGGCGCCTGAACAGGGAGCCGCTTCAGTACATCACAGGGACCCAGGAGTTCTGGTCCCTGGATCTTTCAATCGGTCCATCGGTCCTGGTACCGCGCCCGGAGAGCGAATTGCTGGTAGAGAAGTCCTTATCATTGCTGGGACATGGAATGATTCCTCATGCCGAACAACCCAGGATTCTGGACCTTTGCACAGGATCCGGAGCCTTGGCTGTCGCTCTTGCCACCGAGATTCGGAATGGTTCGTTCTGGGCGAGCGACATCTCTTCAGAAGCGATAACCTTTGCCCGGTCTAATGCATGTAGGCACGGCGTTGAAAGGCGAATCCAATTCCTAACCGGCGATCTCTGGAAACCCGTGCAAGAGCAAGGCGTTGTTTTTGATCTGATTGTCTCAAATCCTCCTTACATCCCATCGGACGCTCTTCAAACCCTTTCTCCGGAGGTGGGCCACGAACCGCAATCGGCGCTGGACGGAGGGGAAGACGGTATGTTCTATATCCGGGGGATTCTTGCGGATGGGGCAAGATATCTCTATCCCGGTGGATGGATCCTTGTTGAGATGGACCCGGACCAGACGTTGAAGGCCCTGGAATTAATGGAACAAACAGGAGAATACGGCTCGAAGGAACGGGTAAAGGACTATAGCCGTCTGTATCGGGTGGTGATGGCACGAAAGCAAGTCGATGCTGGAGATTAGCCGGCTGCCTATGAATCTATACCGCGACTATCATACCTACCTGCGGGAGCTTTTTGGAGAAAGGGTCCAAAAGATCACGCTGGATGCGGGGTTGACATGCCCTAACCGGGACGGGACCATCTGCAGAGGTGGATGCATTTACTGCGACAGCCGAGGCTCGGGTACAGGGGCCATGATCCACCGGGGCCTTTCCATTGCGGAGCAGATGAGGCGAGGGTCTGAGTTTGCCGGAAAAAGATACGGCGCAAAGAAGTTCATTGCCTATTTCCAGTCTTTTTCAAATACTTATGCGCCGCTTAGAACGCTCAAGAATCTTTATGACCAGGCTTTGATCCATCCCGGAGTCGTCGGACTCTCGGTGGGCACAAGACCTGACTGCATTACATCGGAAATCCTGGATCTTTTGAGTTCTTATCGGGATCGCTTTCTTGTGTGGTTGGAGCTCGGGCTACAGTCGGCCCATGATGCTACGTTGCTGCGAATCAACCGCGGGCACAGTGTAGCCTGTTTTGACCGAGCTGCCGCGATGGCCGACGCCTGTGGGTTGAACGTATGCGCCCACGTCATTCTGGGCCTTCCGGGTGAGACAAGAACCATGATGGTCGAAACAGCCTGCCATTTGGCTTCTCTACCTGTGAAGGGGTTAAAAATCCACGCCCTCTATATAGTGAAAGGCGTCGCTCTGGCGACTATGCATGAGAAGGGGCTTTATCAATGTCTCACAAGAGAGGAGTACGTTGAATCAGTGGTCGATTTCCTGGAGCGGATTCCGCCCGACGTGATCATACAAAGGCTTACGGGAGATCCCAACCCGTTGGAGCTCCAATCACCGGACTGGGTCAAGGACAAATGGACCAACCTCAGGCTCATCCGGAAAAGACTTGAGGAGAGAGACGCATGGCAAGGGAAAAAATACCGACCCCAATCCTTTACTGCTGCTCATGGAGAATCGGAGGTTTAAGTATCTACGCGGCCTCTACGGACAAAGGCGCTTTCAGGATCTCTCTTAGCCTGAAGGACGAAATTGAAGGATGTGCCTATTTCAAGAAGCAGGCGCTTTCGGATCATTTTGAAGAGAACCGGGCTAAGAATAGGAGCCTCATTTCAGCCGTTGAGGCTGCGCTTCAAAACAGATCTATCCCTGATGGCATCCCCATGGATATCCATGGCACACCGTTTCAGTGGAAGGCGTGGAAGGCTATTACCTCCATTCCTTTCGGCATGACGAAAACCTATGGGGAAGTGGCCGCTATGGTTGGTAAGAGTGCAGGTGCCCGAGCCGTCGGTCAGGCTATGAGCCGGAATCCTCTTCCTCTGATTTTTCCATGACACAGGGTCGTAGCCGCCGGCGGGCTCGGCGGGTTTACAGGAGGGACGGAGATTAAGGAATACCTTCTAGAGTGGGAAAAGGAACATTGACGTTCTCGCAGGAGGTCCCCTTTAACCGTCCTTTCAAGGGAAGCGAGAAATCTTCAGAAAAGAAAACTCCCTGGAACCCCTTTGACCTTTGACATTAGGTTTTCTGAGGATCTCCCATTTTTTTCCGGAACGCTTGGTCAAGGGCGATATCGTATTCCCTTGATCCATGGGCAATAGTCTTGTTGCGAGAAAGTTGCTGAACGATCTCTTCTTCTGCTCTCTCGAACTTCTTGTTGACTTTGCTGATGACGTCGTTCACCAGGCCGTAGATTTCCGTATCGGTGCCGTATACGTCAACCACCGAAGGATCGTTAAGAATCACCTCCAGTATGTATTGAGTCATGTAGAGAGCAATGGGGTTCGGCTTTGGGAGCAAATTGCGAAGAGGAGCGACGAAATACTTAAAGTCGAATTCGTTTACCCTGAGAGCCTTTTTGAGACCCTGAAGAGCCAAATCGGAAAGGGCGGCGGGGTTATCCGTTTCTACAACTTTTTCCATAAGAAGGGCCTGAGAGAGGTTCTTGTGAATTTCAGGAAGTTTGAATTTGAAAAACCTGTCTCTTTGAAAGGCCGCCTGCTTTTCTTTTCTTTCAATCCCCTTGAGG
This sequence comes from Deltaproteobacteria bacterium, assembly GCA_016932115.1. Taxonomy (GTDB): domain Bacteria; phylum Desulfobacterota; class DSM-4660; order Desulfatiglandales; family HGW-15; genus JAFGDM01. Next base: position 1,648 of record JAFGDM010000281.1, on the reverse strand, counting down.
ACCTTGTCCAATTCTTTTTCAGAGTCAAAACGCTTCATCAGTCGCTCACCGTTCACGCCCGATCACAGCCGAGCCTCCTCCATGCCCTTGTCCCTTCTTATTCGTCTTTTGGCTTTGTGCTTGCGGGCAGAGCTTCCTTTTTTGGTTTTTCATCCCCTGATGTGCTTTGTGCTTTGTCGTCGGATGAGGGTTTTTTCTTTTCGCTTTCTCTCTTTGATTTGTAATCCGTCACATACCAACCTGAGCCCTTGAGATGAAAAGAGCTCTGGGAAATGAGTTTTCTCATCTTACCCCGGCAATCTTCGCATGAATCAAGATCCGAATCCGTTATTTTCTGCCACACTTCAACCATACGGCCGCATTTGGTGCACTCATACTCATAAATCGGCATACGCTTTACCTCGCAAGTCGTTTGCTTCAAGGTAAAATTGAAGCAAGTCATTCTTTTCAAGTTTAAGGACATTCACCTTTTCGGCGTTCAGTGTTCAGGAAAGGCTGAATCCGCCTGCGCAGATTTTGTAGAAAATCTTACCCACACTCCCCGGTTTACTCGCTTTTAAGGGTTGCCCATTTGCTTGTCCTAAACCCTTCTCAGCGGTTTACGCCAACGCCATTTTACAAATCCTATAACTCTCGTAAGAGTCAAGGACATAATTTAGATCCGGCATGGTCAAGCGCCGAAGAATCTTGTACGTAGTATCATGAACGAGTCTTTCTTCTTTCTCCCTTTCCCTGTCACGAACTTCAAAGCGTTGAAGAAAATTGCAAAATCTTACGATGTGAACCAGTTCGTGGGTAAACACATAAACCAGCAGTGGGAGAAGGCACAATTCGCTGTCTCGGCTCAAAGCCTTGAGGATTTCATGATCCTGAAGGCAAATAAAATAATGATCGCGATCCTTTTCGCGATCCTCCAAATAGTCGCTTTTTGTCGAACTCTTTTCGAGAAGGGCAAACGCATCGGGTACAATCTGTCCTTCGGACAGATTTGCGAGTGTCCTGACAAAAAAAGGATATTTTTTCCACTGGCCTGAAGAGAGTTTGAAGAAATCTCCTATCTTGTCTTCAGCAATATGAAGCGCATCACTGGCAGTGAGTATGTTTTCGCGATTAAAGGGCGAAAGACTCATTGCAATCACCGAATCAGAATAATAAAATTTTTATAAAATTAAGGTCGGCCAAGGCAATGTCAATCCCTGGCAGGTTTTTCGGTGGTGGCGGTGACTGGACTCGAACCAGTGACTCTGCGGATATGAGCCGCATGCTCTGACCGACTGAGCTACACCGCCGGTGTAAACTTCCACAAAAGATTTTGGGCTGCACTATCGGTCGGGATTCCTTGTGCGGCATAATGGTAATAAGCCTCTAAGTGTTCCCCCCTCCGGCCTTGCCAAAATCATTCTCTGAAAGCAGAACAATACGATGTGACTTCTTCGTAACAATTTAGCTGTTTGAAAAATCGCAAGCATCAGGCATGGGGGCCTCTCTTAAAACTGCAAAACGAAGAGTATTCGGGGCGGAGCATTAGAACACCGGGGGTAGCAAAGGCGGGCGGCGAGGATTCACGGGAACTTCGAGGATCGACCTCTTTCGGCGATACCCCGGAAGACCTCCGCCCGCCTCACCCGTTGCCCAAAGCATAACACGG
>JAFGDM010000280.1 GCA_016932115.1 Deltaproteobacteria bacterium | reverse complement strand
TACGTTTCCTGAAGCCGGCGTAGAAAGCCGAGTTGCTTGATCACAGTTCAATAGCACCCTTGTCAAGCAGAATTGCCATCACCCAGCTTGCAGCTTGCCCGACAACAGCGACACATTTTTGAGAATCGGTGTGTGCGCCGGCCTGTTCAAACTTCTTAAATTCATCCGGGTCATTCAAATAATAAGGACGCCCGAACTTTTTGGTCATTATGCCGGCGCAATTAATCGTCCCGTATTCGCTTATGTATCTCCTTATCAGTTCTTTAGGTGCCGCTTGAGCCGTTTCAAGGGCCAAAATATTCTCCTCAATCATCACTTCACTTGACAGGCACCCCACTGGGCGACCAAAGAAATAGTCAAAAACGATAATCCCTCCCGCAAGCGCACCGCAGGTTCCCACAGCCTGAGACGCGGTGCCACCGCACAGGGAAGTGGTAACTTTTACGATGACATCGTCAAAACCTATAACTTCATGGAGAGCGGCTACGGTGCACTGGGAACAACCGTAGGAATAGGACTCGTATTCAACTCCCAATCTATAAACCTTTTCGAGAAGCTGCCGACGCGTTAAATCTTGATATCGTTCCTTCACTTTCATTTATTTCGCCTCATCGGTCTTAAGAGAAATAATGATAGCACTCCCTTTCTCGGCCTCAGATTATGCAGCATTTCGCCTTGTGGATCAGGGAACAGGCTGAAGCTCCCTGGTGCCGTGAAGCGGTGCCCCTCAGCCTGCTCTACAATTCCCAAGCCGACGGAACGCCTTCGGCAAATATTTTGGGCCTTTTGAAGGTGCCGCTTTCTACAGTCATATTAACCAATCGCGCGGCTTCGGCCATGCCCATATCGTTCATCATGGAAAAAGGCCCTTTAGGCCAGGCCAGTGCAGTTTTGATACCCAGTTCAAGATCTTTCAGGGAGACGACCCTTTTTTCAATGAGGTGGGTGGAAATGGTGAAAACGGATCCCAACAGCCGCTCCTTGACAACATTCAAAACGGCCGGATCATCCACCATCGGTCCGCCTTCGAGATCCCAGGGCTTGCCTTTTTCAAACTGGGTCTTAAGGGGTTCGGGAACGAGAGGAAATCCCACATCGCTATCGGCCAGGTAGTCGTTCATGGAAACGGCTGCATGATAAGCGGTGCCTAAACCGGAGTTGTTCAACACCCACATTATCCCGTAGCGCACCCCCAATGCCTGTTTGGAGATCTCGTCAAGAGTCGCCGCACTGTAAGTATCGCCGCAAAATGCAACGAGCACCATGTAGCTGGAGATGAACACCGGGTTGATGGCAAAGCCGGGGAAATCGTTCACTGCGATCGGCACCTTGTTGTTCTTTCCCGAAAAGGCCATCAGGGCGTTGAAGGTCTCGTCGCTCGTCTCCTTTTGCCGAATCACCTCTACAAGCTTATTGATGTTGGCAGGGAAAAAATAGTGGAGCCCTGCGGTCCTGGAAGGATGGGAAACCGATGCCATCAGCTTTTCGATCAGGAAAGTGGAGGTGTTGCTGGCCAGAATTGCATCCGGGCGGCAAAATTTGTCAAGGTCTTTAAAAATCTGGATTTTCAGGTCCATTTTTTCCACCGCTGCCTCAATGATGAGATCACAAGGAGCCAGATCCTTGTAACCGGCGGTTCCTGATATCAGGCCGGTCACCTTGTCCATCTCCGCCTGAGTCATCTTTCCCTTGGCCACCCGTTTTTCCAAACCACTTTTTACCCATCGATCATAGGTGGTGCGAACCAATTCGTCGTTCAACTCTTTGTAAATGACCCGGTACCCGCACGATGCGGCATTTAGTCCAATGGCCGCGCCCATTACGTTAAATCCGACTATTCCTACGGTTTCAATTGATCCCATCTTTCCTCCTTTTTTTAGGTTATGTCAGTTGATAATAGATCTCTTTTTTATGGGCTGACTATAGGCAAAACCGCCCCGTGTGTCAAGGGTAAGTTCGGCCTGCCTGCATCGTTCCAGGGTATTTTGAAAGTTTTTTATGGTATGTCCGGCGCGAGAATGGGCGCGAAAATGGATTCCTGGATTTAAAAATGGTTTCTAGGCGGAACCCTTCTTCAATAAAATCCTTAGAGTCTCCAGTTCGCATCAAAAAGGGCTTTTCAAGAGGCCGAATATTCCTATATACGTGATAGAAAATTACGAACTTCAGCAAGCCTGAAGACCTGAAATACAAATCTAAGAGGGCAGGCCGTCATGAAAAACTACCGCCGGAAGATTAAGGATCTTCCTTCCCTGTGCCGGGTAAGTGAACATCATAAGGCCCAGGGTAAAAAAATTGTTTTCACCAATGGCTGTTTCGATATCATGCACCCCGGTCATACCCGCTATCTCTGGGCCGCGCGGCAGCTAGGCGATTACCTTGTTGTAGGCGTGAACAGCGATCGTTCGGTCAGGCACATCAAAGGCGAGGGAAGACCTGTGACGGCTCAGGAAGACAGAACCGAAGTGCTCGCCGCTTTGAGCTCTGTGGACGCCGTCGTCGTTTTTGACGAAGACAACCCTCTAAAAGTGATCCGGCTCCTCATGCCCGATGTGCTCGTCAAGGGCGGTGACTGGCCCGAAGACAAGATCATCGGGGCCGATGTGGTCAAGGAAGGGGGCGGAGAGGTGAAAAGCATTCCCTTTGTGCCCGGTTACTCGACCAGTGCGCTCATAGGAAGAATCAGAGGAGAATGAAAGCCATGTTCGATGTTCAATCCGTGCGAAGTCATTTCCCTTCATTGCAGCAGACCCATGACGACCGGCAGGTCATCTTCTTCGACAACCCGGGCGGCACACAGGTTCCCCGGAACGTTGTGGAGGCCATGACGCACTACCTTCTCCATGACAACGCCAACCACGGCGGAGCCTATGCCACGAGCCGCCGGAGCGACACCATGATCGATGATGCGCACCGAGCCATGACGGACATGCTGGGCGCATCATCTCCCGATGAAATCGTTTTCGGCGCCAACATGACCTCCCTGACCTTCACGCTAAGCCGCGCCCTCGGCCACTGGCTCAAGCCGGGCGACGACATCGTCGTGACCCGCCTGGACCACGACGCCGACGTCAGCCCCTGGATGCTCTTGGCCCGGGACACAGGGGCGAACCTGCGCTGGGTGGATTTCCGTCCCGAAGATTGTACCCTTGATATGGACGACTTGGAGCGGCGCCTTTCGAGGAAAACGAAGCTCGTGGCCTGCGTCTATGCTTCCAATGCAGTGGGAACGATCAACGACGTGAAGACCATCACGGAAATGGCCCATCACGCTGGGGCCATGGTTTTTGTCGATGCCGTCCAGTACGCCCCTCATGGCCTCATCGATGTGAAGGCTCTGGATTGCGACTTCCTGGCATGCTCGGCCTACAAGTTTTTCGGTCCCCACGAAGGGATCCTTTACGGCAAATACGATCTTCTGGATCGCCTGCCCGCCTACAAGGTGCGGCCGGCAAAGGACCGACCGCCTTACAAGTTCGAAACCGGCACCCAGAACCACGAGGGCATTGCCGGGACCCTGGCTGCTGTGGAATATCTTACGAGCCTTTCTGGAAAATCTCATGAGAACGCGAGCCGGCGGGACCGCCTGTCTCTGGCCATGAAAGCCATTGAGGATTACGAGCGCGACCTGGTGTCCCGGCTCATAGCCGGACTCAAGCAGATCCGAGGGCTCCGCATCTACGGGATCACCGAGCGTTCCGATTTTGATCGCCGCGTGCCCACCGTAGCCTTCCGCATGGAGGGCATTTCACCCCGCCGGGTTGCGGAGTATCTCGGGGAGAAGGGGATTTTCGTGTGGGACGGGAATTATTACGCCCTTGCCGTGACGGAACGATTGGGCCTCGAAGACAAGGGAGGCATGGTTCGGGTGGGGCTGGTCCATTACAATACGGCGGACGAAGTGGATCGGCTCTTGGACTCGCTGGAACGGTTGCGTGCATGAAACCAAGAAATGGAGGGAAAGAAAATGTTTACGTTAATGTCGACGGCCTTTAAAGACGGGGGGATCATTCCTGATAAGTACGTGGAAGACAGCGTAGTTTCTCCGCCCCTCACGTGGGAGAATGTGCCAAAGGGCACGGAGTGCTTTTTTCTGGTCATGACCGACCAGGATATTCCAGGGCAGTATCGTCAGAATCTTGGAAGAGGGTTTATTCACTGGCTCGCCCGCATCCCCGGATCGATATCCGAACTTCCGGAAGGGGCAAGCCCGGGGAAAATGCCGTCGGGCAGTCAGGAGTTCAAGACGGATTTCGTGACTTTTTCCACTCCGGGATATGGCTCTCATTACGGCGGACCCTGGCCGCCGGATGCGCCCCACCGATACACCTTCATGCTTTTTGCATTGAGAAGCGTGCCGGAGGTATCTCCCCGGGCGGATTTCCGGGACATAGCCAATGCGGTTCTTTATAACACCATTGATGTGGCACGGCTCATCGGCGTTTACGGCCCTGCCAAAAAATCCATGCCGGGGGCATGATCAGAGGTGGTGTGCGGGAGATGAAGAGGAGGAAAAAATGGATAAACCCGAAGGGATCAAGAACGTCTCTTTTTCCGAGGCTCATTTCCTGAAGGACCTGGTGGATTATCAACAGGGGCGCGTGGTAAGCAGAACCCTGGCCCAGAACGAGGCGTTGAGCCTGACGCTTTTTGCCTTTGATCAGAGAGAAGGCCTGAGCACCCATGCGGCCCCCGGTGATGCCATGGTCCAGGTTCTGGACGGCCAAGTGTCCTTGACCACTGGGGGTAAGCAGGTCACAGCAAAGGCCGGGGAAGTGGTTGTGATGCCCGCGGACATCCCCCACTCCGTAAAGGCCGTGAAGCCTTTCAAGATGCTGCTCACGGTGGTCAAGAAGCCTAAAGGCAAGTAGGAGAATGATCGAAGACATTCGCTTGGAACGCAGAGGCTCTTAACATCCTTGACATTGCCTTTGGAGATTCAGCTGGCCGGCGTCATTGTGAGCCTGGCTTTAAAGGGCAGCGATTTCCGATGGCCCTGCAACTATCGAACCATGGAAAAAGTCACGGCTCCGAAGTCGCCAAATTGGAAATACTCGTCTTTGTTCTCCTCTGTGCCCCTGGGGTTTCTGAAAACGGTCTGGCAGAATTCAAGCCCCCAAAATCTCTTCTCGTATTGCTGGCAGAGCATGTCCCCTTCAATCCAGCTCTTGCCCGTGTCGGAAACGATGGGTTCCGCTCCGTTCTTAGCCGCTGAAGCCGGCTCCGGACCGTGCCAGGTAAATCCGCCATCCTTTGCTCGGACAATCCGCCATTGCTTACCGCCGGGAGTGTTGCCGAAAAAACC
>JAFGDM010000279.1 GCA_016932115.1 Deltaproteobacteria bacterium | reverse complement strand
GGATCCGAGAGCTGGGATATCACCCTCCTTCGTTTTCCTTTGCCAGCCGGTTTCTGACATAAAACATTCTGTAAAGAGCCGTCAGGTTGACGGAGAGCGCCAGAACGAGAAGCGTGACTTTCATGAAAAGGGTGCCGGCGACCGGGATGGAACCCAGAAGAGAGCCGATGATAAGAAGGGTTATTCTTTCCGGTCTTTGCATCAACCCGGCCTTGCATTGAACCCCCAGTCCTTCCGCTCTTGCTCTTGTATAACTTACCATGAAAGATCCGGCAATAGCCAGGATGATGACCACCACGGTCCATGGACTGGGCCGGCCCTCTGTTTCTGCAGCCGTCAAAGAATAACCACCGGCATAAAAGTAGGCAAGGCCGACGAAGAGGAACATATCACTGTAGCGGTCAAGAGTACTGTCAAAAAAAGCCCCGAAAGGACCGTTTTTTTTATTCTGTCTCGCAATATGGCCGTCAAGGGTATCGCAAATACCTGCAAAAAGCACGACCCATGCCGCCCAGAAAAAGCGGCCCTGACTGTAGAGCAAACCCGCCACGGCACTGAACACAAGCCCTGTCAGGGAAAGAACATTCGGGTGAACACCCGCTCTTGCAAAAAAATCACCCACGGGTCTTATTGCGCTCAAATACCTCTGTCGATTCTTGTCAGTGATGAAAACAATCTGAGCCATCTTGCTTTTCTCTGCCTGTTTATCCGTTCCGCCGACTTGTTGACGCCATATTAGCAAAGACCTCCGGCATTGTCAAAAACAGTGTTAACCGGTTCAAGGAAAAGCATCCGTCACGGCCTATTGAAAGGTCAAACCCCGTCTTTTCCCTTCATTCCCATGTAGAGAAAAACCCGGTAGATGAAAGACATCCTACACTTACGCCTCCGCCGGATTGACGGGTTAACGGACTTTTTGCCAAGTTCATCAAGTTTTCCCGGGATACCTTATTATTACTATAACTAAGTTTTTATAATTGACTATAACTTGATATTTTTATATTATATAAGGCGTCATTAGAAACCAATAGAAGGCCCGAGCGCCTTCTTGATCTGAAGGGAGAACCTTAATGGCTACAAATAATGTAGTATTTCTCGAGGTGCTTGAATGGTTCGATGAATCGGGCACGGAATTGGTTCACCGCATTCCTGAAAAGGGTTCGGGCGAGATCAAGTTCGGAGCCCAACTCACGGTCAGAGAGAGCCAAGCCGCCGTTTTCTTTTACAAGGGCAAGGCAATTGAAGTCTTCGGTCCGGGTCGCCATACCTTGAAAACAGCCAATATCCCGATTCTTACTAAAATTGCCAGCCTTCCCTGGGCCCTTACCAGCCCCCTCCGGGCCGAAGTCTATTTTGCCAATATGAAGGTTTTTACCAATCTAAAGTGGGGCACCAGAGATCCCGTTGCTTTCAAGGATTCCGAACTTGGCCTTGTGCGGCTTCGGGCTTTCGGGGTTTTCAATATTCAAATTATTCAGCCTCTCTTGTTTATTAACAAGCTGGTGGGCACTCAGGGTATGTATACGACGGAGGAGATTGAGGAATACCTCAACAGAGTGATCGTTTCCCGGTTCAATGATCACATGGGTGAAACCATTGACACCATTCTGAGTTTGCCTTCTAAATATGAGCAACTCTCAGAGGGGCTTTGCGGCCGCCTTGAAAAAGACTTCAGCCATTTCGGCCTTGGCCTCAGTCATCTCTATATCAACGCCATCACGCCCCCAACCGAGGTTCAGCAAGCAATCGACGACCGTTCCCGAATGGGGGTCTTCAAGGACATGAATAAACTCATGCAAATGAAAGCGGCCATGGCCATGGAAAAAGCAGCGGCTGCCGAAGGCGGCGCCGGTCCCGGCATGGGCATGGGCATGGGTCTCATGATGCCTGCTATGTTCGCTCAATACTTCTCAGCCGCAAAACCGGAGGGGGGGGACACAGAGGGATCTTTTTCCTGCCCGGAGTGCGGAAGCGCCCTATCCGGCGATGCGAGATTCTGCCCCCAATGCGGTCACCAACAGGTGATTTTCGCAAAGTGCGCCCATTGCGGAAAAAACCTGACCCCCAATGCGAAATTCTGCTCCCGTTGCGGCCGCCCGGCGGATGAAAAACCTTTAGTCCGGGTTTGTGCCAAGTGCGGCGGGCAAAATCTGCCGGATTCCATCTACTGCAATCAGTGCGGCGAGAAGCTATGAGAGAAATATCCGATTCGGGATAGCTGCAAATCATGCTAAAAAATCCGAAGATACTCATCGACCACCAATGCCCCCAATGTGGCGCCCCCGTTGTTCTGGAGGAAACAGACCATCTTTTTTCCTGCCCTTACTGCAAGGTGAAATCCTACCTTTATACGAGCGATTTCTTCCGCTTCGTACTGCCCCATCGCGCGCCAAAAGGGAAAACTGTGATATATTTTCCTTATTGGCATTTTAAAGGCATCCTCTTCTCCTCTCTTCGTGAGCGGGTAGACCACCGCATCGTTGATGTCAGCCATCAGGCATTGCTTTCCGATCATTTTCCCATTTCGTTGGGATTGCGCAGCCAGGTTTTGAAATTGCGCTTTCCCTCTAATGAAACACAAGGGTCCTTCCTAAAGCCCGGGCTTCCCCTCAAAGATATGATGCAAGCAATTCGTAAGAGGTTCAGCAAAGGTCTTCCACCGCCCATTTACGCCCAGCGTTTTATTGGTGAGACCATCAGCCAAATTTACTCCCCCTTTTATGTGAACGGAAGGCTTTACGATGCGGTGCTCAACCGACCGATCAACTCCCGTCCGCTTGAAGGGGTCGACATTAAGGCCTTGCCCGAAAGCACACCTAACTGGCAAATCCAATTCATTCCAGCCCAGTGCCCCACCTGCGGCTGGGATTTGGAGGGCGAAAGGGATTCGATCGTCTTGACTTGCAGGAACTGCAGTTCACTCTGGATCCAGGCCAAAAAAGGTTTCAGAAAACTGGAGTTCGGCAGTGTTCCCGCAGAAAAGGAGCAGGCTGTTTATCTACCCTTTTATTGCATTGAACCGGAAATCACGGGTATTCAACTTGACTCTTATACAGATCTGATACGGGTTGCAAACCTTCCCAAGGTAATACAGAAAGGAATGGATGAAAGGCTTTTTCAATTCTGGTCGCCCGCTTTCAAAATAAGGCCCCTGGATTTTATGCGTTTTTCAACCGCCCTCACTCTTTCTCAGCCCCGGAAAAACTGGGAACCCCGAATCCCTGAAACCGAGGTCTATCCCGTGACCCTGGCCGCCGATGAAGCTCTGGAGAGCCTCAAAATCAGCCTTGCCTGTTTTATGAAACCCTCAGGACTTCTGCTGCCCACTTTGAGAGAAATCCAAATTAAAGCCAAAAGTTTTGTCCTTGTGTATTTTCCTTTCCAAACTCAAAAAAATGAGATATTCCACACATCTTTCCGACTCCGAACCACGAGAAACATGCTTAATTACGCCCGACACCTATAACACCTCTTGTAATTTTTTTTTTCAATGTCATTATTAACAACATGAGACTCGGAATCGATTTCGGTACAACCCGCACCGTGGCGGCCGGTCAGGAGGGAGGCAACTATCCCGTGTACACCTTTTCCTGGAAGGGTGAGATGAAAGAATACATCCCTTCCATTGCGGCTGCAAAGGATGGGACGCTTTACTTCGGCTGGGAGGCCTTGAGTCTTCTTGACGAGCCGGATGTGTACCTGCTCAGGTCCATGAAACGCCTGGCCGGACATCTTCGGCCCGATGATATCCTGGAGATGGGGCCGGCTGTTTCGGTAAACATGCTCGATCTCGTGACCATGTTCCTATCTCACGTCAAAAGCATGCTTTTAAAGCACAGCACTTTCCCATCCAGAAAAAAGACCGTGCTGGAAGCTGTCGTTGCCACTCCGGCCAATGCCAACAGTAATCAGCGCTACATCACCCTGGAAGCTTTCAGGCGAGCCGGATTCAATGTTTTGTGCGCTATGAACGAGCCCTCCGCTGCTGCGGTGGAATTTTTGCACCGCTACCTCCGAAACGTCGGACCCCGGAGCCCCAAGAGGCACGTGGCCGTCTATGATCTGGGAGGAGGAACCTTCGACACTTCTGTCGTTGCTATAGTGGACCGGCACCATGATGTGTTGGCCCACAAGGGAATTGCGAAACTCGGCGGAGACGATTTTGACGAGATCATCCTGGACCTTGTGCTGGAAGAAGCCGGGATTACCAGAAACGACCTCAGACCTTCTGCAGTCGCACGGTTGCTTGAAGAATGCAAGGAAAGAAAAGAGGGGCTCAAGGCAAATACCAAAAAGATGGTGGTCGATCTGGGAGCGATTGTGAGCGAAAAAGGGCCTGTCGTGCTTGAAACAGCGCTTGTCTACAGCCGTTGCGAACCTCTGATTCAAAACAGCCTCGACATGCTCCGGTGCCTTCTCGATCGCCTTGGTGAGGCGCCCGAAGACAGCCGCAGCCTGGCAGCCGTCTATCTCGTAGGTGGGTCGGTCGCCTTTCCACCGGTCTCGCGCAGTATCCGGGAAATTTATCCTAAGAAGGTCAAGACATCACCCTTTCCCCACGCTTCCACTGCGATCGGCCTGGCTATTGCGGGAGACCCTGAAGCCCGTATCACGGTGCAGGAAGCCGTTTCCCGACACTTCGGCATATGGCGCGAAAGGGGGCAGGACAAGGTCTTTGACCCCATTTTCTCTAAAGACAGGCAGGTTGACCCCAACACGGGAAGCTTGAAAGTATCTAGAATATACCACCCCATGCACAATGTCGGACTTCTTAGGTACATGGAATGCAGTTCTCTGGGCAAAGATGGAGAACCGGAAGGGGATATCGCCTTATGGAAGGATACCTATTTCCCTTATGATCCGACTCTACGGAACCGCAGAGATCTTAGTAAGGTCCCGGTCCGGGTCTGCCCTGAACTTTCTTCGCAGGAAATCATTGAAACCTACGAATACGACGAGCAGGGATCAGTGCGCGTTGAAATAGAAAACCGAACATTCGGATACCGCAAGCTCTTTACCTTGGAGCCGGAAATCGGAACTTGAGGTTCGAGGCATCTATGGCCCGTCTGCTTCACTGCCACCCCGGGAGAACAATCTATTTCTTCCACGTCTTCACAGATCTCGATTTCTGGGATGCCCGGCGGATCTTTAAAGATCTTGCCGCGGTGAAGGTGAAAAGGAATTTCAGCAAGGATCCTCCGGGTGACGAATTCCCGACACAGGTTGTGACGGATGACCGAGCCCGTGCTACGAGGGCCGATATCGAAAAAAGGCTTAAGAGGGCCCTGGCCTCCCCTCCTCGACATGTTATTGTGGACGGCCTTCTCAAAGATGGGTTTTTTGAATTCAACCCTCTTGACTATTTTCCGAAACACTGGAGCAGAGAAAAAATGTTTCGTTTCGCCCTTAACCGCCTGCCTTTGGAAAATGCAGTTCTCAATTCTCCATACAGAACCGTTCACATCACCTGGCATGACGAGAAAATCAGGGTGGAGAGGGCCAAAAGAAAAGAGAAATATGATCCCGTGATCCGCACCAAAGAGGAAGCCTTGAAACGCGTGATGATCCCCGGGTGTTTCTAGTTGGACGCTCTCCGTCGATTTTTTGTCATTCCTTGTTGCGATGTGTCCCTTTCACAGCGCAGCCTTGTTTCATGCTTGTCCCCAGATCGCCAAGCCCATGGCATGGCGGCTTTCGGGATTGGGATGATTAGGGGTAATGCGAATGGTGAGTCCGAAATGTCCGGCATCCTTAAAACTTATCGAACAACGATATTTGTAGATCTTCTCCCCGGCCGTCTCTATAGCCTGCATGAGTTGTGTGAATCTGTCGATGAAGTTATCGGAGGGATCCAGCCTTCCACCGTAAGCTTCAACCATGACGTCTTCAGGAAAAAGATCACCCAATAAGATATCCGCTTCCACCAGGTAGGGGTCGCCCACCTCCAGTTCGGTGATATCTTCCATGCGGATGTTTTTGATGGCGATATTCGACCAGTTATACATAAGTTTTTCTCTCCATTTGGAAAGCTTTTTGAGAGATCCCCACTCCTTTTCCTTGAACTCCGCCCCGCGAACCGCAGAGGGCAGGTAAAATCGCTCCCAGTATTCTGAAACCATGCGGTGCGTGTTGAAGATGGGGCACAGCTTGTGCATGGAAGCTTTCATCATGCCGACCCAGCGCCTGGGTATGCCGTCTGCGCCTCTTTCATAAAAAATGGGAACAACCTCCTTCTCAAGAATATCATAGAGAGCACGACTCTCCAGATCGTCCTGGAAATTGTAATCCTGGTACTCCTCACCGTTTCCGATAGCCCATCCGAGTCCTCGCTCATATCCCTCGTCCCACCACCCGTCAAGAACGCTCATGTGGAGAGCCCCGTTGGCTACGGCTTTCATCCCGCTGGTTCCACAGGCTTCAAAGGGGCGTCTTGGTGTGTTGAGCCACACGTCGCAGCCCTGCACCATGGTTCTGGATATATCAAGGTCGTAATCCTCTAAAAAAACCATGTGCCTTCTGAGCGTTTCCCTGTTTGAAGTTTGAACCAACTGCTTGATGAGATCCTTCCCCTGCTCGTCCTGAGGATGGGCTTTACCGGCAAAGATGATTTGGGCTGGTCGTGATGCGTTGGTCAAAATTCTCTCAAGTCTCGCAATATCCTTAAGAATGAGATGGGCCCTCTTGTAAGGAGCGAAACGGCGGGCAAAACCGATGGTGAGGCTCTCCGTGTTCAGAACGTCATCGGCAAAGGCCAGCTCTCTGTCTGAAGCACCTCTTTTGGCCAGTTGTTTTCGCAGGCGCGACCGGGTGAAAGCCACGAGCCTCTCCCTTCCACGCTCGTGGGTTCTCCATATCTCCGTATCCGGGATTTTATCCACCCTTTCCCAGATCTTGACGTTGTCAGGGTCCTCAATCCACCTTGGGCTCAGGTACCGGTCAAAATGCTCTGCCATGCCTTTGGAAACAAAGCTGGGGATATGGACGCCGTTTGTCACATGGCTGATCGGCAAATCCTCTTCAGGTGTTCTAGACCAGATTTTCTGGAACATTTTGCGACTCACCGTACCATGAAGCCGACTGACCCCATTGCTCCAGTTAGAGAGGCGCAGCGCCAGGACGGCCATGGAGAATTCCTCGTCCTTGTTTCTGGGATCCAGCCTTCCGAAACCCAGGAGCACATTGATCGACAAACCCATGGCTCGAGCAAAACCGTCAAGGTAGGTTCTGACAAGATCCGGGTGAAAGTTATCGATCCCTGCAGGGACGGGTGTGTGCGTTGTAAATACGCTCGTGACCCGCACATACTCCACGGCCTCGTTAAAGGTCAGACCCGCCGTTTCCCTGAGCTCGCGAATTCTCTCAAAGGCGGCGAAAGCGGAGTGACCCTCATTCATGTGAACAACAGCCGGGCTGATGCCCATAGCCCTGAGCATCCGCACGCCGCCTATGCCCAGAATGATCTCCTGACGTATGCGCATTTCCCGGTCGCCGCCATAAAGCTCGGAAGTAATCCCCCGAGCAGCGGCAGAGTTTTCTTTAAGGTTCGTGTCCAGCAGAAAAAGCTTGGTCCTCCCAAGGTTCACCTGCCAGACCTGGACCTTCACTTCCTCTCCCTTGAGATCAATGGAGACGTTAATAGGTAACCCCTCAGCGTTCCTGACCAGAGTCATCGGCATGGTCGAAAACTGGTTCATGGGGTAACTTTCCATTTGCCAACCGTCCTGGATAAGGTACTGTCTGAAATAGCCTTTCTGATACGCCAGGGACAGGCCGATGACAGGATAATTGAGATCGCTGGCCGATTTCAGATGATCTCCTGCAAGGATCCCCAGGCCTCCGGAATAGATGGGCAGGCAGTCTGCGACACCGCACTCGGCCGTGAGGTAGGCGACAGAAAAAGGCTCCTCCAGAGGTCCAAACAATTTCGGATCCGGCCTCTCCGACATGTAGCGGTCGAATTCCCTCTTCACCCGGTCGAGATGAGCGCGAAATCCCTGGTCCTCTGCCAGGCCCTTGAGTTCTTCCTGCCTGAGACGGCATAGGAGTTCCACCGGGTTTTCTCTCGTCTCCTCCCAAAGATCGGCGTTCATACTTCTAAAAAGGCTCTCTGCATCATAGTTCCACACGAACCAGAGGTTCTCGGAAAGAGCGCCGAGAGATTGGACCTCTCGCGGAAGCTTCGGTTTTACATCCAGCATTCTGATAGGAATCGTCATGGTTGCGTTCTCCTCGCTGTCACGTGCTCGGTTTTTGTTGAAACCTGAAGGTCATCTGAGAAGGCTCAACGCCGACAATGGAAACCCTTTCATTCGGCAACAGAATTTCTCCTCTGGTAACCGGAAAGGTCCTCCGCCCTGCAGCGGCCGCTGATAGGTCCAGTTCCACCCTCACATTCTTTACGCTCAGTGTGCCCGCGTCCTTGCGAAGCCCTCGAACCCGGATCCGGACTTGCGGGTCCATCGGCTCCACGATTTCCATTTCAGCAGGGATATTTTTAGCCTCCAAGGGGAGGGTAAGGGCCACTTCGAAATTCTGCTGACCCGCGAGCAAGAGCCACAGCACAAGAACAAGCGTAAGGGTGCCGACCTTGGCTTTCCACTGATGAAGAAGCAATGAGAGACTTCGCTTCTTCCAGCCGGACCTGGAAGGTGCAATCGGATGCAGGATCTCATGGATTTGTAAGGAAAGTTCAGCCTGCGAAACCAAAGGAGTTGTTTTTTTCTGAAAAATCAAAGTGGCCTGTTTCTTTTCTTCTGAGACCACAACCACAAGGGCGTCACATTTTTCGCTCAGCCCCATCGCCGCTCTGTGACGGGTCCCCCAGTCTTTGGGAAGATTCTCGTCCGAGCTCAAAGGCAGGTAGCAGGCCGCCAAAACGAGACGGCCGTTTCGGACCACCGCTGCTCCGTCGTGGAGAGGCGAGTCCTTTTGGAAAACGCTGAGAAGTATCTCCCTACCGGGTCGTGCTTCCAGTTCCTCACCAGCCGTGACCCATTGTTCCACCCTGTCCTGTCGTTCAATAATCAAAAGAGCTCCGATTCCCCTCTCGACCAATGTGAATACGCCCTCTGAAAAACCATGAACCCATTCACCAGGCCTGATTTTTTTCCTCAACCCCAAGGCCTGGAGAGGATCCACCTTCTCAAGGACCTGACGAATCTCGGACTGGAAAAGGATTATGAGGAGAATAACCAGCACTTGCCAGAAAATCTGGAAAACCCAGGTGGTCAGGAAAAGCCCCCAGGTTTGAGCAAGGGTAAAGACCATACCCAGGGCGATGAGACCCACAAGAGCGTTAAACGCCTTTGTCCCCCGAAACCACAAAAAGAGATAGTATGCGAGGACGCTGAGAAAAAGAATATCCAAAAGATCTTGGATTCGCAAATTCGTGAGGATGGCTGTCAGATTCATCACAGCCACCTCCCGTAGAGTTCAGTCATATCGGAAAGCTCTTCGATCGCAGAAAGGGTCAGGTATTGAGGGGTCAGTCGCCACTTCCAATTTCCGTGATTGGATGCGGGAAGATTCATACGAGCTTCTTCTCCAAGGCCGAGAACATCCTGCAAGGGGAAGATCGCGATGCGGGACACTGACATCATTGCCAACCGGATCATTTCCCGGTGCACGTTTTCCGCCGATAAGTCTTTACCCAGATATCGAGAAAGACGGGTTTTATCCTCCGGGGCAGCCTCTCTCTCGAACCAGCCCCGCACCGTATTGTTGTCATGGGTGCCCGTGTAAACCACGGACCGCTCAGTAAGGTTATGAGGAGCGTAGAGATTCTTGGCCAGGTCAGATCCAAAAGCAAAAAGAAGCACTTTCATACCCGGAATTTTGAAATGTTCCAGCAACTCCCACACATCCGGCGTGATGGTCCCTAGGTCCTCAGCAATGAGGGGCAAATTGGGAAACGTTTTGGTCAGTTCATTAAAAAAATCCATGGCCGGTGCGGCCACCCACCGGCCGTTGACGGCATCCTTCTCTCCGGCAGGGACTTCCCAATACTCCACAAAGCCCCGGAAATGATCAAGCCTAACCAGGTCGAAAAGCCCCAGGTTGTGAGCGATGCGATTGATCCACCACGTATATCCCTCTCTCTTGAGCACGTCCCAGCGGTAGACCGGGTTGCCCCAGAGCTGCCCGGTTTTGCTGAAGTAATCCGGAGGAACACCGGCAACCGTCAAGGGTTGTTTGGTAAGAACATCCAAGTTGAATATCTCGGGGCGCCTCCATACTTCCGCGCTGTCGTGAACAACATAAATCGGCATATCGCCGAAAATACGGATTCCTTTTCGATTGCAGTAGGCTTTGAGATTGGTCCACTGCCTAAACGAAATATACTGGAGAAATCGTACTTTCTCCATGTGTGCGGACAGTCGCCCCTGTCGGGCTTTCGGCAGCGCCGATCCCGCGTTACGCTCTTCTTCAGGCCATTCATACCATGGCTTTCCGGCATATTGGGCCTTGAGGGCCGTGAAAAGAGCAAAAGGCTCCAGCCAGGCGCGATTCCGCTCGCAGAAAGGGCAGTAATCGGAAGAAGCCCCGCATGCGCTGAAAAGTTCGAAAGCACGGGAAAAAAGACGCTCCTTGTAGGTCGTGCTTTCAGAATAATCCACTTTATCCACCGGGAAAGCAGGAAAGGGCTCGAGGTCTTCTTTACTCAGAAATCCTTCCTGAACAAGCAGTTCGGGGCTAATCAGCAAAGGGTTCAGGGCAAAGGCGGAAGTGCTGTGATAGGGGGAGTTTCCGGATTCCGTGTTCGTGGGATTCAAAGGGAGGCACTGCCAGTAACTCTGTTTACAACGCGCCAGAAAATCGACAAATCGGTAAGCCCAAGGACCGAAATCACCTATGCCGAAGGCTGAGGGAAGAGAGGTCAAATGCAGGAGAATACCGCTTCCTCTTTTTTCCATAAGGGATTATCTTCTTTGCAGGTAGTATGTTTCGATTTCTCTCAGCTTTTCCAGGTAGGTTTCCTGAAACCGGAAATCCGAATAAAGGGTGATCTCTTTCATGAGAGCCGGGATGTAAGCAAAGGGATCGATCCCATATAGATTTCTTCCCTCCTTGTCCGATTCATGGATTATGAGTAGCGAGTAATAGGTGCCTAAAAGTCTCAAGCCTAAAGGCCTTCGGAAAAGATAGGATCTTCCGCCGATAGTGTTCACAAAAAACCCGGCATAATGATATAGCGCCTCCCTCGTTGGTCGTACCCTGCCGGGGTTGGGGCAGCGCTTCTCCATAATCAGCCATCGATAGATCATTTCAATATTCATTTCAAGGGATTCCCTCTCATTGGCTATGATCTCACGGATAAAGCGAATGTCTTTTCTATCGAGAACTCTGAAAAAATGATAAATGTTGCTGTTGAGCACCGCGGAATCCGCGCTTTCTCCTGCGGGAATAGGTAATTTGGAGCTTAGTCTCGCCAAAATACTCAGAAAATATTCAAAGGGGTCGGCTCCCTCCAAAATATGCCGAATATACTCTCTCGTGCCCAAGTAAGCGAAGAAATCCTGCACATCCTTCTCGCATCTCTTGCAAGAATCTTCCACACTTTCGTACTTTGGGGGAACGATCTGCTGAAAGACTACGGTCGGCCCGTTTCCGGAAACATCGGGTTTTTGCAGTCCGGGGGGTGGGTGTTCTTTTTCAGGTCCAATTTTTTCAGGCTCCGCAGAAATTTCTGTGTCTTTGCGGCCGTGCTTCATCCCAAGAAAATAACCTCCCAGGACGGCCACCAGGGCAATTATAAGGATAGGCACCCCCCACCAGAGCCACCCCTTTCTTCCTTTCCCTTTTTTTGCCATGCTTACTCCTCGAAATCTGAGGCCGGTTCCACGGGCAGTTTTATGGTGACAACCGTTCCTTGGTTCACTTCACTGCTCAGTCGGATCTCGCCGTGGTGGTTCATTACTACCTGATGCGCAAGCATCAATCCTAAACCTGCCCCTTCGGTTTTAGAGGTTACAAAAGGGTCATAAGCAGAGGCCGGTTTTTCCCTGTCCATTCCCCAGCCCTTATCCTCCACAACGATTAACAAATTGTAGACAACGTGCTTCGCTTTTAAGGTTAGGATTCGTCCGCCGGGCATTGCTTCCGGGGCATTTTCCAACAAGTTGTTAAGAGCCGTCAACAGTTGATTTGCACCCAGTTTCATCTTTGGAAGTTCGGATGGGGTTTCCGTGATGATTTCCACCCCCTGCTTTTCCGCGACAGGTTTTACCTGCTTTAAAGCTGCCAGGAGAATAATCCCTGGATTCTCGATTACCTGAATGCAGATTTGAACCTCCGAAAACTCGTGAATTCGTAACAATTTAGCTGTTTGAAATGCTGAAGTCGGCAGCTGTGAGCATGGGGGTCTCTCTTAAAACTCAAAAACGAAGAAGCCACATCGCTGTGTTATGCTTCGGGCAACGGGTGAGGCGGGCGGAGGTCTTCCGGGGTATCGCCGAAAGAGGTCGATCCTCGAAGTTCCCGTGAAGC
>JAFGDM010000007.1 GCA_016932115.1 Deltaproteobacteria bacterium | reverse complement strand
TCGGGAGGGATGAGATCGACGGCCTCATTCAAGCGCTCGACGAGATAATGGAACGGGCGTAACCTGCGGGTTGTGAGTGCATGCATCCTACACTGGGTACGCGGAAGACGGGCCGGAGGTATGAACATAACCGATGGTGAAAGAATATGGCTGAAAAGGTTTGGGGAGGACGTTTTAAAGAAGGCACGGATGAGGCCTTGGAGCGCTTCAACGCTTCCCTTCCCTTTGACCGGCGTCTTTATGCACAGGATATCGAGGGGAGTAGGGCTCATTGCCGGATGCTGGCCAAGCAGGGGATCATACGTGAAGAAGAGGCTTCAAGGATGATGGAGGCCCTGTCCGAAATCCTGATAGAGCTTGAAAAGAAAGATACCGCCCCTGAGCTGCCTTACGAGGATATCCATACCCTTGTAGAGAGGAAATTGGTCGAAAAGGTAGGCCCCTTGGGCGAAAAACTCCACACCGGTAGAAGCCGAAACGATCAGGTGGCGCTGGACACGCGCATGTATGTTCGCGACGCAATAAAGAGGGTGATCGCCCTGATCGGCGACATGCAAAGCGCCCTGGTAGAGCTTGCGGAGAAACATATCGATTTTATCGTTCCCGGCTACACACATCTTCAGCGAGCACAACCGGTCCTTCTCGGCCATCACTTTCTTGCGTACTATGAGATGCTGAGCAGAGACCGCGCCAGGTATGAGGAGAGCATGAAGCGGGTGAGGATTATGCCCCTTGGTAGCGCAGCTCTTGCCGGTACCACCTTTAAGCTCGACCGGCAAATGGTCGCAAGAGAGCTGGGGTTTGAAACCGTATCCGCCAACAGTATGGATGCGGTTAGCGATCGGGATTTCGTGCTGGAGTTTCTTTTCGGATCCTCCGTACTGATGATGCACCTTAGCCGGTTGAGCGAGGAGTTGATCCTTTGGTCCACCATGGAGTTCGGCTTTGTGAGTTTGCCCGATGCCTTCTGCACGGGAAGCAGTATTATGCCCCAGAAAAAAAATCCCGACCTCCTGGAACTGGTGAGAGGAAAAACGGGAAGGGTGTATGGGCATCTGATGGCGCTCTTCACAACCATGAAAGGCCTTCCCTTGACTTACAACAAGGACATGCAGGAAGATAAGGAGGGGCTTTTTGACACGGTGGATACGGTGGAGCAATCTCTCCTCCTCATGAGTCGACTCCTGAGCGGTGTGAGCTTTCATAAGGAGGCCATGAGCAATGCTGTAGACCATGGCTACCTGGTCGCTACGGACTTGGCGGACTACCTTGTGACTAAAGGGGTTACCTTTCGACAAGCCCACGAGGTTGTGGGCAGGATGGTTCTTTCCGCTCTGGAGCGTGGAGTGGAACTGCATGAACTAACATTGGACGAGATGAAAGGCTTTTGGCAAGACATCGAAGAAGACGTGTATGCATGGCTCGATCCGATAGCGTGCATTGACCGAAGAAATATAATGGGAGGCACGGGAAGGTCTTTGGTGAAAGTGGCTCTTGCAAAGGCACGGGAGGATATGAAAGCTCGATGAGGCTCAAAAAGGCTCAAACCGCTCTCTTCCTGTTGTTTTGTTTCGGCTTGATCGCGTGCGGCAAAAAAGGAGACCCCTTTGTGCCTGTTAAGGAGCCTCTAAATCATGTGACCGACCTGGAGGGAATGTGGGACGGAGAAAGCATTGTTCTCACCGGCCGCATCCAGGGAGCGATGAAAGAAGGCACAATTATCAGAGCGTATTACGCCATGTACCCGCCGGATCAGATCCCTTGTGAGGGTTGTCCGATCGAATATGAGGGCTTTCAGCCCTTCGGCCGCGAGGTTGTGAGCGAGAACAGGTTCTTATGCAGGATCAGAGAGATCAAGCCCGGAAACATCTACTTTTTTGAAATCAAGGTAATTGGGTCCGGAGGCGGCCAGGGGCCGCCCTCGAAGAGAGTGAGGGTTGAGGTGCCGGCGTTCCGCTGAACGCTGTGGTGGAACGTGCACAGCGCGAAGCTTTTTTGTCGTTCAGTTTTGAAAGGGACTTCAACTCGCCGCGTTTCAAATCGCGCATTAGAAAAAGCCGGAATGGTCCGAAAAGGCGAAATAGAGGCTTACAAACCCGATGCATCATTTCACTTATAAAGGAAACGAGCTTCACTGCGAAGATGTCCCTGTTTCAAGGATTGCACAAGACATAGGCACTCCTCTTTATCTTTACTCCCATGCAACCCTGCTGCAGCATTTCAGGGCCTTTGACGGTGCTTTCAGCGATGTGGCTCACCTGACCTGCTTTGCCGTGAAGTCCAACTCCAGCCTTGCGATTTTGAAACTTTTCGCTATAGAAGGAGGGGGCGCGGACATTGTTTCAGGAGGAGAGCTTTACCGTGCCTTGAAGGCCGGGGTCGATCCTAAGAAGATCGTTTACTCGGGCGTTGGCAAGACTGGAGAAGAAATCGAGTATGCCCTTCGTTCGGAAATACTCATGTTCAACGTAGAATCCTCCCAGGAAATCAACCTTCTTAACGAAGTGGCGGGCAGAATCGGTAAGAGGGCTTCCATTGCAATTCGGGTTAACCCGGATGTGGATCCCAAAACCCATCCTTACATATCTACAGGGCTTAAAGAGAGCAAGTTCGGGATCGAAATTGAAAGAGCGCTTGAGGATTACACAGTAGCTGCCGGCCTCCGCCACTTGCGTGTGGCAGGGGTTTCGTGCCATATCGGATCACAACTGACTCAGGTAAGCCCTTTTGTCGACGCGCTCGGGAAATTGAAGGTGCTTATTGAAAAGCTGAGGGAGACCGGTATCGCCGTCCAATACTTGGACTTGGGAGGAGGCCTTGGGATCACATACGACAAAGAAGAGCCGCCGCATCCCGATGAGTATGCCGAGGCCTTGAAGAGGGAACTGCATGCACAGGACCTGACTGTGATACTGGAACCGGGTAGGGTGATCACCGGGAATGCAGGAATTCTGGTGGCCAGGGTCCTTTACATCAAACGCAGTCCCGAAAAGACCTTTATTGTCGTCGACGCGGCCATGAATGACCTGATAAGGCCGAGTCTTTACGGCTCTTATCACGCCATCCAGCCGGTCCGACGCTCTGAGAGGAGGATGGTAAAGGCGGATGTGGTAGGGCCGATTTGCGAGTCTACGGATTTTCTGGCGAAGAACCGGGAAACGGCTGTTTTTGAGCCGACGGATCTCATGGCTGTCATGAGCGCAGGCGCCTACGGGTTTTCAATGTCGTCCAACTACAACTCCAGGCCTCGGGTTCCGGAAGTCATGGGAGTGGGCGACAGATACTTTGTTATCAGGTCCAGGGAGACCTATGAAGACCTTGTGCGGGGAGAAAACATCCCGGATTTTATGGGAGAATAGGAGGTTATTATGTTTCAGGGATCGATCGTGGCCATTGTGACTCCTTTTAAAAAAGGGCAGGTGGATGAAGAGGCCTATCGCCGTCTCATCGAGTTCCACATCAAGAACGGCACCAGTGCCATTGTTCCCTGCGGAACCACCGGGGAATCGGCGACCCTCGACTATGAAGAACACAACCGTGTGATTGAAATCACCGTGGAGGCCGTCCGAAAGCGGGTGCCGGTCATCGCAGGAACGGGAGGCAACAGCACTGCCGAGGCGATAGAGCTCACTGCACATGCCAGGAAAGTCGGTGCCGATGCAACCCTTCAGGTTGTTCCCTACTATAACAAACCAACACAGGAGGGGCTTTACCAGCACTTCAAAGCCATCGCCAAGGCTGTGCCCTTGCCCCAAGTTTTGTATAACATCCCGGGAAGAACCGGTGTCAACATGCTTCCTGCAACAGTGGCAAGACTGGCGGACCTTCGTGAGGTGGTCGCCATCAAGGAGGCTTCGGGGGATCTAGGACAAATGGCCGATGTGGTCCGGTTGGCCGGCCACAAGATCACGCTCCTCTCGGGAGATGACAATCTGACTTTGCCTGTGCTGGCTATAGGCGGTAAAGGGGTGGTGTCGGTGGTTGCGAATATCGCCCCCAAAGATTCGGCCAAGCTTGTGAAAGCTTGGCACGATGGAAAGATAGAACAAGCGCGGAAGCTTTTTTACAAGCTGCTTCCTCTGTGTCAGTCCATGTTTTATGAAACTAATCCGATTCCTGTGAAAACGGCTCTCAGCCTTATGGGGAAGGTTGACGGGGAGATGAGGCTCCCACTGTGTTCCATGGCGCCAGCTAACCTCGAAAAACTCAAAGCGGCGCTGAAAGCATATGGGCTCATCAAATAGCCGGAATGTTGCAGGGGTTACGTGAAGGTTGAGTCGCGGAGCGTGGCTTTGCATTTTGTGATTTCTTGGTTATGGAGTGATTTATGGTTAGAGCGATCGTTGCGGGTGCGGCCGGGCGAATGGGAGCGCGCATCATCCACATGATCAGCGCGAGCAAGGAGGTTGTGCTGACCGCTGCTTTTGAGAGGCCCGGCCATGTCGCTGTGAATCAGGACGCTGGCCTGGTGGCGGGCCTTGGAAAGCTTGGGATCAGGGTGGCCGGATCTCTTGCCGAAGTCGTGAAGGAGGGGGATGTCCTTATCGATTTCACACAAGCCGATGCGACCCTCGACAATGCCGGGGTTGCTGCTTCCAACGGGCTTGCCCTGGTTATCGGCACCACAGGCATCGCCGGGAAGGCGCTCGATGAGCTAAAGGAGCTCCTCAAAGGCTGCCGATGTGTGATGTCCCCGAACATGAGCGTAGGGGTGAATGTCATGTTCCGCATTGCAGAGGAGATGGCTGAGATTCTTGGAAAGGATTATGATATGGAGATCCTTGAGGTCCACCATCGGTTTAAGAAAGACGCCCCAAGTGGAACGGCCATGCGTCTTGCCCAAATTCTGGCTGCCGCCACGAAACGAAGCCTCGATGCGGTTGCGGTTTATGAGAGAAAGGGAATGATTGGGGAGAGAAAGGAAGAGGAGATCGGCATTCAAACATGGAGAGGCGGGGATATTACCGGGGAGCACACAGTGATGTTCGGAGGCATCGGTGAAAGGCTGGAGCTTATCCACCGGGCCCACAACCGCGACAACTTTGCCAGAGGCGCCCTCAAAGCCGCGGCCTGGATTGTCGGGCGATCGCCCGGGTTTTATGATATGCAGGATGTGCTGGGACTGAGGTGAGTGCTCTGAATGCTACGGTAAAAGACGCACCACTCACGGTGCAAGGGTTTTTCTCCTGCTCCTTGCACTGCGTCCCCTGAGTTAATTTGCAGAAAGCCGTTTCCTCATTTTTAAGAGGTGTTTCCTATCATGTTCGAAAAGGCAGAAAGACTGAAAAGGTTGCCTCCTTATCTCTTTAAGGAGATAGACAGAAAGAAAGCTGAAGTGAAGGCCGGAGGTGTGGACATCATCGACCTTGGTATTGGTGATCCGGACCTTCCCACGCCTTCTCATATCATTAAGGCTCTGCAGGAAGCGGCGCTGGTCCCTTCGAATCACCGCTACCCATCCTACTCCGGGATGTTGGAATTCCGCGCTGCTGTCTCCGAGTGGTACAAAAGCAGGTTCAATGTCGACCTTGACCCGGAAAAGGAAGTGCTTGCCCTCATCGGGAGCAAAGAGGGGATCGCCCATGTGCCTCTTGCTTTCATCAACCCGGGGGATATTTCTCTGGTTCCGTCGCCGGGGTACCCGGTGTATAACACGGCTACCATTTTTGCGGGCGGCGAGTCCTTTTTCTTGCCCCTTACGGAAGAGGGCAAATTTCTGCCGGATCTTGAAGGCATACCGGCTCAAGTGGCTCAAAGAGCCAAGCTCCTTTTTCTAAACTATCCAAACAATCCAACGGCCGCGGTGGCTGACGAAGAATTCTTTGACAAGGTTGTTGCTTTCGCCCAAAGGCACGGCATACTCGTCTGTCACGATGCCGCCTATTCCGAGATCGCTTACGATGGGTTCCGGCCGCCCAGTTTCCTTCAAGCAAAGGGTTCGAGGGAGGTGGGTATAGAATTTCATTCCCTTTCCAAGACCTACAACATGACGGGATGGAGAATCGGGTTTGTGGTTGGGAACAGAGAAGCCGTTGAAGGTCTGGGAACTATTAAAAGCAACGTGGACTCGGGTGTTTTTCAGGCTGTCCAACTGGCGGGAATTAAGGCGCTCAAGGGTGATCAATCCTGCGTTGAGCGGATGATCGGCGTTTACACGCAGCGCAGAAACCTTATGGCCGAAGGCTTGAGGAAAGCGGGATTTAAATTGGCCGTCCCGAAAGCCAGCTTTTATCTTTGGGTGAAGGTTCCTGAGGGCAGTACTTCCGCTCAACTCGCCACGCGCTTCCTGGAAAAGGGTGTTGTGGTTACGCCAGGCAACGGCTTTGGTGAGCCGGGTGAAGGTTACTTCCGAGTAGCCCTCACTCAGGAAATAGAAAGGATGGCAGAAGCGCTGGATCGAATCAGGACCGTTCAATTGTAGGAAAATGCGCTAAGACTACGTGATGTCGAGCTCTTGATATGCCCACGACATATATTGGAATCGGCTCCAATTTGGGCGATAGGGTAAGGAACTGTTCTCACGCACTGGGGTTGCTGGGCCGGATTGCCGATTGCCGTCTCATAAGGTGGTCCCAGTGGTTTTTTACAGAGCCCGTTGGTGTGAGAGACCAGGGTTGGTATCTCAACGGCGTGGCGTGTGTAAAGACTGAAATAGGGGGCAGGGAGCTTTTGACTCACCTTTTAGAAATTGAAACCGCCATGAAAAGGGTGAGAACCGCGAAATGGGGCCCACGAATCATTGATCTTGATCTTTTGCTTTATGGGCAAGAGATCATTGATCGGGAGGAATTCAAGGTGCCCCATCCTTTGATGCATACACGAAGGTTTGTTCTTGTGCCCATGGTGCAGCTTGCTCCCAAGCTGATTCACCCCGCTCTCGGGCGGACCATGAAAGATCTACTCGATGGTCTGCAAGAGGACGGACAGAAAGTAATTCCCTATGAAGCCGTCGGTGGTTTATGCGATTTCTAATCTATCTTTTTCTTGTCTATATAGCCTACAGAATCATAAGGAGCCTCCTGCGTCCCAAGAGGGAGATTTCGCCGGGCGATGTGATCGATGAAATGGTCAAGTGTTCCTTCTGTGAGACCTACGTGCCGCGAAGAGAAGCGATCAAGAGAATTGTGGGCAGGGAACCCCGCAACTTCTGCAGTGAAGCGTGCGCTGACAAATACGCTCGACTTAGAAGCGGATCGGAGACTGATCAAAACGAATGATCACTGTGCGACAGTGGTTTTGCTTGAAATAATCATTCGTTCTTGATATAATTAATCTGTAATTATAGTTCTTGCGGCATTTACATGAAAACAGAGCGCGGTTGGGATGAGGCGGGTTTTGGAATGCGCTATCCTCTTGCAATTCTTGTAGTTTGTTTTTGTTTCCTCCTTTGCTCTCCTCCTTTTTCTTGTGCCGACATCTATCGCTTTAAAGATGAAAGAGGGGTCTGGCATTTCAGCAACGTCAAGAATGACCCTAGGTTCAGGCTGTTTATGCGGACCCCTAAGTACAAAAAGCCGGTGAATCGAGACATTCAAAACTACGATAAGGCTATTATCAAGGCCTCAGAGAAATTCCGCGTTGAGCCTTCTCTGATCAAGGCTGTAATCCGAGCCGAGTCAGGCTTTGATCAGAAAGCGATTTCGCACAAAGGAGCGCAGGGTTTGATGCAATTGATGCCGGATACGGCGAATGCGATGGACGTGAGGAACCCTTTTGATCCTGAGGAGAACATCCTTGGCGGGACCCGCTACCTGAGTCTAATGCTGGACAGGTTCCGGAACAATTTGCAGCTTGCTCTTGCCGCCTATAATGCAGGTCCTGAGAAGGTGGAGGAATACCGAGGCATTCCCCCTTTTTCCGAAACCATGACCTTTGTAGAAAAAGCCCTGAAGTACTACGGTCAATATGGGCCTGCAAGAAAGTAAATCCAAAAAATTTTTTACTTTTGATCTGTTAGAAAAGCCGACACTGTTGATGCTTTTGCCGAGAGCTTAAAGAAAAATGAACGTGATCGAAAAAGAGGGGGCGGCCCTTAACCTACCCAACGCTCTCAGTCTGCTGAGGCTGTTTGCTATTCCGGTGGTAGTGGTCTGCCTTCTTTTTCCGGGCAGGTCCGGAAGTTTTTTAGCGGCTCTGTTTTTTAGCATTGCTTTTGTAACGGATTTTCTGGATGGTTATCTTGCTCGGAAGTATGGTACCGTCACAGCCCTCGGCAAGTTCTTGGACCCTTTGGCGGACAAGATTCTCGTTTGTGTGACCTTGATCATGCTCATACCCCTGGACCGCGCGCCTGCCTGGATAGTCGGGATCATCGTGGCCAGGGAAATAGCCGTGACGGGCTTGCGGGGTGCAGCGGTTACCGAAGGGATCGTGATTCAGGCAAGTAAGCTGGGAAAGTACAAAACTTTTTTTCAGGCCATGGCAACGATCGCTCTTTGTCTGCATTATCAATATGTGGGGGTTGATCTTCACACGGTAGGGAAGGTTCTTCTGTGGGTTGCTTTGGTTTTTACTCTGCTGTCCGGGTGGGCATATTTCCAAGCCTTTTACGGGGTTTTTTTCCCCAGAAAGGGATCTTGATTTTTTGTTGACAAAGCATGCGGAGACGTTAAAATAAAGTCGGTGGTAACAATTTAGCTGTTTAAAATTGCAAGCATCAGGCATGGGGGTCCCTCTTAAAACTGCAAAACGAAGAGTATTCGAAGTGGAGCATTAAAACACCAGGGGTAGCAAAGGCGGGCGGCGAAGCTTCACGGGAACTTCGA
>JAFGDM010000278.1 GCA_016932115.1 Deltaproteobacteria bacterium | reverse complement strand
TCCGAATAATCGATATGGGGATCGGTTGACAAAGGCTGCGATTTGGCGTTTCGGGGTGGGGGACGGGGTTTCACCTCCCATAACCCCAGGTGCTTGAGGATCTTTTTGATGACGTCCTGATCCTCGATCACGCTGATGACTTTCATCTTTCCGGAACATCTGGGACACGTTAACGGGTCCACTTCATATATTTTTTGAATCAGCCTGGCCCAATTCTTCCGGCGTTCTTTGGATGAATCATCTGATTCCAGGATAAAGGGTATCCATTCATCCTGGTTTTCTTTTTTCCGCTTCCCCCGGCTGACATTGCTGTAATACCCATAATACCTGACCATCTGTTCCCCCTTATTCGGTACATGGGAGCACATGGCCGCCAGCCACTCCAAGGCATCAAAGATCTTTTCTTCTTTGCCGTCCTTTGACTGATATATAACCTTGGATTCCTCCGGGATGTAAGTCATCCTTTCCTGGGAGAAAGAGGCGCGCACTATATAACGAGCCAGATTCTCCATGGCCTTATCATCCCCCGGCTGGATTCTGTCTCCGCAAAAAACATTGAATCCCGAATGCCGCCACTTCATCACCATAGACACCAGCTCTTCGGTGATCTTGCCTTTTGAAAGAAGCATTTTAAAGACCCTATACCTAAATATCTCTTCCAGGGGCTTTGTGTCAAAGCGCGAAGCAACCCGGAACATCCCCTCCCCATAAAAACAACCGTCCGAACAGAGGATGTGTAAATGGGGATTGAACCCTAAAAAATCACCAAAAGACTGAATGGCAATAACAGCTCCCGGAACCGCGCCTTCTTCAGGGAAGCTTCCCTGAAAAAAGAGCTTCAAGGACTCCCACCCGCAACGACTCAGGCCGGAAAGCAGGCTCCTATCATACAGAAAATACCTACGGAGGATCTTCGGAATGCTGAAAACGAAATGGCGGTGAGGCACGGCCTTCAGTACCTCCTCACAAAGCCATTCCCCGAATTCAACCACTCTTTTCTGGTGACATGACGGGCAGAAATGCCTTCGCTTACATGAAAAGGCCAGCAGGTATTCATGACCGCAATCACCACACCTCACACGGGCAAAGCCGTTGTGCAGGATGCCGCAGTCAAGATATCGATAGATCACTTTCTTCACATAAGGTCGTAGAAAACCATATTGTTTTGGAAAACGATCATCATAGACCTGCTCAAACGTCTCAAAGTTATCCTCGACGCATTGGTAATACTGAGAAGTCTGAGGACTGCGAGGGCGATAAACAGGAGAAATATCGGGCATGGCCGGGCCTCTTTCAAGAAATGGATTTCTGAGACCCGATAATTAATACTGTAAATTAAACTGAAAGTAAAGCCTCAAGCCCTTCCAGCGTTCCCTTTTTCACTACCCTCCATCAACTCACCGGATGCTAATATCATTCCCACCAAATTTTCAAAGAGCGATATCAAACGTTTGACTATAGTGCATTCAGCATCAACTAATATGCCAGATAATTATTTATTGGTAAAAAATAGATAAATTCGTAGAAATATTTATTAATATCAAGCTGTTAAGATATTAAAGCTTTTTCCGTTAATTGATTATTGAAAAGGGGTATATTTTCAGTGTGTAAAACTTTGCCAATAAAGTATATAAAATATTTCCAAATTGTGGTAAAAGTTTACATAGTTTAAAAAATCCGCATTTGCGGAAAGGGAGAGGTTAAAAATATTGACTTTATCTAAAATGTAGTTATTATTGTAGCTACAATGAAATTCGAATGGGACGAAAACAAGAACAGTGAAAATATCCGGAAACACGGTTTTGATTTCGCCGATGCACATCAGATGTTCGAGAAACCCCTGTTAGCCAGACTTGACGATCGTGAAAATTACGGCGAAGACCGATGGATTGGTATTGGAACGACGGCCAATGGGATTGTCGTCATTCTTGTTTTTACGGAGAGGGAGGAAGAAACAATCCGTATAATTTCCATGAGAAAGGCAACAAAAAATGAGCGAACAAAATATGAAAAAGCAATCAAGGACAGACTGGGTAAAAATTAAGGCGATGAAGGACAAGGATATCGACGTTTCCGAAACGCCCGAGCTTGATGATGATTTCTTTGCGGAAGCAACCCTGTGGCCAGGCAATAAGAAACAGATTACGCTCCGGCTTGATCCCGACGTCTTGGAATTCTTCAAAACAAAAGGCAAAGGCTACCAAAGCAGCATCAATGCCGCCCTCCGCCGGTATATGGAAGCGCAGCAACGTCATTGATTACTTTGTCGCGGAATTCTTCAAGTCGTCTGGGAAAGAAGGGGACATCCTTAAATAATTCAATAACGCAATTCCAGAAACGAGATTATTTAAGTAATTAAGGACGTCCCGGATGGCACATTGCCGTGAACTTGAAAGGTTGGACATAGGTTGGACAAAACCAAGGCCGTCAAAAAAGAGAGGGCTAGACTTGTTTGCCTAACCCTCTCAAAAAACTTGCTTTTTCAGGTGCCGAGACACAGAATCGAACTGTGGACACGGGGATTTTCAGTCCCCTGCTCTACCGACTGAGCTATCTCGGCATGCTGTGGAGATTACATCTTTAGAAATTGGAATGTCAAGATGAAATTAGGAGCCTTCAAGCTTCGGGTTTGCTATCCTCAAGATCAAGCTCCAGGTCAAGGTCACCCAGGTCCAGGGAAAGTTCATTTTCCTTTACAGAGCTTGTCTTTTTCCCGTCCGCCTTCTGATCAATAGGAAGCTTTTCCTCCAAAGGAATCTCCTCCAGATGGATCTCATCCAGATCAAGAAGGTCGTCTTGTTCTTCAGCAAAGCTTTCATCAAGTCGGAGTTTCCCTGCGCTGATTTCTCCTGTTTGTCTGGAAATTTCTTTTTTTAATTGAAGAGTTTTGCCGAGGTCCAGGGAGAGTTCTTTGTCGGGACCTTCAGTCGGCTCAGCAACATCTAATTCCAATTCTCCACTATCAAGCGCGGGTTTTTCGCTATCCAGGCTACCTAAGTCGAGATCAGCCGCGAGCTCTTCGTTATCCGCGTTGAAACGCACAAGCTCATCTGCGCCGGTTTCGCCTGTATCAAGTTCAAGGATGCCAGGATCATCAAGGGAAATCTCCTCCGACCCAGACTCGAATTCACCCGAGTCGGCAAGAGCTGCCCCATTTGCCTCAAGGTTGGAGGAATCTTCGTCAAAGGTAATTTCTGCGTCATCGGTCAGATCAATCTCAGAGGAGCCTCTTTCTAAATCGCTTCGAGATGCATTGCGCTCTCCTGTGAATACGGCCAAGAGGGAAGGGGCTTCAGGCCTGAAAGAAGGAAGATTAAGTTTTTCTTGCTCGGAGGAAATGTCTCTGTCACATTTAGGACAGATTAGGTTATAGTCAAAGCTGATATAACCACACTTTGGGCATTTCATTAGTAGAGACTCCTCATGGTTGTCGATCTTATGGGAAACCGCGAAACTTTGAATTGTTATTATAACAAATTAACGTATAAATAAATATCATATTTTTTCGTATTGGTCAAGCATTCAAATTTCATGAACTCGTAAAAAGTCCCCCCAACCGTCACTCCCGTGCAGGCGGGAGGTCCAGAACTGCTTGAAAAGACTGGATTCCCGCCTCCGCGGGAATGACAAAAAAGTGCGTTTTCTAGATTACGAAACCCTCAGATTTGATCCTTTTATTTGTCTCCCCTGTACACACCTTTGTAGTCCAAGGTGCATAGAGGGCGAGCAGCACTTAAAACACGGGCATTTACAACTTCCCCAATGAAAAGCGTGTGATTCCCTGGTCTCATGGAATTGGTGACTTTGCACTCCAAGTAGGCAAGGCAGTCCTCCAGCAGGGGGGCTCCAGTGATCCCCTTAGACCAGTTGAGGGAAACAAATTTAGCTGCGGGATCAGGTCCCTTGAAAAGCTCAAGGAAATCT
The DNA here is from genome assembly GCA_016932115.1 of Deltaproteobacteria bacterium. Taxonomy (GTDB): domain Bacteria; phylum Desulfobacterota; class DSM-4660; order Desulfatiglandales; family HGW-15; genus JAFGDM01. The sequence goes on along the minus strand of JAFGDM010000278.1, from coordinate 3,960 downwards.
CTTCGCTCCGTTGAAATGATATGGAGGGCAAAGGCTTTTGCCCCTTCGATTAAACTGTGAGAATACCGCTTGGGGTGGATGGCGACCATAACCAGGGGAGGTTCGTAGGAAACCTGAGAAACCCATGAAGCGATCATTCCATTGATTTCATCTTCATAACGCGCCGTCAGCACGTAGATTCCATGGACCATGCCGCCTAGAGCTTCCATCCATTTTTCATTCATAACCGTGCCGGGCCTACCTTTTTATTGGTTCTACACTCTTTGATAGCCTTTCTAGCCAATGTATCACAACGCTCGTTTTCCTTGTGCCCCTTGTGGCCTCTTACCCATTGCCATTCAAGACGGTGGATTTTACTGAGTGCGAGGAGATCTTCCCATAGATCTTTATTTGATACGGGTTTCTTCTCGCTGTTGACCCAGTTTTTTGCAAGCCAGCCCTTGATCCACTGTGTCATGCCTTTAACGACATAGTTCGAGTCGGTCACGACCCTCACCCTGCAAGGCTTTTTGAGAAGGCGAAGACCCTCGATGACTGCACGCAGTTCCATCCTGTTGTTCGTGGTCCGGGATTCACATCCGGAAATCTCTTTTTCTGTTTCGCCGTATCGTAGAATCGTACCATAGCCGCCCGGTCCCGGATTGCCGCTGCACGCCCCGTCGGCATAAAGCTCTACTATCTTATTTTCTCTTTCGGCCATGGAAAAATGCTCCGCATTTCAAAAGAAGGCACATGTCCGCGTGTTGAACGCTATTGGGTAAAATGCCCTCTCACAGGGATCGAAAGCTGAGGCTTTTCAGGATAGTTCGTTTTCAACAGCAGCCGGCCCCGATAGTTCTCGGCCGTATTCGGAATGCTGGTGAAATGAATTCGATAATGCTCACCCGGCGAAAGCTCTTCAATGCTATATTTCAACCTCTGGTTTAAATTGAAATCGCCCGGCTCAATTTTTAGAGGTTTGGTCGGCTCTCCTTTGATATCCACTGATACGGTCTTTGTTTCCGTAACCTTGCCCCGAATGTAGACGGACTTTGGAGATACAGTGATCGGTGTTTTTACAATGACCTCCAGGGTAAGGCTCTCCCTGGGGTTATCAGGGTCGTTGGTATAAACGCTTGCCGTTTTGCGGACTTTGCCTTCGTAGCCTTTGGTATTGAGCTTTAAGGTAATCTTTCCCTCCCCGCCCGGGAGGACGGCCCTGTCGAAGTAGGCCACAGCACAACCTCAACCCGGATTGACTTTCTGTATCTCCAGAATCTGGTCACCCTGATTTTCCACCGTAAAGGAGTGTTCAATCACCTCTCCTTCCTTAACTTCATTAAAGTCATGGTGCTTTTCCTTCAGATTCATCTGAGGACCCTTCAAGGGTTCCGCGGAACCAAGAGGGTTGAAAAACAAGGAAACCAGGGCGTACAAAATAGAAAATAGCAGAATTTTCTTCATCGTATCCTCCAAGACGATATTTCATTTAGAAAAAATACATATTGGTTGCTTATTGCTCGGGCACCAATACTGATAATTAAAAATATCACGGGAATCAAGATCTTGACAATAGAATTGTAATGACAACCGCACCTAATTTTTTCTAGAATGGGAAGCACCGTCGAGGATAATGACACCCATGAGCAAAGAAAAATCCAAGCGCTTCAAGACCGGAAAGGGTAAGCGGATCGCCGCAGTCAAGACGACAGACCCGGCAGATTCCGGCGGCAAAAGGTCCGGAGCCTTCAGAACAACGGTCCCGGATGAAAGACCTGGGGTATTTAGAGAGAGTGCATGTGAATCGAACCGCATGGCCGTAAGGAGGTACAGGAATCTTCTCGATTTTGTGCCTTATCCAATCGTTACTTTCACCCTTGACGGAAAGGTGAATTACCTCAACCCCTCGTTTACAGAGACTTTCGGATGGTCTTTCGATGAGTTGAAGGGGAAGGCCATTCCCTATGTGCCTCCGGGCCTCGAAGAAGAAGTTAAAAACGACATCCAGGAGCTTTTTGAAAAACGGGTTATTCATCGACGACAAAGGCGGCGCCTGACCAAAGAAGGAAGGACAATAGACGTGGTCATGAGCGGGGCGGTTTTTTTCGCATCGGAAGGCCAGGCTGAAGGCGAAGTGGTGCTGCTGAGAGATATTACGCAGGAAAAAAGACTTGAAGCTACCAGGGAGACTCTTTTCAATATCAGCATGGGCCTCCCTTCCTACCCCCGGCTTGAGGATTTGTTGGATTTTGTGAGCAATGAAATCAAGAAGCTTCTTAATGTTGAGGGCGCCTTGGTAATCCTGCTGGATGAGGAGAAGCAGGAGCTTTACTTTATGGGCGCCGCCTATGATGACCATGTCACCCAGATGCGAGCCAAAGAGGTGCGCTACCCTGCGGACAAGGGGATTTCGGGAAGGGTGATCAGAACAGGGGAATATGTCATTGTCAACGACACGTCCACGGACCCTGACTTCTACGATTTCGTAGACCGCAAAATACTTTTCAAATCACATAACATGCTGGATGTTCCGCTGAGAAGCAATGCCCGGATTGTCGGCGTCCTTTGCGCCATCAATAAAAGAGAGGGAATGTTTGATGAAAGCGATGCGCAGCTTCTGAATATGATTGCGGGAACCGTGGGTCTTTCTATTGAAAACGCGAGATACGCCAAGCAAATCACAGAGGCATACAAGGAAGTGGCCGGCCTCAACCGAGCTAAGGACCGGATGATCAATCGCCTATCCCATGAGCTGAAGACACCCACCTCCGTGCTCATGGCCAGCCTCAAAATCATTGCGAGGCTGCTCGGTAACAAGTCCGAAGAAAAATGGAAGCCTACCCTTGACAGGGCATGGAGGAACCTCGAACGCATCCTGGAGATTCAATACCAAGTTGAAGACATCATGGAGGAAAAGCATTACGAGAACTATGAAATGCTGCAGATTCTTATTGATCAATGCGCAGACGAGCTGCAGGTCATGGTTGCTGAAGAAATCGGGGAGGGACCGCTGATCGATCGGATCAGGAAAAAAATTGATGCGATCTACACACCAAAGGAACACAAAATATCGGAGTTTTCTCTGGATCGATTCGTGGAATGGCGAATAAGGGAACTGAAAAACAACTTTGCTCACCGTGAGATTGAGCTTATCAGTCGGCTTTTGCCGGTTCCCAATATCTGCGTACCGGAAGATGTGCTGAGAAAAGTGGTTGATGGGTTGATACGGAATGCCGTCGAAGCAACCCCCGATGAGGGCCGGATCGAAATCATGGTGCACAAAAAGGGGGAGGGATCTGAATTGGTCATCTATGATCTGGGCGTGGGAATTACCGATGAAAACCAGCGCCGTATCTTCGAGGGGTACTTCATGACCCAGGATGTTTTGGCGTACTCATCAAAAAGGCCTTTCGAGTTCAACGCCGGAGGGAAGGGCGCCGATCTGCTGCGAATGAAGATTTTTTCAGAGCGCTATAATTTCAAAATAGAGATGACGTCATCAAGGTGTCGTTATATTCCCACCGATAAGGATCAATGCCCGGGGAGAATAAGCAAGTGCACGTTCTGTAAAGAGAGGACGGACTGCTTCCAATCCGGAAACACGGTCTTCAAAATTTATTTCCCATCCGCCCCGGAAGGAAGCTGCGTCGTACCGCTTGAAGATGTGCCGGGTTAAGTGCACACAGAGATATGCAGCGGAGCACAAAATTATGTGCAATTTTCTTTGCAGGTTTGTGATTTTGTATAGGGTTATCCTTAGATCGCGATTTTGTACCTCTTTCCCCCGCCTGAATGATTCTTCTGTGTGATCGCCCTGTTGCATAATCACCGATCCTTGAGTGCTTGAGCAACTGATGAGTGCTTTTCCGGGTGGCACGGAAATTGGATTATTGAAGGCTGAAACATGCTACCTTCCATCCCTTTCTCGAGGAGTAAGACTATGACACCATCACGGAAAAACCTTTTTCTAGTGCCTTCAGT
>JAFGDM010000277.1 GCA_016932115.1 Deltaproteobacteria bacterium | reverse complement strand
GAGGCTTCACGGGAACTTCGAGGATCGACCTCTTTCGGCGATACCCCGGAAGACCTCCGCCCGCCTCACCCGTTGCCCAAAGCATAATACCGCGATGTGGCTTCTTCGTTTTTGAGTTTTAAGAGGGACCCCCATGCTCACAGCTTCCGACTTCAGCATTTCAAACAGCTAAATTGTTACGAAAAGTTAAATTCGGAGGCAACCATGTGTTTGAGCACCGTGTATACGAGTTGTGGAAGTGAACAAAGGGAAATTATGAAAGATGTAGCCAGAATCGAGGCTGAAGGGCGGGGGTTTTGGCTTATCAACCTTTTCGGAGAACGAAAATTTATTGAAGGAGATATCAAGACAGTTGACCTGATGGACGCACATTCTGTGATAATCGAAAGTGATACTCCCTCTGATTTTTGATCAACTCCCGGTTGGAAACGAACTGAGGAAATAAAAAGTGCTGTCATTTTTGCGCCGGCCAAGGAGCCTTCCAGCCGGCTTTTAACATAAGAATTGACACTTGTTTTCAGGAGGTTTAAATGTCCCGTTCTTTGGATTATTTATGGAGTTTAGAGAAATTTCCTGTGGCTCTGTTGGGAACTACTGCGCGACTTGGAGGACATGTCGCTAAGGAGCAGCGCCGTCATGGGCGATTGCGCCGCACAATGAGGCTTATATGCTGGACAACAACCATCGCAGCATAAACTACCTGCGTCTTTCCGTGACCGATCGTTGCAACCTGAGGTGCATCTACTGTATGCCCGAGGAAGGCATACAATTTCTTCCTCACGATGAGATTCTTTCCTATGAAGAAATGCTGCATGTCGTGAGGCTGTGCGTTCAGAGCGGGATCAGAAAGGTCAGGTTGACCGGCGGGGAACCGCTGGTAAGGAAGGGAATCCTTTCTTTCATTGAAAAGCTCTGCCGGACGGAAGGCCTGGAAGAAATCAGTCTGACAACCAACGGAGTTCTTCTTAAAGATATGGCCCGTGATCTCAAAAGATGCGGGATTTGCCGCATTAACATCAGCATGGACTCCCTGAAGGAGGAGAAATTTTCCAAAATAACCAGGAGGGATTTCTACAGGGAAGTCTGGGAAGGGATTGACGAGGCGCAGCGTGTGGGCTTTTCACCTATCAAGCTCAATGTGGTTGCAATGAAAGGCGTCAATGACGACGAAATTCTAGACTTTGCCCGACTGACTTTAAAAAAGCCTTATCATGTGCGGTTCATCGAGATGATGCCTGTAGGTGAAAAAAATGCCTGGACCTCCGATACTTTTCTTTCAACCCGAGAGATCCTCGGAAAAATCAGATCCCTTGGTTCACTCAAACCTGTCGGCACAGGGCCTCTTGACGGACCGGCTCAGCGGTACATACTTGAAGGCGCTCTTGGTGAAATAGGGCTTATCGGCGCTTTGAGCCACCATTTTTGCGAGACGTGCAATCGACTTCGCTTGACAGCGGACGGTCATCTGAGAGGATGCCTTTTCTCGGATCGCGAGCGGGATATCAAAACCCCTCTCAGAGAAAATAAGGGAGACGACTGCGCGCTGGACATTATACGAGAAACGATTATGAATAAACCCAAGGATCATGGGATGAATGTAAACAAACCAAAGAAATGCGTTCGCTCAATGAATAGTATAGGAGGATAAACAAGATATCCATAATGAAGACCTACCTGGATTGCATCCCCTGCTTTTTCAAACAGGCCCTTTTTGCCGCCAGGACGGCCACCGATGATGAAAGAAAGACCAAAGAGGTCCTTGACCGGGTGGCCCGGTTGATCCCCCTCTTACCCTTGGATAGCTCCCCTCCTGAGACGGCAAGACTGATCTACCGTGCGGTGCGGGAGGTGACAGGCGTATTCGATCCTTTCAGAATATATAAGCAAAGGAGTATTGAAAAAGCTCTTTCCCTGTACGAGGAATTGAAATCCATGGTAGAGAGCTCCAAAGATCCCCTGCAAACGGCTGTCACATTAGCGATTGCTGGAAACGTCATCGACCCGGGCGCCAATCCGGATTTTGATATTGAAGAAGAACTGAAAGGCATCATGATCGGAACAATTCCTCTTAATGAATATGAGTTCTTCAGGCAAAGCCTTAAAAAGGCTCAAACTGTACTGTATCTGGGAGATAATGCGGGTGAGACTGTTTTTGACAGAATACTCATCGAAACCATCGGGAAAAAAACCGTCTACGCTGTAAGAGACATTCCTGTCATCAACGACGCGACGATCGAAGATGCCCAAAAGAGCGGAATAGGAAAAGTCGCTCGAATCCTTTCTTCCGGGTGTGACGCTCCCGGGACGATTCTCGAAAGGTGCTCCCGGGAGTTTCTGGAAATATTCGACGGCGCGGAGATTATTGTCAGCAAAGGCCAGGGAAACTTCGAAAGTCTTTCAGGACAATGGGAAAGGCCTGTATTTTTTCTTCTTAAAGTCAAATGCCCTGTTATTGCAAGCCATCTTGGCGTTAAGATCGGTGATATGATCTTGGGAGACGGCCGGCTGTAAGCGCATAAGGCCTTCAGAAATCATGGGAGCAAGGATGGCTAAAGTTGACCGTTTCGTAAAAAGGCCGGGATCTCGGTACCAGGCTCGGCGAAAAGCCGGCACTTTCGTCTTACAATGAATGCACAAGCCCTCTTACCAAGCCTTAAAGCCTGGTTTCAATCCTATACCCACGGCTTTTCATCCGATGATCCGATCGTTCAGGAAAATTTGGACTTGAAGAGGGAACACACGTGGAGGGTTTGTGAAGCGATCAGGGACATCGGATGGAGCCTCGATTTATCCAAGGAGGATCTCTGCCTGGCTGAAGCCTCAGGCTTGCTTCACGATATCGGTCGATTCGAGCAATACAGGCGATACAGAACCTTTTCCGATTACAAGTCGGAAAATCATGCCGCCCTCGGCGCGAGAATCATCCAGGCCGCCGGGATCCTTGCCGGCCTTGAACCTGTTGCGGCCGATATAATCCTTCGGGCAGTAGCATACCATAACCGCGCCGATCTGCCTTTGGAGGAAAAAGAGCCTTGCCTCTTTTTCCTCAAGCTACTCAGGGACGCAGACAAGCTTGATATATGGCGGGTTGTTACGGAATATTACCGGAATGCTCGGTTCAGAAGAAACCGGACCATTGAATTGGATTTGCCCGATGTAGACAGGGTATCAAAACCGGTCTACGAGGCGCTTATGCAGGGTAGGCTTGTCCAAACAGCCGATCTCAAAACGTTGAACGATTTTAAATTGCTTCAGATCGGATGGATCTATGATATAAATTTCCCTATGACATTTAATATTATAGAGGAGAAAAAATACCTCGAAAGAATCCTTGACGCCCTCCCCCGGCAATGCCCCCGAGTCACAGAGGTTTACGCACGGGCTAGAGCCCATCTCGAACGAAACGCTTCCGCAGCATAAATCGCATTCCCGCCGGCCGGTCTTTGGAGGTTTGCGTTATTTTAGAGCCGAGGAAAGTCTTCTCGGCTAGATACGAAGCCTCGCTAGGGAACAGCACGCCGCAAATCAATTTTGAATTTCTTGATCCGGCTCCACACGGTCACTCTCGACACGCCAAGCAAGCGGGCCGCTGCGGACTGGTTCCCACCGGACTTTCTCAATGCCTCGATAATTTCCTCTTTTTTTATCTGAGTCGAGTCCATCGCAAACCGTTGCGGCTTTTTGATTCTCTCTTTGGCCCGAAAAATATTGGGAGGAAGATGAGAGGGCTGGATCAGGGCCTCATGGCATGCGACAAAGGCATACTCAAAAGCGCTTCTTAGCTCCCTAACATTACCCGGCCAGTCGTGAACCATCAAAAAAGACATGCTTTCGTTGCTGATTCCCCGGATCGGTTTGCTGCTTTTCATTTGAACCCTCCTGAAAAAAGCATCGGCAAGCAGAGGTATGTCCTCAACCCGCTCCCTGAGGGGCGGCAACCTGATCGGAATAACGTTGATCCTGAAAAAAAGATCATTTCGAAATGTGCCTTTATCCACAAGCTCTTTCAACTCCTTGTTTGTAGCACTGATAATGCGGACATCCACCTGGATGGGACGGTTGTCCCCTACACGTTCAATGACCTTCTCTTCGAGCACTCGAAGCAGTTTCACCTGCGTCGAAAGCGGCAGGTCGCCGATTTCATCCAAGAAAATGTCTCCTCCCCGCGCTGACTCAAACCTTCCTTCCCTTGATCGGTAGGCGCCGGTATAGGCACCTTTGACATGTCCGAATAATTCGCTTTCCAGCAGGGATTCACTCAAAGCCGCACAATTCACTTTCAAAAAGGGCTTCCTTTTACGTGTTCCTGTTTCATGGATTGCTCTAGCAACAAGCTCTTTGCCGGTTCCGCTTTCCCCAAAAATAATCACGGGAGCATCAGATTGCGCGGCGTTGGCAATGATATTGAAAACCTTTTGCATGGGCGGAGAAGTCCCGATCATTCCACAAAAACCATCTTCCGAATGAAGTTGTCGCTGGAACGCATTGATCTGATGATCTTTCTGCACAAGTTCCGTGACGTCGGTCAAGGTCTCCACTGCACCAATGACTTCTCCGTCCGAATCGCGGAGAAGAGATGCGTTCTTCAGTACATGAATATTTCGCCCATCCTTTCTCAACAATGTACACCTGCGCATTTTGAGACTCCCTGTCCTGAACAAGGCGCACCAGTGTCCTCCTTTTGCGTCCCGGGCAATCTCGCAAACATCGCAGTTCAATGCCGAGCAGGGCCTGCCCACCAGATCCTTCCTTGAATATCCCGTAATAGTCTCAAGCGCCTGATTGACGGAAACAATCATGCCGGCACGGTCGACAACCATCAACCCATCCCGGATCGTGTCCACCACCATCTTCCAATAACTGTTGAGTTCATTTTCAAGCATGGCCTTTTCCTTACCTTAACATATGTTAAGTAACCTTAACACAAAAAGGTGCGCGATACAAACAAGAAACCCTTGGGGGTAAGAGTCAAAAGGGCAAATTCCGGGGCATTGAGTGAAAAAGGGGCCGGAAATGTTCTTTCGGCATAAATCCTGCTTTTCAAGATAGGCAAGGATAGGAAGAACATGGTTTCATTTTCATGACGAAAGGAGGACCCATCATGGAAAATCTAAGTGTAGCAAGGGTTGAAGATTACACAGAGCTTTGCGGCCACATGGCGGCCCGTCCGTTAAAATTCGTCAAGGATACGGATGGATACGGATGG